>CAZRFI010000084.1:1244-15735 GCA_964598905.1 uncultured Candidatus Sericytochromatia bacterium | reverse complement strand
TGTCCATGATGACATTGCCATTTTTATCTTCGATGCGCAGAATCGGTGAGGCCATGTTCAAGACCCCGTCATTGGCAAAAGCTGAAAAGGCTTGAGCCATTTCCAGGGGCGTAATTTCAGACGCACCCAGGGCAGAGGAGAGAAACGGACGCACCTCACTTTTGATGCCCAGACGTTTGGTCATCTCGACCACTTTGTCGATGCCTACTTTGTCCATGACCTTGACGGCAACCACATTGGTCGAAGCCACCAGGGCACTGTGCAGACTCATCGCCCCACGGTAATTGCGGCCATAGTTTTGCGGGCTCCAGGTCGTGCCGGGCCCGGTGCGGTATACTGTCGGGCCATCCACTTCCGTGCTCCAAGGGGTTAAACCATTTTCAAAACCAGTCACATAGACAAAGGGCTTAAAAGCCGATCCTGTTTGGCGCTGGGCCTGAAAAGCCCGGTTAAATTCATTGGCCCCATAGCCAAATTTGGTGCCACCCACCATGGCGATCACATGGCCCGTTTTGGAGTCAATCGCCACCAGGGCACCCTGCTGAATATTGTAGTTTTTGAGTTTGGCCAGGTGGTCGCTGACCACTTTGATCGCGTGGTTTTGGGCTTTGACATTGATGCTCGTGTAAATTTTCAGCCCTTTGGTTTCTAGTTCGCTGTCGGTATAGAGCTTTTTGAGATGGTCCATCACATAGGTGGTGAAATAGGGGTGTTGCATCCCTCTGCGAATACCATTGAGTTTGAGAGGCTCTTTTTTGGCCTGTTCAGCGGCTTCTGCCGTAATAAACTTGCTCTCGACCATTTTGCGCAGGGTCTCGGCTTGGCGAATTTTGGCCATTTTGTAATTGCGGTAAGGCGAAAAATTTTCAGGTCCGCGAATCAGGCCGGCAATCATGGCCGATTCTGAGAGGGTCAGGTCTTTGACCGATTTGCCAAAATAGGTTTCAGCAGCAGCCTGAATCCCATAGGCATTGTGGCCCCAATAGATCAAGTTGAGGTAGAGTTCGAGAATTTGTTGCTTGGTGAAGGTCTGATCCACTTGAATCGACAAAACGGCTTCCGCCGCTTTGCGGGCATAAGATTTTTCAGGGGTGAAAAAGAGATTTTTGACCACCTGCTGGGTGATGGTGCTGCCACCTTGAACCACATCATTTTTGTCCATATTGGCTTTGACGGCGCGAAGGATCCCGATTGGGTCTACCCCGCCGTGTTCTTCAAAGCGGGCGTCTTCAATCGCGAGAACGGCTTGGCGGACTTGGAGGGGAATGTCTTTGAGCAAAACCACTTTGCGGTTTTCTTCGCCAAAAATTTCTTTTAGAACTTTGCCATCGGGTGTCAGGATTTCACTGCGTTCATGGGGATCAAAATTGCCCAATTTGCGCACGTCGGGCAAACTTTGCAGGCGGAAATAGGCCCCCGTTGCCAAGCCTCCGGCAGCAGCCAAAAGTAAAAGCAGCAAGGCCAGAAAAAATTTAAGAAACAAGAACAGCACAAACAGACCCATTTTTTGGGATTTAGACTCGGGATGGGACTGATTAATTGGAACAGCAGAACTCATAGACGCCTCCAGTGGGCATTATAACATTCTCATATCGACACCATGAGGGGATTGGTCACAACCAGGCATGCATAAACCTGCCTTTGACAGCGACAAAGCGGTATAATGAAAAAACACTTCTCCAAATCAATCCGAATTTTGAATTGAAAAACGATGGACGCATATACCGCAGCAATAGACATTCAAGGCTTGACCAAAACATTTTACGTCGGATTTTGGCGTAAAAAAGTTCAGGTCTTAAAAGGGGTAGACTTGCAGGTTTTTGCAGGTGAGACCTTTGGTCTCTTGGGCCCCAATGGCGCAGGCAAAACCACCACGATCAAAACCCTGGTGGGGCTTGTCAGGCCCGATCAAGGTGAGGTTCTGATCATGGGGCAATCCCCCAACAATACCCGCAATCGCATGCAAATGGGCTATTTGCCCGAACTGCCCTCTGTTTACGCCTATCTCACCGCCCATGAGTTTCTGCAACTCTGTGGCAGTTTTTTTAATCTCTCCCCCCGTTTGGTTCGGCAGCGGATTCCCCAATTGCTCGATCGGGTGCAGCTTTCCGAGAGTGCTGCCCGCAAACAGATCCGCACCTACTCCAAAGGCATGATACAGCGCCTGGGATTTGCCCAAGCCCTGATCAACGACCCCCAACTCTTACTCCTCGACGAGCCGATGTCAGGCCTGGATCCACTCGGGCGGCACGAAGTCAAAGAGCTGGTGCTTGAACTCAAGCGCGAAGGCCGCACGATCTTATTCAATTCCCATGTTTTGTCGGATGTCGAAGCGATCTGTGACCGGGTCGGAATCATGGTCGATGGAAAAATTGTCTTAACCGGAAAAATGCAGCAATTGTTGCGTCCGATGGATCATCTCTACCATATGCAGATTCACAAATTGGACAAACTCGGACATACCAATCTCAAACGTCTGTCTTTGCGCTGTGTTGAACACAAACCTGGCATGGTGGAAGCCACCTTTAACAACCTCGAAAAAGCCCTCAAAGCACTGGCTGTGGCCCGTCAATCTGGGGGCGAATTGATTGAACTAAAAACCCATTACCGCAGCCTGGAAAATTTATTTGTTGATGAAGTCAACAAGGCCCGAACCCAGGCGGGAGACGAATAATGCGCAGCATCCCTTTGGCCCTGAATACCTTGCGCGAAGCGATTCGCGACAAAATTCTCTATGTTATTTTGCTCTTTGCCTTTATCTTGATTGCCTCTGGGGTTTTGTTGACTTCTTTGAGCCTCAACCAAGAAAACAAAATTGTGATGGATTTGGGCCTGTCAAGTATCAGTATCTTTGGGCTGATCATCACTGTTTTTGTCGGCACCAATTTACTCAACAAAGAGATCGACAAAAAGACGATCTATTTGCTTTTGAGCAAACCCATGCACCGCGCTGATTTTATCATGGGCAAATTTTTGGGACTTTCCTTAACACTCCTGATTATTACCCTCTCGATGGGGCTGGCTTTTTATGCGGTGCTTTGGTACGCCTCTGGTGGCTTGAGTGGGATTATGCCTATTCTTGAATCCAGTGCCCAAGCCCTTTTGCTGATCTACCTGGAGTTGGTTGTTTTAACCGCTGTGGCCGTCTTTTTCTCGACCTTTGCCACGCCGATCATGGGTGCTATTTTTACCCTGGCAGCTTATACCATCGGACATATGAGCAACGATATCGTGGCCTTTGGCAAACTCTCAAAAAACCCAATGCTGGAACAAATCTCGCAATTGATGTTTTATGTTCTGCCCGATCTCGAAAGGCTGAACCTCAAAAATCACCTTATGACCGCTGCTGTACCCAGTGAGGTCTTGGGCGGCAGCTTGGCTTATGGCCTGATGTATACCTTGGCGCTGTTATTTTTGAGTATGGCCATTTTCGACTTTAAGGAATTTTAGGCCATGTGGGTGCGTCTCCTACTGTTGGTCTGTTTTGTTCTGGCGGTCAATGCTATGCATTTTTTACACCTCCATCAGATTCGCCGCTTGCCCTTTAACAAAGACCATTTTGAGGCACTCTACTTGCCCGATCCGGCTTTTTTGCAATTTACCAGTTTGGGACACGAGACCCTGGTCTCCGATTTTATTTGGCTCGAAACCATTCAATATTATGGTGATCGCCTCAGCAAAACCAAAGCCACGCCTTATTTATACCGCTATTTTGATGCCATCACGACCCTGGATCCCGATTTTATTGGGGCCTATATTTTTGCCAGTTATGTGATGGGCTACGAGCCTGAGTTGCGAGAAAATGCCGTTAAGATCATGAAAAAAGGCATGGCGCTCAACCCCACGGTCTGGAGCTTGCCCTATCAATTGGGCATGATGTATCACCTTTATTACAAAGATCCCGAAAAAGCCGCAGTCTATTTTGAACAGGCCAGCCATTTGCCCCATGCACCGGCTGTCACCAAAAATTTGGCCGCTCAACTCTACCGCAAAGCAGATACCCTTGGTGCTTGTATGGTCTCACTCCAACTCTGGAGCGAAAATGTCAAACAGGCCGCCGAAAAACATCTCAAAGACAAAGCCGAGCGCAATTTTATAGAGACGGCGATTACCTGCGATTTGATCCGCATTCGTCAGGCCCTGGAGGCCTATCGCAAACGCCAACTCTCTGCGCCGAAGTCCACCCCTGCGCCACCTGTTTACTCCCGCCGCTTGAGACGCTATCTGCCTGTGGTTGCCAAACCTGTTGTGGTTTCGCCCTTTCCAGCCAGTTTAAACGAATTGGTTGAATTGGGGCTTTTGGCCAAGCCCCCTTTGGACTTTTTTAAACGCCCCTATCTCTACGATGCCCGCACTGGCCAAGTTAGGGTGGAACCTTTGCCCTGGTTGGCGATTGATCTCAAATTGCGGGAATCCATTGCCATGCCCAAGAAGACAGCAGGATAGGTCTCTGGCCAGAGCTATTTGAACTGTTCAAAGAGGGAACGGTTATTGAGCTGCTTTTCCTGAAAACCGTGGTTGATCAGGGTCAAGCGCTCCTGGGTATTGAGTAATTTCCAATCCTCTTTGGTAAAGAGCCCATCGCCGTCGCGGTCATAATGATCGAGGATTTCTTCGGGAGTTAAAATTTTGGGTTTATTGTATTTGCGCTCTTGGGAATCAAAGCGTTTCATTTTGGGTTTGGCCGATTCAAAGCCTTTGCTCCAATCGGTGTTCATGGCTATCAATACCAACGAAAAGGCACCCCAGACAAAGAGACTCGAAAAGGCGCCCACAAACAGAAAGTTACGCAGTTTTTGCCAAAACTCTTTTTCTCGGCGCTCGGCTTCCAGCGCTTGATAGCGAGGGTCTTGGGCATAAATTTGAAACCAATCGGGCTGGGATGTCGGGAATTCCTGGATTTGCTGGTTCCAGTCATAGCTGTCGTGACCATGGCCGCCCTGCCATTGGTATTCGGCCTGAATCGCCTGCCATTGTGCCGTATGCGCGCAGTCTGATTGCCCACAGAGCAGACAGGGATTTTGCCCCGGCCAAAAAATCTGGAAGGTGTGGCGCAAATACATTGCTTGTAATTGGCTAGATACAGGTTCTTGGACAGCCATCAGCGCCAATTTGGTGGTTTTGGGCAGTCGGGCCTTGAGGGTGATCAAGGCCCCCACGCCCAAACGGTCGATTTGCCAAATATTGACCAGGTTTAAGACCAAAAATGGGGGCTGATAATCGTGGGCGTAGGTGATAATTTTGTCCCGCAGCCAATTGGCATTGCCCGTGTCGATCGCTTCGCTTAAAAGCGTCATGACCGTGGCCTGCTCCAATTGACTCAAAGCAAAAGGAGGCCCTGTTGAGAGGGTATCCTCCTGCATTTGCACTATTCTCCCAAAACCATGTCTTGGGCATCCCCGGAGGCGGGGCGGGCACGGGTCTGAGCCCATTGCCGCAGGGCATCAATCGCTTCACGCATGGTATGAGAGAGCGGCACTGATTGGCGAATGGTGCTGATCATGTCCTGGTTTTGCAGCTCCCGACCGCTGTCAAAGCTGTCGTAGAGGGCCGAGATGACCACCTGCTCAATTTCAGCCCCCGAAAAGCCCTTGGAGAGATCGGCCATCAGCTTGAGATCAAATTGATCTGGCAATCGTCCCCGTTTGGTGAGGTGAATCCGGAAAATATCCATGCGCTCGCGCTGGCTGGGCAGATCCAAAAAGAAGATCTCATCAAAACGGCCTTTGCGCAGCAACTCGGGTGGCAGGGCTGAAATATCGTTGGCGGTGGCAATTAAAAAGACCGGGGCGGTTTTTTCTTGCATCCAGGTCAAAAAGCTCGACAAAACGCGCGCCGTGGTGCCGCCATCGGAGAAATTAGAGCTGTGGACCCCACTCATGCCTTTGTCGAGTTCGTCCAGCCAGAGCAAGCAGGGGGCAATCGATTCAGCGGTTTTGATCACGGTCCGGATATTGGCCTCAGATGAGCCCACCAGTCCCGAAAAGACACTGCCAATGTCCAGGCGCAGCAACGGCAAATTCCAGAGGGCCGAAACAGCCTTGGCAACCAGACTTTTGCCTGAGCCCGAAACCCCAATCAACAAAACCCCTTTGGGGTGGGGCAGGCCGTAATTGCGGGCAGTTTCAGAAAACGCGGTGCTGCGTTTGCGCATCCAAGATTTGAGATGATCCAAGCCCCCAACCGAGTTAATATCCTGATCGGGGGAAAAATATTCCAGAATCCCACTTTTGCGGATAATTTGCTTTTTCTCCTGTAGGATCAGGGGGATATCATGGGCATCCAGTCGGCCTTTGGCAACAATCGCTTTGGCAAAGACATTTTCAGCTTCGACCAGGGTCAGACCCTGGGCTGCCTGTAAGATTTTTTCGCGATCTCCCGCTTGCAAATTGATTTGTACATTGGGGTTGTGTTTGACCGAATTGACGATATCGTCGAGTTTTTTGCCCAGTTCAGACAAAATTGGCAAAGGAAAATCGACCAAAGCCATGTCTTTTTCGAGTTCTTCGGGCACGCGGGGGATGGGGGAAACCAAAATAATCGTCTTAAAACTGGTTTTGAGCGCCACGGTCAGATCGCGCAAACGGCGAATCACGCGGGCATCATGCATATAGGGATGAAAATCTTTGAGTAAAAAGAGCGCGCCTTTTTGGTATTTTTCGATATAGTCCAAGGCGGCGACCGGGTCTTGGGTGTTTTCAAAGAGTTTTTTGGCAGCTGTGCCCGCTTCGAGGTTTTGAATACCTTGGGTAATCGTCCAGTTGAAAATGGCCTTATTGCGGTTGCGGGCCAATTCCAGCAGCATATTCTCAACTCGTTTTTCTTCCCAAGTGACCACATAGATCAAGGGATAACGGGCCCGAATCATGATATTGATTTCTTCGATCAGGGAAGCAGAGTCGTTGCGGGAGATGTTTTCTTGCATATCTTTCATTTTAGCTTATTTGCCGCCCAGCGTCAGACGCGGATTTTTCTCAGAGGGGGATTTTTTTTTCGGGATATCGATCATATAATGATGATCTAATTCATAACTATTACCTATGGGTATATTTCAAGACCAAAGCGGGCAAGAAAGATCTATGAGCCGTATCAATTGCAACCTCTCAGCTTTAAGAAAACAAAAGAACCTGCGTCAAACCGACCTCTCCCGACTCACGGGCATCTCACAAAAGGCCCTGAGTGAATTGGAAACAGGCAAGTCCAAAGGGGTGTCTTTTAGTACCCTGGCCAAACTCTGTGATGCGCTGGATGTCTCAATTGAACACCTTTTTGATATCTCTCCCGACCAGCAGAGCAGCCTGCCCGCAATCATGTTGATCACCAAACCCTCTTGCTCTTTTTGCAGCAAAAACGAGCAGGAAGTGGAATTGTTGGTGGTGGGCAAAGGCAGTGCCCGCAATCCCGTCTACATTTGCTCGGAGTGTATCGACCGTTGCAATAAACTGCTCGAAGAAGACCGCAAGATCCGCAAAGGGACACTCTAGCGCAGCTAGTCGAGGGTTCCTATCCGTTGCAAGGGCCAAAAGCGAAAAGCCGCATGACCGATCACATTTTTGATTGGCAGGGGGCCCCAGACATGGCTGTCCATGCTGTTATTGCGGTTGTCCCCCATCATAAAAAAATGATTCTCGGGGATTTTGGTTGCAGGCAAATCGTAGACCGGCGGCTCTTTGATATAGTCTTCACTTAAGACCTTGCCATTGATCCAGACTTTGCCCTCTTTGACTTCGAGGCTCTCACCTGGCAGCCCCACCACCCGTTTGATATACGCTGGCGCGGTCGAAAAGCCCAGCCATTTGAGCGTGTTCGAAACGACTGAACCCGATTCGCGGGATTCCGACGGCGGATAAAAGACCAAAATATCCCCCCGCTGATAGCGCTGGGTATAATTGGAAATTTTTTCGACAATCAGGCGGTCTTGTACCTTTAAAGTCGGCAACATCGACTCAGAGGGAATATAACGCGGCTCGGCCACGGCCGCTCGGGTGATCAGGGCCAGTCCCAATGCAATCACAATGGTTTCAGTGGTTTCACGGCCTTTGGATTTTTTCTTGTTGGTCGGAGTTTCCGTGTCGGGAGCCATATCGTTCATAAAAATTACCTTAAACTACCTGTTTCTGTTTTAACTATAGCGCACTCAGCCAAGTTGAGAAAATGATATAGCTCGGCCTCAGGGCAAAGCCAATTCAGTCAGAATCGGCCGATGATCTGTACTTCCTGCCGTTTCCAGAATCTGCTGTCTGCGCAGTTTAAATTGGGGGCTAAAAAAGACATAGTCAATTCGCTCATTGGCTTTGAGCGAGGGAAAAGAGGGCTGATTGAGCAATTCGGGCTGGGTTTGAAAGGCTGGGTGGGCCAGTTCGAGCAAAGCCTGAACCTCGGGGGAGTCGGGATGGGCATTAAAATCGCCAATCACCAGCCAGGGGTTTTTGCTCTGGCGAATCCAGCCCAATAATTCCTGCATTTGCGCTTGGCGCACCAGATTGGGATGGGGCAGATGGCTGAGATGGGTGATATAGACATCTACGGCCTTGCTGCCAACCTGCACTGTTGCTTTGAGGCAGGAGCGCCGCAAGATATCTTTGGCTTGGTAAAGCCGGGTTTCAGAGCTGAGGATTGGCAGAGAGGTCATCAGGGCATTGCCAAAGCCATAATTGGCATCGGCATAACGCCAATGGCCGGGCAGGGCCTGTTGATACAAGCGGTACAAATCGCTGTAGGCCCCCGAGGTATGGCCTTTGTTCACTTCTTGAATCCCCAAAAGGTCAACGGGATGGTGTTTGAGCCATTGCAAATGGGGAAAGGGGTCAAAGCGGTAATCATCGGTCCAGCCATAGCGAATATTGGTGCTCATAATCCGCAGCCATTGTCCATCTTTGACAGGGCGATCGGGGCTGCGATCGCTGATCGCAAAGGCCATCAGGCCCGGCAGCATAAAACAGCCCAGAGCAAAGAGCCAGAGGCGCTGCAAGGGCACTGGCTCCGGCCGCAAGGGCTGACTGCGCATTTCGCCCCAGAGCAAGAGCCCCAGCGCAAGCAACAAAACCAGCCAAAAGCCATTGGGATTGGCATTGAGCAGAAAAATCGCCAGAACCACCAATAAGAGCACGAAGCCCAATTGCAGTCCCCAGACCGGGAAATACTCAGGTAGGATCCGCTGAAAGGCCTGAAAACGGCTGAAAAAATAGAGCCAGAAGAGACTCAATCCCAAACACCCCAGCCCATGAGCGAGCAGGGCCAAAGGCAGTGGGTAATTTTGGTAGAGAATGGCTGAGAGCGAAAAGGCCAAACTGAAACCGGCCAGTGGCAATAAAACCAGGGGTTTGGCCCCCAGACGGCGATACAGTCCCCAGGCCAGGGCCAGGCCCAGACTGAGACTGAGAAAATAGACCGCGGCTTGATACTCAGGGGTTTTTGCGCTCCAGATGTGCAAATTATAGATCAGGCCCACACTGAGGCCAATCAGAGGCCCTAGCACCGAGCCAAAGAGCTGCGGGAGCAGGCGGGGCATGGCTGATGTCACAGGGGTTGTACTGACACCGACAGGGGCTGGAAGGGGCAAAACAAAATTGGCAAAGACCCCCACCAAGAGCAAGATCCAGGCCATATAGCCGCCGCTTTGCTGATGCGGGGGCGCAAAAAACAGGGCCAGCCCCTGATTGCTAACCCGCACGCCGAGATAGAGAAAGACCGCCAGGGCACTCATAAAAAAGGGCATTGAGCCGCTTCTGAATGCGGCCAAATGGCGAAAGACCGCCATCAGCGCCAAACCACTGACCCAGACTCCAGCCACTGCTCCCCAGGCAAAGAGATCCGATTGCCGATTAAAGCTGATCAGCAAATAGAGCCCTGCCTGTAAACCCAAAAGTGCTTTTAAAACTGGTTCCTGGGGCAGACGAAAGAGCAGCAGACGGTAAGCCAAGGGGCCACTAAAGGCAAAGAGCGCAATCAAAAAGATGCGCACCACCAAGAGGGGCATACCCGCCCAGCCAAAATAAAAATAAGTTGAAATCACCGAGAGCAAAATGCCGGTAAAATCGAACAAAAGCCAGAGTGAAAGCAGCAGGGCCGACGGCAATAAAGAGGGAAATAGACTCATATTTGGCCTCGTGAGGCCGCTGCCTGCACTAATTGAAGTACTCCCGCTGGGGTTTCGCTGCTCTGAAATTCAGAACCAAGTGGATAGACCAGGCCCTCGCGCATGCCCATTTGAATAAAATCCAGGAGCGAATTGTAATAACCATCGCTGTTGAGCACAAAACAGGGCTTCACATGCAGGCCAATCTGGTTCCAGGTCATCATCTCAAAGAGTTCGTCGAGGGTGCCCAGGCCCCCAGGCATTGCCAGAAAGGCATCGGAGCGATCGGCCATGAGTTGTTTGCGCTCGGCCATGGTCTCAACTGTGATTAACTCAGTTAAACCCAGATGGGCCCGCTCACGCTCCACCAGCATGCGAGGCATCACGCCGATCACTTCGCCCCCGGCAGCGAGGGCAGCATCGGCCAGCTCACCCATCAAACCAATTTTTCCACCCCCAAAGACCAGTTGGATCTGGGCCTGGGCCAAAAGTCTTCCCACGGCGCGGGCATCTTCCGCAAAACGGGGATTATTACCGGATTGTGAGCCACAAAATACACAGAGACGTTGAATCACAGAGACCTCCATCAAATGAAAGGTGGCCCACATTTGGGCCACCTCGGAAGGGATTTAGACGCTGACCGTCGCTGGCACGCCTTCAAGCACAGCCAACATGTCTTCGACCCGTGTGAACTTTTCGCGGGGCTTGCCCACTTCTTGGCCACGGGCGACTTCGGCTGCGTCAATTTTGCGCCAGTCATCAAAGCTGACGACACGGGTTTGGCGCGCTTTGAGCAAATCCAGCAGCGCTTGGGTATGGGGCTGTTCACAGCCGGGCAATTGATCGACATCGGCCAAAAGCGCCTCAACAGTTTCGTAGCTGCAGGGTTTGTTGGTGCCAATCACCCCCGAAGGACCGCGTTTGATCCAGCCAGCCACATAAAGCCCCGTTTCAATTTTGCCTTTTTCGTTGGGAAAAACACCCCAACTCTCATGAAAAGGAACGCCCGGCATGGCCGTTCCTTTATAGCCCACACTGCGGAAGAGCAGACCACAGGGCAATATTCTCTGTTCACCCGTGCCGCTGGCTTTTTGTTTGCCCGCTTCGCCCGAAAGCGCATTGCGCTCGAGCACCACTTCTTGCAAACGGCCCTCGCCGCGCAGCTCAACCGGGCTATAGAAAAATTCCACGTGTAGGCGACGGGCTTTGCCGGTGGCCCCTTTTTCTGCGAGTCCTTTGAGAATCTCCATGTTTTTGCGGTTGTGGCCTTTGTCAGCCAATAACAATTCGGCTTCACAGGTCGCGCCCAATTGCATATCGCGGGCATTGACCATGGCATCGGCAATTTCGAGTTCACCCAGCTCTTTGGCCTCTTGGGGGGTAAACGCAGCTTGAGCGGGTCCACGGCGGCCAATCATATAAATGTCTTTGATTTTGCTCTCAGCCAAGGCATCGAGGGCGTGTTGGGCGATATCGGTCTGTTTGAGTTCGTCTACAGATTTCGACAAAATCCGGCAAACATCGATGGCCACATTGCCCTGGCCTATAATGACAGCGGTTTCCTGGGAGAGATCAAAGTGCCGATCGCGGTATTCGGGATGGCCGTTGTACCAAGCCACAAATTCGGTGGCGGTGTGGCTGCCTGCCAGCTCTTCGCCGGGAATGCCCAAGCGGCGATCAGAGGCTGCACCTGAGGTGAAAATCAGGGCATCATAAAATTGCTTGAGTTCATCCACGCTGATATCTTTGCCAATGGTGACATTGCCAAAGAATTGAAAGGCGGGATTTGAGGCGATTTTTTCATAGACCTTGGTCACATTTTTGATCTTGGGGTGATCGGGTGCCACGCCACTGCGCACCAGCCCAAAGGGCACAGGCAATTTTTCAAACATGTCAACAGTCAGGGCTTTTTCGGCTTTAAACAGTGCTTCTGCTGCATAAAAACCGCTGGGGCCAGCGCCAATAATAGCAACTCTCAGGGGGCGTTCAGGGGTACCTAAAGTCATGGTTTATCCTCGTAATTGTGCAATTCTGGGGGAGTCTGAAAATCCCTGCTTGAGCAGGTGTAAAATGCCAATTTATTTGGCTTAACGACTCCACTGTCAGTTTACACCAAAATCTTTCTGTTTTTTTTGCTTCGGGGTGTTGTAATTTTTTTTTAAAAGACCTATAATCATGAGTAGGAAGTAAAGCAAACAAAGACAAAGACCGCATATTGAGAGTTTTTTTAAACTCTATTAAGCAATTCTGATGGATCTCTGGTTTGTTCGCTTTTTCTTGAATAGGATCGCGTCACCAATTAGGGCTAAACACCTAAGCAGATTGCCCGCTAAGTGGCAAAACGATGCGTACCCAAAGCAACACTTCCTGCCAATGCCCATTTTTTCAGACCAATAAAAGGTTTGTGAAAATGGGCATTCTTGGTTTTTTGTTTGACTCAGAGATACGCGGCTCACCGCTGTTTGCAGTACAATGGGCGGAGTTCTGACCCACAAAGGAAAACAGCGATGGTACTCAGCGGCCCCTTTTTTTATGATGACCCTGCCGTATTTTCGGCCTATCTCAACCGCCGCCACAGCGAAACCAGTGCCAATGAAACCCTGGAAAAACCAGTTTTGCAGGAATTATTGCCGCCCATGAAGGGCCTTGCGGTCTTGGACCTCGGCTGCGGTGAAGCCACTTTGGCAACAGAATTATTGGCCCAAGGTGCCCAATCTTATCTCGGTCTGGATGGCTCAGCGAATATGGTTGAATTGGCCCAAAAATCCCTCAAGGGTAGCCCTGCTCAAGTCGAACAGGCCTTTCTCGAAAATTGGGAATACCCCACTGAGGCTTTTGACTGTGTGGTATCTCGGCTGGCCTTTCACTATATCGAAGACCTAAATCCGCTCTTTGCCCAGATTTATCAGACCTTGCGCCCAGGGGGGGAGTTGGTCTTTTCGGTTGAACACCCTGTGATTACCTCTCATCAGCTCAGCATGAAAGAAGGCGGGGCCCGCCAAGACTGGTTGGTTGATCGCTATTTTTACACGGGTAAACGTGAATTTAACTGGCTCGGTGCTCCTGTACTCAAATACCACCGCACGGTTGAGGACTTTTTTCAGGCCCTGCGCATGGCAGGTTTTGCCATTTGCGATCTGCGTGAATCCAGGCCCCAAAAGGCCCTGTTTAATAACCACAAACTCTACGAGCGCCGCATGCGGGTACCGTTGTTTTTGTTTTTTAAGGCCCGAAAATGAGCCAAACGAACCAAATGAATCCACTGCCGCTGGCCTTTGCCGAAAATACGGCAGCCCTGCTGGGCAGCGCTTATCCCGCTTTTTTAGCGGCCTTGGCAGCTGCTCCTCCGGTCTCTTTGCGGATCAACCCAAACAAATTGCAATGGGTGGAACCCTTGCCCAAAAGTGCCCAGATTCCCTGGTGCAAAGCGGGAATGTACCTGCCCGAACGTCCGATCTTTACGCTTGACCCCTTTTTTCATGGGGGGGGGTATTACGTTCAAGACGCCAGTTGTATGCTGCTAGAAGCCGCAGTAAAAACCTATTTAGAGGCATTGTCCCCAAATCAGGGGCCGCTCAAGGTACTCGATCTTTGTGCCGCCCCTGGGGGCAAAAGTACCCATTTGGCTCAGTTACTCCCCTCTGATGCGCTTTTGTTTAGCAACGAAGTTGTGCCTGCCCGGGCCCGGATTTTATTGGAAAATCTCAGCAAATGGGGACGCGACCGTGTCTTGGTCAGCCAGAATCAGCCCCGTGATTTTCAGGCCCTGCCCTTTCAATTTGATCTCATCATTGTCGATGCTCCCTGTTCCGGTGAAGGGTTGTTTCGCAAACAGCCCGACGCGGTGCAAGAGTGGTCAGAAAACCAGGTCAAGGTCTGCCAATTGCGCCAAAAAGACATTTTGGAACAGATCTGGCCCTGCCTCAAACCCGGTGGTCAGCTGATTTACAGCACCTGTACCTGGAACCTTAGCGAAAATGAAGCACTTCTTTTGCGCTTTGCAGAAGCACATTCTTTGCAATTTTTGCCCTTGGCATTGCCCCCAGACTGGGGTGTGCAGGTATCCTGCGAGATGCCGCTTTACCGCGCTTGGCCCCACTTTATTCCCGGAGAGGGATTCAGTTTGGCTTTGCTGCAAAAGAGCAAGGGTTCTTACGCCGAAGGGGAAGATGAGGCACTCCCCCGGACAGACAAAAAAAACAAGAAAACACGGCTGCACGCCCGCCAACAGAGATCGACTGCTGAGCCTTCGGCAACACTCAAAAGCCAGACTCGCCAATTGACAACTTGGCTGCGACAGGCCGAAAATGCAGATGTTTTATTCAAAGACGGTTTTTTCTGGTTTTGGCCCGCTTCCGAGCTGGCATTGCTGCAAGCAGCCCAAAGCCACTTAAACCTCTTGAATCACGGGCT
>CAZRFI010000084.1:0-1144 GCA_964598905.1 uncultured Candidatus Sericytochromatia bacterium | reverse complement strand
CACGTTGGCCGGATCCTGGGGAAACTCAAAGTGGGTGGCCCCAAACTCTGAGTATTGTAAAAACTGCAGGGTGGTGACTTGAACCAGAGCGGGTGTGGCTGCCCCAATTGACATCAAATAAGTGGGGTCGGTCATTTGGGCGGGTGTGCCACGCACCAGTTCGGTATTTTGAGCGCCATCTTTGAAGTTGGCGGAAGCTGCATTGACGACATAATTGCCATAGGAGTCGAGCAGGTAATGGAAGCCGTCAGCTTCGCGGGGGCCCCAGTGGAACTCACCGTCGCGGGTGGCAAGCAGGGTGGAATAGTCTTGGGCATTGTTGTTGACGGTTAAAGCCCCTGACAGACGGCGGTCGACCAAAAAGAAATTATCACGGCTTTTGGAAACGGCAAAATGGGTGATTTCGTTGGAGGCAACCACGGCCCCAGCGCTAAAGTCAATCGAGGTTTGAACAATTCCCAAGGTCTGTTCCCCGATACTGGTTCCCATCATCGGAGCGGCTGTATTGGCGGATTCAATCACCCCAATGCCCTCAAATTTGGTGCGGGTTTGCTTAAAACCGACGCGGCCCGCGCCACCCATGTTGGCATTAATGGTTCCGATCCAGGTATCGATGGTAATCAGCGATTTAACTGCGCTAAAGCCGATATCTACAACGCCCATGCTTGATCCTTCTTCCTTCTGGAACTGAAAAATATACTGCTTTTCATTATAGCTCATTTTGGCCAGAAAAAAAGCTGTCCTTGGTGAAAAGGACAGCCTTTGTGAGCTGCATAAACCCTCAAAACTCTAGCTGACTCTAGCGTGCAGCCTTGAATGGCTTGGAACCTAGCGGGGTTCCTGAATACTATTCTAAGCGTCGCAGACTCACGCGACCAAGATCCCCGCTCACAGCGAGAATGTGATCCTCGTCAAAATTACAAACAGGATCTTCGCCACCTGTTATAATACAAGCCACATACAATTCTTCTGAAAGCAAGACAGGATCAGAGACGTGGACCATCTGTCGGAGTTCAATACCGTCGCTCTGGAGCGGGAACGCTGCAAGGGGTGTTATTTATGTATCAAGGCCTGCCCGAATGAATTGTTTCTTGTCGACAAGAATCCCAATCAGGCGGGGCATTTTCCTGTGTTGATGGAAAAT
>CAZRFI010000083.1:13295-15750 GCA_964598905.1 uncultured Candidatus Sericytochromatia bacterium | reverse complement strand
TCACCAGCGGGATTCCCAACGTCGATTATTTTATTTCCCACAGCAGTCTCGAAACGGCCGAGGCCCAGCGCCATTACTCCGAAACCCTGATTGGCTTGCCCGGCGTGCCTGTGAACTATACGGCCCCTCCCCGGCGCAGCGCTTCGCGCACAAGGGCCGAACTGGGACTGTCTGAGTCCGCCCATCTCTATTTTTGCCCCATGACCCTGTTTAAGCTGCACCCGGATTTTGATGCGGTTTTGGCCGAGATTCTGGCCAGCGATCCCTTGGCCGAGATTCTGCTCTTTCGCTATCATCACAGTCTTTTGCACCAAATTTTGCAGGCGCGTTTAGAGCTGAAATTGCCCAAGCAAGATGTGGCTCGGATTCAATTCTTGCCCTGGGCCCGCTGGGAGACCTTTATGGCCCTGCTCGAAAACGCCGATGTGGTACTCGATACACCCCATTTTGGCGGTGGCAATACCCTGTATATGGCCTTTTCGCGCGCTTTGCCTGTGGTCACTTGGCCTGCACCCTTTCAGCGCGGGCGCGGGGGCACCGGTCTCTACCAAGCGATGGGGCTGGATTTTGGCGTGGCAACAGATTTAAGCGACTATGCCCGCAGGGCCGTGCAATTGGCAAGTGAACCCGAGTGGAACCGTCTGTGTCGCAATCAATTGGCTGAGCGGCAGCATCAACTCTTTGGTCAAACACAAAGCACAGCGGCCCTGATTGACTGGGTGCGCAGCTTGAAACGCGGTTAAACGTGAATCCGGCCCGTGCCAATCTCTGGAAACTCAGGCTCTATTGGTTTGGCCACAGCTTGGTTTTTGCTTACGTGATCGAGCGGGTCTTTGGCCTGGAGCGGGGCTTGAGCGTGCAGGACATGGTCACCGTCGAGATCTTTTATGCCCTGGCGGCTTTGGTTCTAGAAGTGCCAACCGGGGCCCTGGCCGACCGCTGGAGCCGCAAAAAGACCTTGTTACTCAGTTCTTTTTGTATTTTCTTTGAGTTTTTCTTGTTGATCTTTGCTTACAATCTCTGGGGGTTTTTGGCTTCGGCCCTGGCAGCTGCCTTGGGGGGAGCCCTGGCGAGTGGCACAGCCAATGCCCTGCTCTACGATTCCCTGCTCGAAACGGGCGAACAGGGCGACTTTGAGCGCCAATTGGGGCGGATTGGTCTGTGGGAGAGCTTGGCGGGACTGATCGGCGCATTGGGCGGCGCTTGGGTGGCTGTGCGCTGGGGACTTGTTTCGCCCTATTGGCTCTCGCTGCTGGGGGTGGCGCTGGCCTTTGGCACGGCTTTGAGTCTGCATGAACCGGCCAAACAGGGGGAGCACACAATGGCAGAAAATATCTGGGCGCACATGGGCGAGGCCCTGACTTTTTTGCGCGGCCAGCCGGTTTTACAAAAAATCGTGCTCTTGGCGACCTGTTTGGCGGCGGTTTTTGAATATGTTGATGAATACCTGCAAATTTATATGCAGGCGGTGGGCGTGCCTGTGGCGTTTTTTGGCCTCTTTTATGCCTGTTATATGGGCGGAGAGGCCGGGTTTCGCAGTTTGGCTTACCGGCTCAAAGAGATCAAACAGCCCCGCTGGCTCTTTGTCGGATTCTTGGGGGGCTTTGCCCTGTTTTTGCTTTGGGCAGCGGCTCTGCGCTCGCTCTGGGGGTTATTGCCGCTGTTTCTGGCCCTGGCCTGTGTTTGGCTGAGTCAGCCGCTGACCACAGGTTATTTGCACCACCGCACGCCTTCCAGCCACCGCGCCACGGTGGAGTCGTTTGCCCATTTGCTGACCAGTTTACTGGCAGTGGGGGTGGGATTGGCTTTCGGTCAAATTACCACCCGTTGGGATATTTTTAGTGGTTACCGATTTTTGGCCGTCATTTTATTGGGGTTTACACTCTATTGGGGGATCGCTTCCCGTGGATTGCCTGCTTATGCAGCCATTGAGGCGGATGACTGAGACGGATGATTGAATTTAATCGCGAAATTGATAGCGCAGTTGGAGTTGCTTCTGGGCTTGGTTGGCGTTGGGTTTCCAGATCAAGGTGCCACCAGCGGCATACCAATCACCGTGGTAACTTTCTTTAAACTCGCCTTGCAACTTCCAGCCTGTGTATTTTTTGCCACCTTCGTGTAATTCCAATTCACCGTGGCCCTGGCCCTGCATTTCCAAATCGAGGCCATGTACATGGCTTGATCCTGAGTAGACCAAGGGTATTTCCTGAGTTTTGCTCAGATTGAGCTCTGTCTTTGTGGGGCTTGAACAACCCACACAGAGGAGCAGACAAACCAAAGATAAGAGCCTCTGACCCCGTGCCAACAGACGGAATGGACGGAGGGCTATTTGCGCTAAAATCTCAATCATAAGCCTCTTTTTTTGCGGTACAATACCATTATTCCAGTATAGTCTGTTTAAAAACAAGGAAGTAAGATGTCGTCTGTCTCTGAGCCCTTATCTGCATTCGAAACG
>CAZRFI010000083.1:0-13195 GCA_964598905.1 uncultured Candidatus Sericytochromatia bacterium | reverse complement strand
TCCCTCGAAATTGCTTCATGGGAAAGCCAACGTGCGCCTGAGCCCGTGGGGGCTTATCCCCACGCCCGGCGGGTGGGCAATTTGCTCTTTTTGTCTGGTTTGGGGCCTCGGCAGCGCGGCAGCAAAACCATTCCGGGTGTGACCCTCGGCCCCAGTGGCGAAATTCTGGCTTACGATATCTCGCTCCAATGCCATTCGGTCTTTGCCAATGTGCGCACGGTGCTGCAAGAAGCTGGGGCCCGCTGGGAAGATCTCGTCGATGTCACGGTCTACCTCACCCATATGCAGGCAGATTTTCAGACCTTTAACCGCCTCTGGGCTGAGTATTTTCCCGATCCGGCCACGCGTCCCTGCCGCACAACTCTTGAGGTGGGCGCCTTGCCCACACCGATTGCAATTGAACTCAAATGCCTGGCCGAATTTAAATCCACCCAAGGAGTACCCAATGCTGCCCAACCCGATTAATTTTATGCGGTGGATCGAAGACCACCGCGACTTGCTCAAGCCGCCTGTGGGCAATCAGGTGGTCTGGCAAGACACAGATTTTATTATCATGGTGGTGGGTGGGCCGAATACGCGCAAAGATTACCATCTTAATCAGGGTGAAGAGTTTTTTTACCAGCTCGAAGGGGATATCACCCTCAGAGTGATCGAGCAGGGCCAGCCCCGCGATTTACCGATTCGCCAGGGCGAGATTTTTCTCTTGCCTGGCAATGTACCGCACTCGCCCCGCCGTCCCGCCCATACCGTGGGCCTGGTGATTGAGCGCAAGCGCCGCGCTGACGAAATTGATGGCTTTCAGTGGTACTGTGAAAACTGTGGGCACAAGCTCTACGAGGAGTTTTTGCCCGTAACCGACATTGTCAGCCAATTGCCACCCGTCTTTGAGCGTTTTTTTAGCGACCCTGCCCATACCACCTGTGGTCAATGTGGCACAGTCATGGAACGACCTGTCCCCCCTTCGGAGGAAAAATGAAAATAGATATCCACACCCATATTTTGCCCGAAAAGCTGCCCAATTTTGTCGAAAAATTTGGCTATCCGGGTTTTGTCGAATTGCACCACCACACGCCCGGCAAGGCCCTGATGGTCAAAGGTGGCAAGGTCTTTCGCGAAATCGACAGCAATTGCTGGGACCCCGCCGTGCGCCTACTGGAATGTGATCAACACGCTGTCGATGTACAGGTTTTGTCCACCATTCCGGTTTTGTTTAATTATTGGGCCGTGCCCGAAGACGCCCTCGAAGTTTCGCGCTATCTCAACGATCACTTGGCCGAAGTCGTACGGGAGAACCCCCGCCGCTTTGTGGCCCTGGGCACCTTGCCTTTGCAAGAGCCCAAGTTGGCGATTGCCGAACTCGAACGCTGTATGACCGAATTGGGGTTTGCCGGGATTGAAATTGGCACCCATGTCAACGATTGGAATCTCGACGAACCTGCGCTCTTTCCGATTTTAGAGGCCTGCCAAGACCTCGGCGCTGCGGTTTTTGTCCACCCTTGGGACATGCGCGGCGTCAAAAATCTGCAAAAATACTGGTTGCCCTGGTTGGTGGCCATGCCCTTTGAAACCGCTGCCGCGATTTGCTCGTTGATCTTTGGCGGTGTGATGGAACGTCTGCCCAAGCTGCGTTTGGCCTTTGCCCATGGGGGAGGATCCTTTCCCTGTTTGGTGGGCCGGATTGAACATGGCTTTCAGGTGCGCCCTGATCTCTGTGCCGTGAATCAAATCCGCAACCCGCGTGAATATATTCGCCAGTTTTGGGTCGACTCACTGGTGCATGATGCCGGTTCGATGCGTGGCTTATTGGAGATCTTCGGTGAAAACCGGATTATTTTGGGCAGCGATTATCCCTTCCCGCTGGGTGAAGATCATCCTGGCAGTCTGATTGAGTCGATGTCCGAAATTTCACCCGCGCTGCGTGAGAAATTGTTGTTTAGCAATGCGCTGGAGTGGCTCGGGCGCGAATCTCAGCATTTTTGCTGCAATTGACAAGCTTAAACAAAAACGCTTTACTGGATTGATACAGAGGGACAGAACCTGAATCTTTGCACGCTTATTTCAGCAGATCAAGAGAAGGTTTTCTGTTATGTCCAATTGCCGCCCAAAATTCCTCCGCTATTCCCTGTTTCTGTGCTTGGCCCTCAGTACCTGTCTGCTTCAGGCCTGTAACCCCGGCGACTTAGAGCGCCTCTTCAACCCTGCTGATTCTGAGCGCAATTCAACTCCCAATCAAGTCATGCCCGAAGCCGAGACCCAAGGCAAACCCAGTGCCACTCCCTCGGGTGGTCTGCAAATCCCCTCTCCCCGCCCCAGTTTGTTTCGGCCACCGGGTCAGCAGAGCCCGATTCCTGTGTTGGCATCGGCTTCTCCGGGCGATGTGCGCGCCATTTTGCCCGATCTCTACAATACCCGCATGCCGTTTAACTTTGGCTCTGTGGGTGCGCCGATGATCGGACGCCGCCACGAATTTTATGCCGGTCCGACCGGCCAATTTGCCTTGGATATTCAGTTTAAAATTCCCATGCCCGATCTCGACGCCAATGGTCTGTTGGTCAAATCGGGTTCGGGTCAAATCTTGAAAAACCTGCGCAATTCGGATACCGTGCTGATCAATGGCAATGTCGCCATTCTGGAGTTAAATTGGAATGGCAAAGGCGACAAGCCCGAGGTCACGCTGCAGGCCTTGGGCAAAAAGAATTCAGGCGGGACATTCCCAGCCAAAGTCACAGCCTTGGGGGATCAGGTCAAGAGTATGCCTGTCACGCTCAATCAGCCGATTGAGGTTTTTTCGAACCCTGGCAACCAGGCCCAATTGCATTTTTTCACAGTCACGGGCGTTCGGGGCAAAGACCTGGACATCATTGCAGATGGGCCCAGCACCGTCTATGTCAATCATGAGAGCCGGGGGTTTTTCTTTCCCAATGAAGGTTCTGCCCCCGATGAACGTATCGACGCAGAAAATCAGGGCTTTGTGCATATCCCGGCCTCGCAGCAGGACACCCTGCTGGTGACACTGGAAACCCCAGGCAACCACAAAGAGGCCCTGCATACGCGCTTCAGTGTCAACGAAGTCAAAGAGTTGGTTGATTTGACCGTGCGTTTTCCGCGCCCACCGGCTGAATATGGCATGGCCGGCCCGCAGACGCTGCTCGATCAAATGAGTGAAATTGCCAAGTATGCCTCCTTGTCGCTCTACCAGGTCACGGCAGGACACACCCGCATTCGCAGTCTCAAGGTCTTGTTGGGGCAGGCCCAGCCTTTGGCCAAAATTGATGTGCGGGTCGATTCCAACTCTCTCGCCAGTGATTTTATTCCTGAACATGCCGTTTTTGGGGGAACTCCTTTTGCTTTGATTGAGCTTGAGAAAAAATGGTGGTTGCGCTTTAATACCCTCAGGGATCACCCCGGATTTGTCCTGGCCCATGAGCTGATCCACCACCGCTACGCCATTTTGGATGAATATGTGCAGCGCTGGAATATCGACGAGCAATTTCTGGCAGGAGAGTTGAATTTGGGCACGATTCGCTCCAGTACCAATTATTGTCCGAATTCGGTGATGTCTTGTGCTGTGGCCGAGTTTTGCTGGAAGGGCAATCACAACCCCACGGGTGATCAAACCATCGCCTCACGTTTTGACAATCCCTTGACGCCCGGTGTGGTCGAAAAAAATTCCAGCTGGGATCTCTATGCCTTTCGGGTGGGGGTGGCAACACCCGATCACCACCCGCCTTTGATTCTCAAAGAGATTAAAAAATTAGAGCGCGACACCCAAACCAATGTGGTTTTGCCTTTGAGCAGCAGCATTGAAATGGGCACATTTTTGCCCGAGCTCAAAATCCCAACGCCCTAAAAAGCCGAGGAAATATTAAAAAAGATCTAAAATTCTGTAAAGACACGCATCTGCGATCTGTTTTAAGCCTATAAATTGGGGGTATAAAGATCGTATCCCATTTCTTTGGAGTCATTTAAGCTATGTCGAGTGCAGCCGTCCGTGGAACTGGCCCCCTCAATCCCGCCCTTTTGCCTGCGGCCCCTGCCGCTGCGGCCCGTCCCAAATCAGCAACGCCAGCAATGCCTGCTGCTCCGGCAGCCGCTGCTGTGGGCACGGCTTCCAGCGCCAAACTGAGCAGCTCCGGCATGTGTCAGGGCTCTGCCAAAGCGGCCTGCAGCCTCGAAACTCCCGAAGGTTGTGTCGAGCCCTCTACAGGCAAAGCCCCCAAGACCTTTTTTATCAACGGCATTCGCACCCCCGAGCGCAATGCCAAAGAAACCCAGGCCCTGATCTCCGAACGCCTGGGCGGTACCCCGGTGGAATTGGTGTACAACCCCACCCACGGTCTGGTTGCTGATGCTGCAGAATCGCTGATGAATATTACCGGTCTAGACACCCAGATTGCCAAAGACATGCAGGGCCGTTTGCGCAAAGCCCTGGATGCCGGCGAAACCGTCAGGGTTTTTGCCCACAGCCAAGGTGCCGCCATTACGGGGGATGCCCTGCATGATATCGCCGCAGCCTATAAAAAAGCGGGCAAGTCAGACGCCGATGTGGCCAAGATTATGTCGCGCGTTGAGGTGATCAGCTTTGGGGGCTTTGCCGACAAAGACTCTTTTCCTGAAGGTGTCAAGTTCAACCTCAACCGCGAGAAAGACGATTCGATTCCACAATTGGCGACCTCGTGTCTGGCGATTGGCAAAGATTACCGTGAGGTCTGTGCCGAACCCAAAAAGATCAAAAATTGGCTTGATCTCGGTGGTAGTGTTCTCTCAGGTCTCGAAACCACTGGACGCAATGCCGCTCACAATGCGGGACAAGCCGTTGTGAGTGCCTATCGCAACAGCGACAAGCTTTGGGACGCCTTTGGCAAAGGCAAGTTCTTCGACAATCTCTTTAAAGGTGATGTTGATACTGCTTGTAGCCAATTTAATGCCAAGAGTTTGGATGCCTATTGTGCCCAGATTGGCAAAGATGTCACCTCAGACCATGTCACCGTGCTTGTGGACGCCAAAGGCAAGGCTTCAGCCGGTTATGTCGTGAAATACTTTGATGGCCTGCGTGGCCGCCAAGACAAAGTGGCCTAATTCCACCTTTGGCCACTTTGCTTTTGACGTGTCTGTTGCTGACTTTTGCTTAGCAGTTCTGATCACAAAAGCGCGACTGCGGTTGTTTTTGGCCGGGGATCCAGAGTGGGCGTGAGGTCATGGTGACAATTAAAGCATTGGTCACTGGCCGGGGGCCGTGTTTAATGCCTTTGTCCGAGACATAGAGAGAGGTGGAGCCGCCGCCATCCAGACCCAGAGCCTCAACGGCTCCCAGTCGTTTCATAATTTGCGCCAAACGGGTATAGGTCACCCCCCCTTTGCTTTTGCCTTCGGGAAAGACATTGAGCAGCAGCAATTTCTGATTGTGGGTATAACCCACGGCACTGCGCGAATTGGGGGCTTTGAGTGAGGCCTGGAGTTTTTCTTGGTAATAGGTATTGTGAATGCGACCTTCGTGCACCAAATGCGGGGCACCCGTGATAATCGTGCGAACTTTGCTCCACGCGCCGCTTTTTTCGGCGTGAATGCTGAGTTTTGTCCCGACGGGATAGAGCTTTTGAATTTCTTTACTGCTTTTGCCGTGGGTCGAGATCACAAAACCATTGCGCGGAATAAAGCTATTGCCCCGTCCGTAACGCGCGATGCGGTTCTTTTCGACGATCACCTCTTGGCCATATTGATTGGTCTGGGTGTGTTTGCCAAAGCGGGGGGTGTAGACAATCGTCTGTTTGGGTTTGCGTGGCTGGTTGATGCCACTGATCAGTTGAAAACGATCTTTTTCGGGAAAATGTAAACCTGTTTTGATTTGGGGAATGCCAATCACAAAGCGGCGATCCGAGGTGATTCCCAGCGAGGTTCTGCGGTGGCGAGAGTCGGCAATGATTTCTCCCTCACGCATGACCAAACCAACAGAACTGGTAATGCGATTCCCGTGAAAAAAGCTGCCGTTGATCGCAGCCACGGCGTTGGTGCGTTCGGCCATACCACGAATCCGCTCTTCACCACTGGCTTTGCCGTGGGCCAGGGCCACGCCGACGATCATCCGTGGATCCTGCAAATTGATTTCAACCAGGTGTACGCGCAGACTGCGTCCCCGTTCTTGGTCTTTAAAGGAGCGGTACAGTAGGGGCTCGGGTGTGGCGGCTTGCAGTGGCACAAAGCTCGCAAAGATGCCTGCCAAAAGAAAAACAAATAACTTGTACATGGCTTCCCCCTTTAACTACCATACCTTTTAACGAGCACAAGAAATAGCGCAGGTATCACAGGTCTTGGTTTGCTTGGTCCTCTTTGGCTAAATGACAAAGGGATTTGATGCGTTTTCTGAATCGGAGAACCTGAAATTGAGAACGTTGCCTATCAAGAAAGTCGATTACAAGAAGTCTACTCAACAGGTCTACTCAGCGGGTCTACTTAAGATGTGTATTAATGTGCCCGAAATAAAGATGACAAGGCTATTATAGCCTTTTTTCTTTCAGGCCTACAAGCAGATCGCAAAGGCCTTTTCCATCGCTGTTTTAAGCTCTGCAAAAGCCGTTTCAAGTCGCGGCCAATCCTGCTCTAATGCTTCCTGATTGTGAGCCAGGGCTGATTGCTCCATGGTTTTGACCAATGTCAGCAGGCTGGAATTGCTGACATTGGAGGTGGCCCCTTTGATTTTATGCAATTGTTGTGCTGCTTGATCGAGATCGCCGGCTTTGAGACTTTGGGCCAGATATTCTAATTGGGGGGGGATTTCACTTAAATACAGGGCCACCAACTCGCGGGCCCAATCGGAATCCATCATGACCCTTTCGAGCAGATATTGCAGATCAAACGCTTGGCTGGGGGTGCTTTCGGGTTGGGGTTTTTCGGCGACCCAGCTTTCCAAGCTGGAAAGTTTATCTAAATATTTTTTCAGGACCAGATCCAATTCTTTGAATAAGAGTGGTTTAGTTAGGTAATCGTTCATGCCTGTGCTCAGACAGCGCTCGCGGGTGCCTTCTTGAATATCTGCCGTCAGGGCCACAATCGGCACTTCTGAATTGAGCACCTCTGCCGTTTGATTGCGAATCTGTCGTGTGGCTTCAAAGCCATCCATGCCAGGCATTTGGCAGTCCATCAAAACCAAGGCGTAGGGAATCGTCGAAAGTGCCAGCAAAACCTCTTCGCCACTGGCAACAGCATCGGCCTGATAGCCCAGTTTTTCGAGCATACGCAGGGCCACCAATTGATTGGTGGGATTGTCCTCGGCCACCAAAATACGGCCTTGGCGCTGAGGCCGAACAGGGCCATTTTCCTGTTCTGTGGGCAAAAAAAGCTGCCAGCAGTTGCCGTCTCGGCTGACCAGGCTCAAGGCCTCCTGCAAGACGGGTTTACGGAGGGGTTTTGTCAAACAGCCTTTAAATCCCAACTGTTTTAGGTTTTCAATCTGGGTATAACCGGTCATGGGGGTTAAAAGCAAGGTTTGGGCGTGGAGCAGATCTGCATGTTTGCTGAATTGGTGGCCCCACAAGGTACCTTTGCCGTCAGGCAGGGTTAAATCGAGCAAGACGATGTCAAAAGGTCTGCCTTTACGATTGGCCTGCCAGGCTGTTTCCAAAGCGGTTTCTCCATTGCCAACACTGCTCAATGTGCAGTTCCAGCTTTGACACCAATAGTCCAAGACCTGATGGGTGGCCTGACTGGGAGAGGCCAAGAGCAGCCGTTGACCAGCGAAGGGCGGCGCTGTGGTCGGCAATGACTGATGGGTGGCTGTTTCGAGGGGAATGCTGAAATAAAAGCAGGCACCCTCGCCGACTTGGCTATTTAGATGAATACTGCCACCCATTAACTCAACCAATTGTTTGCAAATGGCCAATCCCAGACCAGTCCCCCCATATTTGCGCGTGGTCGATCCATCGGCCTGCATAAATGGCGAGAAGATCACGTTTTGGCGATCAGCGGGAATGCCAATCCCCGTGTCTTGGACTTGGAATTCAATCTCTTGTCCCCCATGCTGGCTGTTATTCTGAGATGTAGTCTGGGCCGCCAAAACAATTTGACCCTGTTTGGTGAATTTGACTGCGTTGCCGCCCAGATTGAGCAAGACCTGACGCAGACGGGCCGGATCGCCACGCACCCAGAGGGGAACCTCGGGTGAGATCAAACACACCAGATCCAGGCCTTTTTCCTGGGCTTTGACCGCCAGCATTTCTGCCGTATCTTCTAGCAGGGCATGTAAGTCAAAATCCAGCCATTCCAAATCCAGTTTTTGGGCCTCCATTTTTGAGAAATCGAGTAAATCGTTGAGCAGGCTCAAGAGCGATTCGCCACTGCGGTGCACAATACTGGCGTATTGCAGCTGCTCAGTGTTTAAATTGCCTTCCAGTAAAAGCCCACTCATCCCAATAATGCCATTCATAGGTGTGCGCAATTCGTGGCTGATATTGGCCAGAAATTCACTTTTGGCCTGATTGGCCTGTTGGGCTTCGACGGCCATTTCTTGGGCACGAAAACGGCTTTCTTCAAGCTGAGCGTTGGATTCAAGCAAGGCCTCTTCGGCCTGTTTGCGCGCCAGGGTTTGGGCCAGCATATTGGCAAAAGTTTCCAGCACCTGTAGCTCTTCTTTGCGCCAGTGGTGGATTTGGGTGATTGAATCAAAACTGATAAAGCCTTCCAGGCTGTTCTGCCAGACCATGGGGACGACCAGCAATGCCCTGATACCCAGTTCCTGCCAGAGTTCTTTTTCGCGCCAAGCCTCTGGCGGCAAGGCCTGGATATCCGGTACTTCCACCGTTTTGAACTGTTTGAGCGAAGCCATGCCCCAGGGAAAGAGTTCTGCTGAAATCCCCTGCATCACAAGATGCAGCGGGCGGACCCCTTCGGCATGCCATTCGTGGCTGCTGTAAATTTTATTCGGCGCCCTGAGATGAAAGATCAGGCAGCGATCCATGCCCAGCATTCGGCCAATTTCACCCATTGCGATGTCCAGTGCTGTGTCGATTTCGTTCACCGGCAAATGAATAAAACGGGTTGAGAGATGGGTGATCAATGAGAGCAATTCAACTTGGTAGTGCAGAATTTTTTCGACCTGCTCCTGTTCGGTAATGTCTTGCAGCAGAACCAATTGAGCCTCTTTTTCAGCAAAGAACAGAGGGTGACTGGTGGTTCGCACCAAAATTTGTTGGCCTGTTTGGATAATATGCCTGTGCAGCGCGACATTCTCCTGGGTGCTGTGTTGGGGAATATATGCGCTGCCTGTGGCTTTTTGGATCTGATCCAGCCGGAGTGCCAAAAAGGCTTCTCGGTTCCAGCCATAATGGTTCACAGCGGCTTCATTGACAGCCAAAAAGAACAGGCTTTGGCGGTCGTAGATCCACATGGGCAGCGGATTGTTTTCAAAGAGTTGGCGGTAGCGGGTTACACTTTCACGCAGATCTCGTCGGGCCTGATATTCTTGGGTTATTTCTCGCAGCAAGCAGATATACCCCAGGTGTTTTTCCTTTTGGTAGATGGGTTCTATTTTGAGATCAAAGCCCCGAAAATGGCCTGCGAGGGTTTGGGTCAACTCCGAGTGAAAATTTGACCAGGGAGTGTGTTTCCAAAGCGGTTCTGCGCTCTCCCAGTCAGCCAGGCAGATTTTAATCGGGGTGCCCAGATTTTTAATGCTCAGGTTCAGTTGCTTCTGAGCTGCCGGATTAAAGTCCACCAACCGTTCCTGGGGGTCGGCAATCAGAACGGCGTCTGATAATTTCTCGAAGAGCAGGGTGCGGGCTAAGGGGGGGAGTTCGAGAAAATTGAGCCGCAGCCCCCAGAGAAACAAAAGACAACTGATACTCAGGGCAAAAGGCGTGGGATCGATATGCCATGGGCTGTTACCTGTGAGATAGAGCAGATTGGCCAGCCATGGGACCAAAGAGCCGATGAAGAGCACCACAAAGTTTCGGCGATAAGGGGTTCCGACCTGACGCCAGCTCATAAAGAAAAGCAGGTTACTGAACAAAACCGCCAGGCCTGAATAAATTTGGGCAGGCCAATACCAAGGGCCTTTTTCAGACATAAAAACGGGAAAGAGACCCGAGGTATCGACCCAGGTGCTGACATAGAAGAGGTGATGGCTTGAATTGCTGTAGAGCATGAGCAGGATCATGCTCGAAAAACTGAACAAGAGCGAATAGACAGAGGGTTTCAGCCATTGAGAGCGGTAGGTATACGACAGGCTAAAGACGATCAAAAACGTGGGCAAAAAGCTGGTGCCCAGGTATTCCATATAAATCCAAGGCATCATACTTTTAATTTCAAAAGCGCAGAGTTCACCGGCATAGCCAGCCGCATAAAGGGTGCTGGCAATTAAAAGGGCACTAAAACTCCAAGAACCTGGTTTGCTGCGAAAGCGCCAAGTGCTACCCGCCATACGTAAAAGCAGGATGGCTGTCCCCAGTAAAAACAGGGAAAAATAATTAAAGTACATACCTGTCCTTTGTGTGCTGGTGTGTGCTGGCTTTCTTTTCTTATTTTAACCGCCTTTTGTTAAGTTTTGATAAAGCTATCAGCGAGCCACTCGGTCAAAAACGCGGCCCACTTGACGATGGCACGCTGCATCACCTATCTTGAAGATGACGAATAAAAGTGGACTGGGTGATTGCGTGCAGCTTCGGCTGCGCGAGGAAAGTCCGGGCTCCGCAGGGCAGGACGCTGGCTAACGACCAGTGGGGGGAACCCCAGGACAGTGCCACAGAAAAAAACCGCCCTAAACGCAGAAGACCGTGAGCAAGATACGCAGCACAAACGCAGCACTGAATACAGCACACACAGACGCAGGGCAAGGGTGCAAAGGTGGTGTAAGAGACCACCGGCAATTGGGTGACCAATTGGCCAGGCAAACCCCGTCCGGAGCAAGGCAAACAGAGATAACGGGCTGCCCGCCCAGGTCTCGGGTATGCTGCTAGAGGTGGTCGGTAACGGCCATCCCAGAGGGATAATCACCCCCTGCCTTCGGGCAGGGACAGAACCCGGCTTATAGGTCCACTTTTATTCTTTCTCTCCAGCTTTTCCCAGGAGTTCTGTCATGCCAACCGCCCTCCATGATCGCGTTCGCGCCGCTCTCAAACAGCATTTGCCCTTGGTGCGCCAGGTCGCATTGGATATTCACGCCCGCCCCGAACTGCGTTATGAAGAGTTTTATGCCAGTCAGCGCTTGGCAGACACGCTGGCCACAGCCGGTCTGCCTGTGGAAAAGCCCTTTGGTGGACTTGAAACGGCTTTTTGTGCCAAACTGGGCAATTCTGTTGGCCCACGGGTCGCCATTTTAGCGGAATACGATGCCTTGCCTGAGATTGGCCATGCCTGCGGGCACAATTTAATAGCCACGGCCGCCCTCGGGGCCGGTTTGGCTCTGGCCAGCGTGCATGCAGAGCTGCCGGGTGAGATTTGGATCATGGGCACACCGGCTGAGGAGGGCGGGGGCGGCAAGATCAAATTAATCGAAGCCGGGGCCTTTCAAGGGCTTGATGCCGCGATGATGTTCCACCCCTTTGACCAGCATCTACTTGGCCTGGATTCATTGGCCATGCATGTCTTGCAGGTGGATTTTAAGGGCCAACCCAGCCACGCTGCCGCTGCGCCCTGGGATGGCAAGAGCGCCCTCACTGGCGTGATCCAGACCTTTAATTTGGTCGATGCTGCGCGGGTCCATTTTCGCGATGGCACACGGGTTCATGGGATTATTACCAATGGCGGGCAGGCCGTGAACATCATCCCCGAAACGGCCTCCGCGCGTTTCTCCGTGCGGGCCCGCACAGCGACCTATCTCGACGAGGTGGTCATGCCCCAGGTCATGCGCTGCGCTCAAGCTGCGGCTTTGGCCACAGGCACCGAGGTGACTTTAACCATCGAAAAAGGCTATAAAAACGTTGTCAATAATTGGACCCTGGCCCGGCGCTTTGGCCAGTATTTGCAGGCCCAGGGTGCGCCCTTTCTGGAAAGTGATCCCGATTCGGGCATTGGTAGCACAGATATGGGCGATGTCAGCCAAGTGGTGCCTTCGATTCATCCCTATTTGGGCATCTGCGCCAAAGGTGAGAGCCTTTGCCATCAGCACAGCTTTGCCCGGCTCGCAGGCTGTGAACCGGGGCTGGACACCATGGCCTTGGCCGCTGAGAGCTTGGCTTTAACTGCCCTCGACGTTTTGCTCGACGGGGATTTGCGCGCAGCGCTAAAAGCTGAGTTTGAGGCCCAGCGGGCTTCTTAAGATTTGCTAGCGCAGCACCTGTTCAAAGACGCGCATAAAGCTGCCGCCGAGAATCAGCTGAATGTCTTCGTCGCTGTATTTGCGCTTGCGCAATTCTGCCGTGATACCCGGGAACTTTGAGGCGTTTTCCAGGCCCGCAGGCGGAGCGCTGTCGAGCCCGTCAAAGTCCGAGCCCAGGCCGACATGGGCAGCGCCCACCTGTTTGACGGCTGCGTCGATATGGTCCACAACCTTGGCCAGATTGGAGCCGCGGCGCACGTCAATATACGGTGGGTAAAAATAAATCCCCACTGTGCCGCCATTTTTGGCCAATTGTTTGAGCATTTCGTTGCTCAGATTGCGGGGGTGAATCCGCACGGAACGCACCCCAGAGTGGGAGGCAATCACCGGTTGTGTGGAGATTTTGAGTACGTCGGCAAAGGCCGCGTCGGAGATATGTGAGACATCGACCAACATGCCGAGTTCATTCATGCGTTTGACCACGTCTTTGCCAAATTTGCTCAGGCCTTTCCAATAGGCCTTTTGACTCGCGCTGTCAGCCAAAAGGGTGTTGGCGCTCCAGGTCGGGCTGAGATAGCGCACGCCCTGTTTGTAAAAATAGTCCACGTTTTTGAGATCGCTGCCGAGCGGTTCTCCACCTTCCATGCCCATCAGGGCGGCAATTTTGCCCTGGCTGACAATCTGTTGAATATCTGCATGGCTATAGGCCAGAGCGATCTCTTTGGGGTGAGCTGCGACCTGATCTTTGATCGATTTAATAATAAAATCGGCATGGCTTTTGGCGATTTTGCGGTAGCGCCAAGGATTGACAAAGACCGAGAAAAAGACCACATCCACGCCACCCTGTTTAAGCTTGAGCAAGTCCACTTGGCCACGGGGATTGTTGCCCAATTTGGCGCCATTCTCGGTAAAGAGCAGCGGGGTTTCGACGTGGGTATCCACGACCAC
>CAZRFI010000082.1:0-15836 GCA_964598905.1 uncultured Candidatus Sericytochromatia bacterium | reverse complement strand
ATCAGACCTGTTTGTTCGGGCTCGTGTTGAATCAGGCTTTGCTCAACCCCTTTGAGGACTTGGGCAATTTGCGCTTCGGGGGGCAAGGTGTCGATGTCCTGCAGCGCCACTTTTAATGTTTCATTCTGAAAGAGTGTGGCACCAACTGCCAGAGAGGGTTTGAGTTTTGCAAAGGTCTTTTGCTGGTGTTCTGGCGGGGTCCAGAGCCGGGGCAGGAGGTAGGTTAAACCCTGTCGGACTTTGCGTAGCAGTTCGGGTTCCAGGCCACTTTTTAAAAGCTGGTCCATGACCCGTGTGAGAAAATCGAGAAAAATCGGGAGTTCTTGTTCACTCGGCAGAGGCATGGTAGGAGATAGGGAAAGTGCGCCACCCAACAGGGGGTGGGCTCTTAATTGTTCAAGGATTTGGTAGGCTGCTTTGAGGGCTTTTTGGTAGTCCAAGGTGTCTCTTTGAATTTGACGCAAAAGTTCTTGCACCACAGCCAGGCGCTCAAGATAGACTGCTGTTAATTCTGGATCAATGGTGGGAGTCGGGCTCATGTGCTTCTGTCTTTCAATCTCTGGATTTAAATAGCAGTTTACAGGGTCTGAGCACGAATAATCAGTGCGTTAGTTACTATTTTGAAAGATTATGTTGTTTGAGCGGGTGCTTGTTGCAGTTCTGCCAATTGCCGGAAGAGTTCTGCTTCTTGGGGGCTGAGTTTTTCAGGCAGCTGAACCTGCAAATTGACAAAGAGATCGCCGTATTCACCCGATTTTTTGTAAAGAGGCAGGCCTTTTCCACGTAAGCGCAGGGAGGTTCCATTTTGAGTGCCGGGTTTGATCTTTAAGCGGATGGGGCCACTTAGGCTCTTGATTTCGAGTTCACCGCCCAGAATCGCTGTGTACAGGTTGAGTTCGGCTTTGAGGTGTAAATCGGCTTCTTTGCGTTCGAAGCGGGGGTGATTGCGCACTTTAAACTTGACATAGAGATCGCCATTTTCACCGCCATGGGGGGAGGCTGCGCCTTGGCCGCGAACCCGGATGGTTTGACCGTCGCTGACTCCTTCGGGAATCGTGATGCGGATTTGACGGCCATCCACATTGAGGGTGCGTTTGGACACCTCTAGCAGATCTTCTAGGTCCAAATTGATTTCGGTTTCATAGTCCTGGCCTTTGCTCTTGGCCCGCTGCCCAGGCCGACCACCGCCAAAAGGGTGCCCAGCTCCGCCACCAAAGGATTGCCCTCCGCCGCCAAACATCGAGCCAAAAACTGAATGGAAAAAATCTGAAAAGCCATCGCCGAGATCGGTGTCATAGGTGTATTGTTGGCCTTGGTTACGGCGCATCTTTTCGATCTGGTCGGCATATTGCCATTGTTCGCCATAGGCGTCATATTTTTTGCGCTTTTCTGGGTCTGAAAGCACTTCATTGGCTTCGTTAATTTGTTTGAATTTGCGATCCGCCTCGTCGTTATTGGCGGTCACATCTGGGTGGTATTGCCGGGCCAATTTGCGATAGGCTTTTTTAATCTCTTCGGCAGAGGCATTTTTATTTAATCCAAGCGTCTGATAATAATCAATAAAACCTGTTTGCATGGCTCCTCCTTTATTCTCACCCAGTATCTTTAACAGTATCTTTAATTTTGGCTGACACTGCTGGGCTGCTGTTCAACTTTAATCGGTGGTTCCGATTAAGATGACTGCTATAATCGTAATATGTTTTCTCGGTTTGTCACAAGCACTTTCAATCAGGATTCTTGGGCACTCAAGCACTGAATCTGTCGGCTTGCAGACAGACGAGAGAACCGGAAAAGATTTAAACTGACTCTCGTGAAATTCGATTACTTTTGGAGGACTCCCCGTGATAAAACCTGCTCTCTTGGCTTTTTTCCTGCTTTTGCCTCTCAGTTTGCCTGCTCAGGCCGGTACCTTACCCCCCCGTCAGGTGCTTCAGGCGGGTTCCCATTGTGTGGCTTGGCGCACCACCAAAACCTTGGCCCTGGTGTCTCAACATGAGGTAGTGGGTACCAGTTGTCAGGTCTCGGTTTCAGCTCAAACAGCGGGTGCTGGTAAATTCGCGGCCGTCGTCTCGATTCCGATTTCGTCGTTTAATAGCCAAGAGGCAGACCGTGACAAAGAGGTCTTGAAAATTTTAAAGGCGTCAGTTCAGCCCAATTTGACTTTTACCACAGAGGCCTTGTCCAAAGCCCAGTGGGAGAGCCTATTGGCCAAGGGACAGGGCACCGTACGTGGTAAATTGGCTGTGGCTGGTCGTTCTTTTTCCCTGACTGCGCTGGTCAGGATTCGCAAATCTGCTGGAAAAATTGAGGTCTATGGTAGTATTCGCACGCGTTTTACCGCTTTGGGTCTGCAGGCGCCCGAGGTGGGGCCCGGCGGTGCCATTGCCAAGGTTCCCGATTATTTGGAACTGCATTTTAATTTGAGTTCAGATAAGGTTCAGAATTTTGGGATTGTGAAATAATAATATGAAGCTTTTTTCTGCTTTTGGGGTATTGGGCCTGCTGGCCTCAGCGATGGTCGCTTGCTCTGTCCCCACAGCTTCTCAATCACCTGCCAATGGCAGCTCGGCAAGCACAGCCGGAGGCGCACTTGCCGAGCCCAATGACACTGAGCTAAAGACCCTTTCACAGTCTTATACGGGTTTTGCCAGTCTGAATGCCCAGTTGCGCCTCAGCCCACAACACGGCGGGATCTATGTGCGCACCCATCTCGATCCTGTCGCGCTTAAGGCCTTTAATGCCAAATCTTACCCTTTTCCTGACGGCGCATTGGCCTTTAAAGAAGGGCATGTGGGGGCCGATGGGCCGATTGAACGTATTTATGTGATGAAAAAAATCCCAGGCTATGACTCTGCCAATGGAGACTGGTTTTATGCTATGTTGGCACCCGATGGTGCCCCACGGCTCAAAGGCAAAGTCCCTTTGTGTATCAATTGTCATGCGGGTGCCAAAAACAAGGATTATATCTTTGGTTTTGAATAATTCAGGTAGAGGCGTTTTGTATGAACAAAGGTCAGGTTTTGGAACGTTTGGAAGAAATGGCGGTTTTGCTGGAGCTGAACGATGCCAATCCGTTTAAAATCAGGGCCTATCAAAATGCCGTCCGCACCCTCGAAACCGCAGCCCAAGACATGGCTTTTTTGCTCGAAAGTGGCGAATTAGAAAAGCTCAAAGGCATCGGCAAAGGTCTGAGCCAGCAGATTCGTGCCTGGGCAATGGGAGAGCCTGATCCTGACTATGAGACCCTCAAGGCCGAAACCCCGCCTGGACTTTTGGAAATGCTGCAGATTTCTGGGCTTGGGCCGAAAAAAGTCAGTGCTATTTATGCCCAATTGGGCATTGCCTCTTTGGGCGAACTGGAATACGCCTGTCATGAAAACCGGCTTGTGACCATGAAGGGCTTTGGGGCCAAAACCCAGGCCAATATTCTCCAGGGGTTGGAGTTTTTAAAAACCCGTCAGGGTTTGTTTCTCTTTCCCTTTGCCCAGGAAAAAGCCTCTGTTGTGCTTGATTGGCTCAAACATGCCTCCGGTCTCCGAGCCTGTGCCTTGGCGGGATCTTTGCGCAGGGCCAAAGAGGTGGTGAAAGATATTGATCTTGTCGGAGCCTGTGAGGAGAGCGAGCGCGAAGCGATCATGGCTCATTTTGTCTCATTGCCCCAGTGCGAAGCGATCCTTGGGCAGGGCTTGACCAAGACCAGTGTTCGCCTTACTTCGGGATTAAACGTTGATTTCCGTTTGGTCTCTGAGGCTGAGTATCCCTTTCTTTTGCTGCATATGACAGGCAGCAAAGAGCACAATACAGCCTTGCGGGCGCTGGCCAAAGATCAGGGGCTAAAACTCAATGAATATGGCTTGTTTCGTGGCGAAGAGTCGCATGCCTGTGAGAGCGAAACTGCGATTTTTACTGCCTTGGGCTTGCCCTGGATTCCCCCAGAATTGCGCGAGAATAACGGCAAAGTCGTTGCTGGTGCTGATTTCTCCGACTTGATCACCGTCCAAGATCTCAAAGGGGTCTTTCATGCCCACACGACTTGGAGCGATGGGGCCGACAGCCTGGAAGCGATGGTCAAAGCCTGCCAACAGCGGGGCTATAGCTATCTGGGGGTTTCTGAGCACAGTCAATCGGCGGTCTATGCCCATGGTTTGGAGGTCGAACGGGTACGCGCCCAGTGGCAGGAAATCGACGCACTCAACGCCCGTTTGGAACATTTTAAAATCTTTAAAGGCATTGAAGTCGATATTTTGCCCGATGGCAGCCTGGACTATCCCGATGAATTGCTGGCGGGTTTTGACTTTGTGATCGCTTCCGTCCACAGCCGCTTTAAAATGACCGAAGCCGAAATGACCGAGCGCATTCTCAAGGCAATCCACCACCCGCTTGTGACCATGATTGGCCATTTGACGGGCCGGATCTTGCTGGCCCGTGAAGGCTATCCGGTGAATGTGCCCGCAGTTTTAGCGGCCTGTGCCCAAACTGGCACGGTCATGGAGCTCAATGCCCACCCCAGCCGTCTTGATTTGGATTGGCGTTACGGTGCCTTGGCGCACCAATTGGGGGTTCAATTGGCGATCAGTCCCGATGCCCACAGCTGTGATGGTTTGGATGTGGTAGCTTATGGCGTGGGGGTGGCCCGCAAGGGCGCGTGGCCCCGTTCAGCGGTGATCAATACTCTTGCGCTCCCTGAGATCTGTGCTTGGCTTGCAAACAAATAATTGATTTGAAATTTTAGATTATTCTATTGGGTATTTAATCTAAAAATTGTTTCAATTAATTTATTTGTTTTAAAAATTATATTTGCTATACTGTATTTTAGTGTTAGTTGATAAAATTAGCCTGATTGAGATCGACATTTAAACAGCGACTTAAACAGGGATCGTCAAAATCAACACGTTAAATTGAAATTTTAAAGGTGAGTCCCATGTCCGATAGCTTTAAAAGTCTCTCAGAGTTTTCATATGCCGAATTGGAAGAATTAAACCTTGAGGCCAAAGACAAGGTCCTGAAACGGGTCAAAGAAGATAAATTGCAAGAACATTATCTGCGTTATCTCAATGACCGGCGTGACCTGAAAGCAGTGACCGTGGCCTTTACCGATCTCGAAGGCCGTTTTCATATGTTGGATTATGACAAAAAATTCCTGTTGAAATCGTATGAGAATTTGACCTTTGATGGCTCTTCTGTACGTGGATTTAGCATGGTGCGTGAATCTGACCTGCGTCTGCACATTGATTGGGGTTCCTTCCGCTGGTTGCCTTCAGATGTCTTTGGGCCAGGCAAAATGATGGTTTTTGGTCTGATCAAAGCCAATGATGGCAGCATGTACGATTCCGATCTGCGCGGGCATTTGATGCAAATGCGCGAAACGCTCTGGGCCAAAAATCAGGGGGTGGCCAATGTTGCGGTTGAACTTGAAGGATTTTTGTTTAATGGTATCAATGCTGAGCAGAATTTTGAGCTCAATGGTGGCTTTGAATTTGTCTCGGGTGGGGGCTATTACCACTCCCTGCCCCAAGACCCCCTGCGCCGCTTTATTGATCGCTTTGCCGAAGCTCAGCGTGCCCTGGGTTTTGAAAATGAAAAAGACCATCCCGAAGTGGCTCCGTCTCAGTTTGAGCTGAATTTTTCGTACAGCGATGCAGTAATTGCAGCTGACCAAATCCAATTGTATAAACTCATGGCCCGCCAGATCGCCAATAGCATGGGCATGACAGCCTCTTTTCTGCCCAAACCGGTGGCGGATATCAACGGCAATGGCATGCACACCAATATGTCGATTTCAGAAAAAGGCAAAAATGTCTTTTACGATGCCGCTGGTCAGGATGGGCTTTCGCAAGAAGGTTGGAATTTTGTCGACCGCATTCTCAACAATGCCAATGATATCTGTCTGGTGCTCAACCCCAGTGTCAACGCCTATCGCCGTTTAGATCCGGCCTACGAAGCGCCCAACCAGATCAAATCCTCTGCGATAGACCGCACCTCGATGATTCGCATTCCTCTCGCCAATGAGCGCTCGGCCCGGATTGAAGTGCGCAGCGTGGGGCCCGATGCCAGCCCCTATTTGCTGCTGCACACCCTGCTCAAAACCGGCATGGAAGGGCCGATGAGCGAAACCCTCGACAGCGAAACCCGGCGTACCCGCACCCGTTTTCTGCCCGACAATGTTTACGATGCCATGCGCCATTTTAAAGGCAGTGAATTTGCCCGCAACATGCTGGGAGAGCAAAATCACCAGAAATTCCTGGAATTAAAACAGGCAGCCGCTGATCGCTGTCCCAAATTGCTGGGGGCGCGGATCAAAACCCCTGAAATTATTTTTCACCACGAGGTCACCAACCAATACCTCTGGAGTCAGTTTTAACGCGCGTCTGAATCTCCAGGCCTCCAGTCATGGGCCCCGCAAGGGGCCTTTTTTCTTGGCGAGACACCCCCAGGGCCTTGGGGCGCGTGGTATGATGGGGGCGATTTACAAACCGATGAAACAGGTCTATTTTTATGCTTGCAGAAAACCGGATCGCAGAACAGATTCAAGCCGTTCGTGAGCGCATGCAGGCGGCTTGTTTGCGGGTGGAGCGCAGTCCTGAAACAGTGCAATTGATGTTGGTTACCAAAACGGTTTCGACGGCTGATATTCAGGCTGCCCTGGACTCTGGCGAAACCCTGCTCGGTGAAAACAAAGTCCAAGAGGCTTTGACCAAGGCCCAGTCACTCCAAAATAGCCCTGCCCAGTGGCATTTTATTGGGCATTTGCAGACCAATAAAGTCAAAGACGTGCTCAAATTTGCCACTTGTGTGCAATCGGTTGACCGGCTGGAATTGGCACAGAAGCTCAGCCAGCGTCTGTTACAGGAAGGACGTGAGTTGCCCATTCTGATTCAGGTCAATACTTCTTATGAAGAGAGTAAGTTTGGGGTCGCGCCAGAACAGGCCTTGGAATTGATTCAACGTGTGGCTGAATTGCCAGGACTCCAACTCCAGGGACTGATGACCATCGGCTTGTTTTCTGAGCAAGAACAACCTGTGCGCGATTGTTTTAAGCGTTTACGCGATTTGCAGGCCCAAGCGCGGGCCTTGGTCTTGCCAGAAGCATCCTGGGATATACTCTCGATGGGCATGTCAGGCGACTTTGAATGGGCGATCGAAGAGGGGGCGACTTTGATTCGGGTCGGCAGTCTGATCTTTGGGGCTCGCACTTGATAGGTCTGATTTAATTGTATTCTTTACACTAATATTTTATAATAAAGGCAGAACGCAGTCCTGCAATTCAGTGCCCTTAAGGAGGCAGCCCATGCCGACAACTCAACCCCATATCGTGATTATCGGGGGCGGTTTTGGAGGGCTGTACGCGGCCCAACATTTAAAACGCGCTCCAGCCCAGATTTCTTTGCTTGACCGCCGTAATTTTCATCTTTTTCAGCCACTTTTGTATCAGGTCGCCACAGGCGGTCTCTCGCCCGCAAATATTTCCGCGCCCTTGCGGGCCATTCTCAAAGCACAAAAAAACACCTCGGTCTTATTGGCTGAGGTCGTCGATATTAACCCTCAGACCCGTACTCTGTCTTTCAGTGATGGCGAAAGTCTGAACTATGACTACCTGATCGTGGCCACGGGGGCCAGCCACAATTATTTTGGCAATGCCCACTGGGAAAAGCATGCCCCCGGACTCAAAACGATCGAAGATGCCACCGAAATTCGGCGGCGTGTGCTGCTGGCCTTTGAAGCGGCTGAACGGGAATCAGATCCGGTATTGCGCCAAGCCTGGTTGCGTTTTGTCGTGATTGGCGGCGGCCCCACCGGAGTTGAATTGGCCGGGGCCTTGGCCGAAATTGCCCATGAAACCCTCAAAGACAATTTTCGCAAGATCAACCCAGCGGATGCAGAAATTCTGCTGATTGAAGCTGGGGAGCGTATTTTGGCACCCTATGCGCCTGAACTCTCCGAAAAAGCGCGTTTGGCGCTGGAAAAATTGGGTGCCCGGGTTAAGCTCAAAACCGCTGTGACCGATATTCAAGCGGGGCAAATCACCCTCAAATACCAAGATCAAAGCCAAGAACTCAAAACCCAGACCATTCTTTGGGGGGCGGGGGTACAGGCCTCGCCCTTGGGAAAGGTGTTGGCCCAAGGTACTGGGGTTGAATTGGACCGCGCGGGACGGGTCAAAGTGGAACCCGATCTGAGTTTACCTGGCCATCCTGAAATCTTTGTGATTGGCGATTTGGCCTGTCTGATCCAAGCTGGAAAACAGGTGCCGGGCGTAGCACCGGCTGCCATGCAGGCAGGTAAATACGTGGCCCGTTTATTGCAACAAAAATTACACAATCCGCAAGTGAAAACAGCTCCATTTCATTATCTCGACAAAGGCAGTATGGCCACGATCGGGCGCTCTCTGGCCGTGGTCCAGGTCGGTAAATTGCAGTTCTCAGGCCTTTTGGCTTGGCTGATGTGGCTCTTTATCCATATTCTCTACTTGGTGGAGTTTACCAATCGCCTGATGGTGCTGATGCAATGGGGTTGGAATTACCTCTCGCGCAACCGCTCGGCCCGCCTGATTACGGGTGAAACCAAATTGCCTTTTAACGAGGCGGTTGTTGTTTCTGACTCGGAGCTGAGCCCACGGATTTGAGCTTTTGCTGGTTTAACTGTTCACTGGCCTTCTGTTTTTGTTCTGCCCAGTTGATGCTAAAACCCGTGATCAGCGAGCGCAGTAGAAAAAAGATCAGCATAAAGCTGATAAACAGCAAATTAGGGCTGAACCAGCTGGGATAGGGCTGGTCTCGAAACTTAAGCAAAACCACACCACAGGCTGCTGAAATTAAAACAAAACCAGTTAGAACAAATTTGGACATGCGGTGATGTTTTTCGGCTGCTTCGCTAACAATGCCCACAGAGGAGCTTAAAATCGCTTGTTTTAAGGGAAATCCTGTCCTGTAAGCAATCAAAAAAAGCAGCAAAGTAAACAGAAATCCCCAGGTTCCCCATTTGAGCAGGTGTTGAGTTTTGGTTGCGACACCTGCAGCAAAAAGTCCCAGCGAAACGGCAAAGGCAATCACAAAAAGAGCGACAAAAATGGTATGTATCATAGCTCTATCATCATAGCCTGAGAGCGGGGCTGAGAGCCAGAGAATCCCGTTTAAATGGCGCTCATTTTGCGCCCTGCTGTCCCAGTAAAGTGGCAGGATATGCTAAAGTTAAAACAATTGTCTTAAAACAATTGTCCCAAACCAAGACCGTATATTTATAAAAAGGAACTTTTCTGATTTTCCCGATGTCCACTCTTTCAGAACTGAACCGACGCCAAGTAGGTTTGCAGGGGGAGATTGCCGCCCGTCAATGGTTGGAATCCCTCGGTTACCTGTTTGTGGCTCAGAATGTCTATGCCCGTCAAGGGGAGTTGGATTTGGTCATGCGAGAAGGAGAGAGCTTGGTCTTTGTGGAAGTTAAGTTTCGGCGTTCGCTGAGGTATGGACAGCCCTTGGAGGCGATTACGCCTGCCAAGCAGCGCCATTTGCTGCAGGCTGCCCGTTATTATTTGCACAAATATCCCCATGCTGGGCCGATTCGCTTTGATGCCTTGGGTATTCAAAAGCAGGCAAATGGGGAGCTGCAGTTTACACATATCAAAAATGCAATTCAAAATGATTGAATCAAGAGGAGTCGCAGCCATGTTTCGACAGATTTTCTTCTGGCTGGTGGTATTGAGCCTGAGTTTTCCCAATCTGGAAAGCTGGGCCTTGCCCAAAACCCTGATGATGACCACCGAACTGGTCTCTCAGGAAGGTGGTCGGAATATCCGTGCCAATGCCAAAGTTTGGTACAGCGATATGAAGTTTCGCACTGAAGTTGACAGCAATACCAATATGAGCAACGCCAATAGCCCTGTAAAGATCAGCAATAAAGCCACTGTGATTATGGACATGAATAAAAAAGTGGGTTATATGCTGGATGACCGTGCTAAAACAGCCATTCGCGTAGATACTGCTCAAATGAATCAGATGACTGGATCTTCTCGCAATCCGGGAACGGCCAATCCCCAATTTTTTAGTGATCCGACACTCTTGAGTGATCCCTCCAAATTGCGCAGTGAGCTGCAAAAGCAGGGAGGCAAGCAGATGGGTAAAACGTCTCTTCTGGGCCATCCTTGTACCATTTGGGAGATCGCCAAAAGTGCCAAGATCCCTGTCAGCCAAGGCAAAACCAGCACTGAAATGGTTAAAGTTAAACTTTGGTTAGCAGATGATCTGGTCTTGCCTTTAAAGGTAGAAATCTCGACCGATAAACGGGGTCAGATTGCCTCTATGCAGACCAAAAGTGTTGAAGTTAATATCCCAATTAAAGCCAGTTTATTTGCTGTTCCTGGTGGATATAAGATTACCAATTTGTCGGATATGTTTAAATCACCGACCAAAGGCAATCGCTAAGTCTATCTAAGGTGTGCACATGTTTTAAACGTGTGCACACCGATTTATCGCTTGTTTACAAGGAGCAGTGGGTGCATATCCCCCAAGAAGGTCAACACAAACAAATTCGAGCCGGGCAATTTTTATTGTCGGGCTCTTTGGGGCCAGCAGAAGAAATTTGTCCGGCCTATCTGCTCTCAGGGCAGGTAGCTTATACCTGTAAGTCCAGCACGGGCTCCGTGGTGGAGATTCTGCTCGGCCCTGGTAGTTTAATCGGGTTGGAGTGTTTCTATACTCAACGTTATCCCGTTTTTGCCCTCGCCAAAACCCCTGTAGAATTGGTTCAATGGGATTCCCAGACTTTTGAGCTGTATTTGGGCAAAGATATTGAATTTGCGGTGGCTGCGATTACCAGTTTGAGCAACCATCAGCGGCGTGTGGATGCCGAATTGACCTTTCGGGTGCGCCATCAACAGGAAAGTATTCATGATGCAGCGACTTTGCTTTACCTTTTGGGGCAAGAAAACTATCACAGTGGCATGTTTGATGTGGCTGAAGCCTATTTTGAACGCATTCGCCACTCTTATCCTCAAAGCCCTTATTGTGAATCCGCTGAGGGCTATTTGGTGCAAATTCAGCGAAAAAAACCTCAAGGTACACAGTTCAAGCTCAGTAGTGAGGCTTCCTCTTTGGGTATCGATACCCAGTATGGCTTGTATAATCTGGCTTTTTATGGTGTTTCTGCCATTTCTCAGGATATTTATCAGCGTTTTGGCAAATCCTTTGCCCCGGGTGAAATTCTCTTCCGTGAGGGCGATGAGGGCGATGAGCTGTTCTTAATTCTGGAAGGCAGTGTCGAAGTCTATCGGGCCGATAATACCACTTTGTCTTATTTGACCGAAGGGGATATCTTTGGTGAAATGGCTATCTTTGAGGGCAAACCCCGTTCTGCCACGATCAAAGCCCTGGAGCCTTTAAAAGTGTTGGCTTTGACGCAAGAGCATTTTCGCATGATTTTTCAATTACATCCCTCCTGGACTTTGCAATTGATTCGTGGTTTTGCTGTGCGTATTGCCAATTGTTACGATCTGCTCAGTCGTTCTTGACTTAGACTTTTTAATTACACAAAAAACAACAAAGGCCGGTGAACATACCGGCCTTTGTTTGGTGAATCGTGTCCGTTTTTAACGGGGCGGATACTGCTGTTGTTGATAACGCGGATCCGGTCTTTGATTGGGATTTTGTTGATAATTATATTGGTTCTGATACTGGTATTGATTCGGCGCAGCTCCAGGTTGTTGGCCAGGATAATTGGGGGCAGCAGGCATCTGACCGCCTCCGGGACCTTGAACGGGTGTCTGTTCTTTATTGGCTTTCCAGTGAGCGACAGCCCGAATAATTGCACTGAGTAAAAGCGCAATCGCGCCACCGATCAGAGCCCCAATCGGGCCACCAATGAAAAAACCTGCTGCCGCACCGGCCAAACCAAAAGCCACATCTTTGGGGGCAACATACTGGTATTCAGGTTTTGCTGGAGCTGTTCCCGGAGCGCCTACGGGGCCTGTGGGGGGCATGCCGGGGCGATACATGTCAGGGGTGCCATAACCAGGGGTATTGGGGCGATAAACCACAGGCTGAGGATATCCAGGACGCTGAGCCGGCCCTTGGACAGGGGGTTGGGGTCCGTATGGATTGACTTGCATTTCTTGCGCCCTCCGCGATATGGTGGTTTCTTAATCTGGTTATGGGGTTCTTTTGCCTGGATCTTGCGTCTTAAGCTTTAAGATTTAAATAAAAGTTTCAACTTTTTTTAAGAAAATTTAACTTTTGCTCTCTGCTTAAGAGGCCGAATTACTTTGATTATACCTGATCTTTTTCAGGAAATATATGCATCTGGTTCGATTCTGGTTTGAAAAGGGTCTTGAAAAAAGTGATCAATTCTTGAACACCAGGGGCTGAATTAAACAAAAGGGCCTGTTTGTTTTTAATTTTTTCAGAAATGCTTCTGCGCCATTCGGGCTGATTGGCCAAACGAAGGGCTATTTGAATGTATTCGGCCTGGTCTCGGGCCCAACAATCGTGTATGCCCATCTGATGATAGAGACCGGCCACAATTCTGCCTCGCATCATGGCTCCAGGCAATGTGACAAGCGGAATGTTGAGTCCCAGGACTTGGTATGCCACCGTGCCTGCACCAAAATAGAGACTGTCTAAGACGGCATCGGCCTGTAAAAGACGCATAAAAAATATTTCTTGGTCGGTCCAATCCAAAAACAGGATCTGCTCTTTGTACTGACCCAGGCTGGCTTCAAAACGTGTTAAGAGTTTTTCGTGCCAGGGGTAATATTTGAGTTTGATCAACACCGCCGTTCCCTGCGGATCGTTGGCGAGGATGCCTTTTAAAAGTAGATCAAAATCCGGGTGTAACTTAAACAAAGTCTCGGGAACCAGGTAAATATGTCGGTCTTCTGGTAGACCCAGTTCTGTGCGTGAGAGCAGAGAACGCGGAGGGGTGGGCTTGGGAATGGTGACTGCTGGTGTCTGGGTGCAATAGAGTTGCTCGGTGTAATGGCTTTGGGCCTGGGGAGGTTCAAACAGGGAGCAGGAAATAAAATAATCGATATTGGAACTTCCAGTGGTAACAGGGTGACCTGCCAAGACGACTTGGGTTGTTGCCAACCGCATCAATGAAAGTAAATAAGTCAAGTTTTCTAGACCCACTTCGGGGTAAATCAGCAGATCAAATTGCATTTTGCGAATGCGTTCCGCGAGATTACCCACTTGGGTTTCTGATGAGAAATTTAAATAGTGCTGAACTTTGCTTGCAATCTCTGTTGTTGTGCTGTCTTGGTAAGGAATTGCGACTTGAATGCAGCTGACTTCAAAACCCGATTGGGCCAGTTGACTGATCAAGTTGCCAAAACACTCGGTGATTGGGTGTTTATGAAAATGAGCTGAGACAATGCCAATACGCGCTTTTTTTCTGTGTCTGAATGCTGGTTTGGACAAAGGTGGATGTTTCGGTAGAAGCCCCTGCCAGAAATGTGCCAAGCGCTCATGTAAAACACGATTATTGAAGCCTTGGTAGGCCAATAGAAAATTTTGGCTGAACTGTGTGATCGGGGGAATTTTTTCTGGATTTAAGAAACGCTGTTGTAATTGTAAATAGTCCAAATTTTCACTGTAGCGATGATTCCAGCTCAAAACCTCGTCTGCGTTCTTATAAATCCAGGGTAAAAGGGTGGCTGCTCGCACTTCAGGCCACCAGTCTTCGGGTTTCTGTTGAACTGCTTTTTGGTAATAATAAAGGGCTTCTTCGGGTTCGGAGGTCTGTTCAGCCAATTCTCCCAAACGGCTATACAAAAAAGCCTTGCTTATACCTTGGCCCCGGAGAGCGAGCTTATAAAAAGCGTTGGCTGCAATTAATTGGCGTTCACGGGCACAAAATTCACCCAAATACCAGTATTCTTCTGCCAGTCGGGGTTTCAGCCGAATCGCATTGAGCAGATGCTTTTGAGCAAGGGTTTCTTGGCCCTCCCAAAACAGTGCCAGACCATAGTTCTTGTGGTATTCTGCCGTTTCCGGGCGCAGGGCGACAGCTTGGCTGAATAAATCGCAGGCCTCTGCATTGTGGCCCTGAACCAAAGCAATCGTGCCCCAGGCATTGAGGACTTCGGGGTAGTTGGCCTGGTAATGTAGGGCCTGTTGATAAAACTGAATGGCTTTGTCTTCATGGCCTTCTTGCTGAAAGATTTTTCCCAAATAATAATAGGCTTCAGCGTGGTTTGGTTTGAGCTGCAGGGTCTGTTGGAAATAGGGGACGGCATATTCCAATTGCCCAGTCTGATAAAACAAAAGTCCCAGTTCACATTGTACCTCGGCCTTTTCGGGGGCTTGGTCGAGTGCCTCCATCAAGACTTGGCGGGCCTCTTCTAATTCGTCCAATTGGCGGTGAATCCGCGCCAATTGGCAGAGCGGAGTGGCTGGCTCGGGATGTTCTAGACAGGACTGACGGTAGGCCAGTTTTGCTTCCGGCCACTGTTTTTGTTCCTCAAAGGATTGGGCCAATTGATACAGGGAAACTGTTTCCATAAGGGTTACCTGGGAATCGTCTTTGCACGAGCCATTATAACAGAGAAAGTCATAACGTCTCTACGCTACAATTTTCAAGGCCATCAGAATCACAGGCTTTGCCGGAGGCGATCACCAGGATTTCTTTGGCAACGGTTTGTTCGGGCGAAAAGCGCCTAAAGTCACCCCGCTCTGGCAGTGACTGTTTCAAAAATGCCTGTAGATCTGTTTGGCCTGAAAGGGAGAAAAAACCCGTGCGCGGAAAGCCCTTTAACATTTCTCGGCAAACAGGCAGATCACTGGTTAAAACGGGGATTCCCAATGTGGCCATTTCACAGGCCATGACCCCTTGTGCATCAAGGCGTGTGGGCATCAAGGCTGCCCGGTAATTTGCGAGCAAGGAGGGTAACTCTGCTTGGGTACAAAAGCGATTAAACCAAGTCAAATTAGGCAATGGGGGATGGTATTGAAAAAAACGTCCCTGCCCATAGAGATGGAATTGGAGATTTGGGTTGTTTTGGGCCAGTTGATAGACCAGATCCACTGCATATTTGGGCTCATCCAGGGGGCGAAGGGTAATAAAATCTGCCGCTGGCTGGCTTGGTGGCACCCACTCTGTTTGCAAAAAAAGCGGGTGAACCGGATTGGCGATAATTGAAAACCTATTTTGGGCCAAAGGGGATGAGAGCTTTACACAGGTATCGAAAGCCTCTTTCATCCATTGACTGACAAAAATCAATTGGATTTTTTGGCGCGGCAAATAATGATCTAAAAACTTGGCCAGAATTTGGACTTTTAAAGTGTCATAAACACGATCTATCACTTGTTTGATCGCCGTTGTTTGTGGCATCCAGGGATAAGGGGGGGGGTAATAATGCGCTTTGATCAGCACTTCATGGCCGTGAATGACCCAGACCAGCCTCTGCCAATATTTGTGCCATTTGAGAATTAAACGCAGATGATTCCTTAAATTGGGGGCATGAGAGACCCAGACGTCGTAGCGATTGGCCTGTTTACTTAAGGCTGTTTCGGGCAAAATTTGAACGCCTTCAAATAGGTATGGCTTTTGACAGGCAAACGACAAAACCTCTACCTGCCAGCCTTGCTTGAGATAATGCAACACGCGGGCATGGACATAGGCCTGATTATAGGGCTTTTCCTGCGAAGGATAAGCTTGAACAAGTACAAGAACACGCATAACTCCCATCTTACCGCAGGCTGGGCCAAGAAAATATGCTACACTCTGAGAAGTTTTGGGGCCAAGTATGGGGCCAAGTATGGGGCCAAGTATGGGGCCAAATTTTAAGATGAGTCTCTTTCAGACAGGAAAACTGCCGTGAACATTTTGTATTATGGGGTCTTTGATGG
>CAZRFI010000081.1:0-15901 GCA_964598905.1 uncultured Candidatus Sericytochromatia bacterium | reverse complement strand
ACCGCTGTGGGCCTGCAGCTCAATTTCCAACCCGAGCCAGGGCTCAACCGTTTGCTGGCCCTGGGCCTGGGGTATAAACTGCTGCTGGCCCCAGCCGGGGCCCTGCTGCTCTGTTTGAGTTTGGGCCTGCCTGCGGAACTCACGCGGGTATGTGTGCTCGAAGCAGGCATGGGCCCGATGATCACCTCCGCCTTGATGGCTGCAGCGGCTGGTCTGCACCCCAGTCTGGCCACCCGCATGGTTGGGCTGGGCGTGCCGCTTTCATTGCTGAGTGTGCCGCTCTGGTGGGGACTGCTTCAGTTCATTTGAGCGCTAAATTGACACCCCTCATTTAACGTCAGTGCCTTCAAATTTCAGGCGCGAATCATCGGCCTGAAGCAGCGAAGACAGCTCATAGACGTTTTTATAGCCATATCCATAGAGATTGATAAAAGTGGGGATATTCAAGGCCAACGAGACACTTTTGGTCGGAAAATTGGCCGTATCGCCATCAATATTGTTATTGCAATAGATCAAAATCCGTTTGTTTTTGTCGGGGATGGCCTGTTTGAGGCCTTCGACTGAAAAATCCGAAAAATTGATATTGATGGCCCCTTTGATATGTTTGCGCCGATAGGCACTTTCGGAGCGGGCATCGAGGATCATCGTCTGGGGGTCTTCGGCCATTTTCATAAAGTCTTCAATCGCCACAAGGCGCTGTTTGCGATACTCTCCTGCCTCTTGGCTCAGATCGACAAAACCAGGGTAGTCCACCCGTGAAGGCAGGGCCACCTGATTGGCGGAAGCCGCATTTGTAGCCGCCGAAGAAGAAGCCGAGGAGGATGACGAGGACCCAGATGAATGAGATGCCGCAGAAGCAGCAGAACAGGCGGTTAAAAGTACCAGCGGAAGCAGAAAACGGAATTTCATGTCAAAGCACCTCTTCAAAACCAGTAATTTTCTAAAGACGCTGTAACCAGAGAAAATGTTCAGATCATTGCGCAATGGTCTCGATCAGCTCCACTTCTTCTTGGCTCAATTCAAACTGAAAAACCGCCAAATCTTGAGCCATATGGCCGGGATCGGTGGTGCTTGTCAGAGGCAACATACCCAATTGCAGGGCGAAACGAAACACCAATTGCATCCAGCCCACGCCGTATTTGACCGCCAAAGACTGCATCAAGGGGTGATTTAACTCGCGTACATTGGCAGTCAAAAGTGAAAAGCCCTGGTAGCGCATGTCGTTCCGGGCACAGATGGCACGCACGGCGGCATCCCATTGGCTGCGGGCATAACAGCGGTTCTGCACAATGGCCGGTGCAACAGTGGCCCCTTCGAGCAGGGCCTGCAATTGCCAGACGTTGATATTAGACACCCCCAAGAGTTTGACCTGCCCCGATTTTTGCAGGGCCTCCATCGCCCGCCAAACCTCCCAATCAGCGGACGTCAGGCCTTGACCACCCGTGGAGGGACCGTGTAAGACATACGAATCGAGATAGTCTGTGCCCAAATGGGAGAGGGAACTGGCAAAAGACTGGCTGACCTGGGTTGTCAAATCCGCTTCGGGGTCATAAGGCAGACGCTGATCTTGGCCCGCCAAAAAAGTGAATTTGGTCTGCAAAAACAGATCTTCACGCGTGAGGCCTTGAGAGGCATATGCCGCCTGGAGAGCGGCACCCACCCCAGCTTCAAAATAGTGTTTGCGCTGATTGGCCGTATCGATGGCACGAAAACCAGCTTGCAAAGCAGCTGAGACACAGCGCTCTGTGCGCTCTTCTTTCCAGGCAGTGCCATAGAAAAAAGCAGGCAGTGTCTGCCCCCTCAGAACAATGTTGGGTGAGACCGAAGGTGGTGAAACGGACATGGGCGCATAACTCCTGTTGCAGGGTGATAATTCATTGTACCAGCCTGGCTCAAGCCCCATGAATCGGGAGCAAATTGTGGGGCGATTTGTGTTACCCTGTAAGTGATTCTATTCAGCTCTTAATCAGCTTCAGGGAGGTCTTCCCCATGTCTACTCCTGTGTTCGATTCCACTGCCAATCCCCCGCTCAAATTTGCCTCTGTCAGTCAGCTCAGTGCCGAAAAAGTCAAAGGCCAGCGCGCGCTCGTGCGCGTGGATTTTAATGTGCCACTCAAAGATGGCCATGTCAGCAACGATCAGCGCATTCGGGCGGCCTTGCCGACCCTCAAATATCTCCTCAGTCTGGGCACACGGGTGATTCTGATGTCCCATTTGGGCCGCCCCAAAGGCCAAGCCCAAGAGGCCTTTCGGCTCAAACCCGTGGGAGACTATCTCGCAGGCTTATTGGGCGTTGAAGTACTCAGCTTAAATGATTGCATCGGCTCTGAAGTGGAAGAGGCCATTGCCGCTTCTTCGGCCCCTGTGGTGATGCTCGAAAACACCCGTTTTTACAAACAAGAGACCGAGAACGATCCGGCCTTTTCTCAGCAATTGGCACGCCTCGGCGATTTTTACGTCAACGACGCCTTTGGCACTGCCCACCGGGCCCATGCCTCAACAGTGGGCGTGGCAACACTTTTGCCTGCTTATGCAGGCCTCTTGATGGAAAAAGAACTGAGCGCTCTCGGCGGGCTGATCGAAGACCCAGTCCACCCCTTTGTGGCGATTATTGGCGGGGCCAAGGTCTCATCAAAATTGGCGGTGCTCGAAAATCTGCTGCCCCAAGTCGAAGCCCTGATCATTGGCGGAGCCATGGCCTTTACCTTTTTGGCCGCCCAAGGTGTACCCGTGGGCAAATCCCTAACCGAACCCGATCTCTTTCCCACAGCCCTGGATCTGCTCAGCAAAGCCGAAAAAATGGGCAAAAAAATCATCCTGCCCCGCGACACGGTTATGGCCACAGGCGTTGATGCCACAGCCGCCGAAGCAACAGTCGACTTACACGCCCCCGACCGAGAGATTGCTGAGCTGATTGGTGTGGACATTGGCCCCCTCAGTGTGGAGAGCATACAAGCCGTCTTGAGTGACGCCAAAACGGTGCTTTGGAATGGCCCGATGGGTGTCTTCGAAAATCCCCCTTTTGCCAAAGGAACCGAAGCCGTGGCGCAGATGGTGGCCAAAATCACCCGGCAGGGCGCACAATCGGTGGTCGGTGGCGGCGATTCTGTGGCTGCAGTCGAAAAACTCGGCCTCGGAGACCAATTCACCCATGTTTCAACCGGCGGAGGCGCTTCGTTGGAGTTTTTAGAGGGGCAAGAATTGCCCGGTGTTGCAGTATTAAAAGCCCAAAAAGGATAAACAACTATGTCACGTAAACCCATGATGGCTGGCAATTGGAAAATGCAGAAAACCCACCACGAGGCCTTGGCCTTTGTCGAAGCCCTGCCAACACAGACCCGGCAGGAAGACAGCGTGGATATGGTGATCTGTGCGCCCTTTACAGCCCTGACCAGCCTGCAGGTTGCCTTAAAAGGCAGCCGCTTGCAACTTGGCGCCCAAAATATGTATTTCGAAGAAGCAGGGGCGTATACGGGCGAAATCGCGCCAAGCATGTTGCTGGCAGCTGGCTGCAGCCATGTGATTATTGGCCATTCTGAGCGCCGCGAGTATTTTCAGGAAAACGATGTGATTGTCAATCGCAAGGTCGCACTGGCGCTGAAATCGGGTTTAAACCCCATTCTCTGCTGCGGTGAGAGCCTGAGTGAGCGCGAAGCCGGTGGTTTCGAAGCCAAAATTCTCAGCCAAGTCGAATTGGGCCTGCAAGGCGTTCAAATGATTCCCTCTTATACCGATCGGGTTGTGATTGCCTACGAACCCATTTGGGCGATTGGCACGGGTAAAACCTGTGACGAAATCGAAGCCAACCGCATTTTGGGTCTGATCCGTGACCATTTGGCGCGGCTCTACAGCCAGGATGTGGCAAACAAAGTGCGCCTGCTCTACGGGGGCAGCGTCAAACCGTCCACAATCGAGGCCCAAATCCAAATGCCCCATATTGACGGTGCATTGGTGGGCGGCGCCAGTTTAGAGCCCGGCTCTTATGCGGATTTGGTGCGTTTGACCCAGCAATTTGGACTCTAAGCAAGCGTGAACTGAATTAAAGCGGGGTCAATTGGGGTATACACTTTGAAGGCACCCTGAGTCCAGGCCCCAAAGGAGTTTCTATGAAAATCACCGAACACACCCCGCTTTTTCAGTCTGCAAGCACAGCCACAGAGACAGTTGCAGTCGAAAGCAGCCCAAGCAAGGATACAAGCCCTGCTGAAATCAGCCCCGAAGAGAGTTTGGTTTTGCATGCCCTCAATCCCGCCACTTGGCTCTCAGCCAGGATGGTTGTCGCTGAGAATGTAGACAGTTCTTCGCAAGAAATTGAATTTGAACTGCCCAACCGCGAAAAGCTCTTAAACTCTTTGATGCAGGCAGAAATTAATATCGAAGCAGCCCAGAGTTTTATCGGCGAAGTGGGCAATCTGCTCAGTGATTTGCGCAGCCAATATGGCTTGCCCGAACATAGCCAGGCCTATCTTTTGATTGAAACGACCCAAGAGACCCTGATGCTGGACCCCCAACGTTTGGATCCCCTCAGTTTGTTTAGCGCGTTCAGTTCGGCCAAAGCCCAACTCAACCCCCAAGAATTGCAGGCCAATCATTCGGCCCTGGCGGATCTCGCGGCGCAAGCGGTGGCAGGCATGCGCTCTGAGCCGTCTGACAGGTCAGACGGCTCGCCCCCCCTGCTCTTTTCAGGGTTTGATCTCACTGGCAGCAGCCCAGAAGACTTTTTGACTCAATTGCAGACTTTCGAGGTACCATCAGCGCAAACCCTGACTGAGGGTTGGCTCACGCGCTTGCGTTCATTGCCAAGCACAGCCAATGCTGGGGTTCCTGAAAGCCCGGAAGCCCCATCGGACAGTGGCCAGGACAGCGAAATGGGAAGTGGCTTGGGCAGTGATACCGAAGAGCTGATCCGCCGGGCCAATGCCCTCGAAGAGGGATTAAATTTGGCTCCCAAACCCAATTCCCCGGATATCCTCGAATTGTTCAGGGCCTTTTTAAAGATCTTTCTGGAGTTGGATTTGGCCCTCAATGAAATCGCCGCGACCCAGGATTTTAAACGCAAAGAAAAAGCAGGCATTTTGGCCGAATTTGGCGAGCAATTACAGGCAAACATGCGTTTGAGCCGTGAAAAACTCAATAAATTGCGCTTAGAAGCCCATGAAGAATTGCGCGAAGGCCTCGACCTGCTTAAAAAACAACTGGGAGCCCAGGCCGCCTTGCTCAGTCAAACAGACTTGGCCCCCCGGTCTGATGCCGAGCTGCTGGAAAAGCTCAAACAGCTGCAGGATTGGGCTTTGCAAACCCAGGCATGAAAGAAGCGGTGCTCAAATGGGTGGCCCAAATTCCTGTCGGAAAAGTGGCGACCTATGGCCAAATTGCAGCCTTAAGCGGTCATCCCCGTGCGGCCCGGCAGGTGGGACGGATTTTAGGCAGCAATGGGGAAGAGCTGCCTTGGCAGCGGGTTCTCAATGCCCAGGGCAAGATTTCGACTGAACATCAGTCTGGGGAACTGCAAATCCGGCTTTTGGAAGCAGAAGGGGTCGTCTTTAATGCCGAGGGGGCCTGTGATCTGCGGGTCTATCTCTGGCAGCCCAAAAAAAACCTTTGACTGTTCAGAGCAGAACAATCAAAGGCATTTCCTGATAACCGGACTCAATTGCCTCAGACACAGACAGAAGAGCAACTCAAACGAAGTTAATTAAGCACCCATGCACGTTGGCCGATTTAGACCTTGCTCAGGGCGTTGATATCGCTGGGCAATTGGCTTTCGAGTTCGTTGATCAATCGGGCCGCCTGGGAGCGCATCATTTGTTTCCAGCTCATTTTTTTGGCCTGCAGGTATTTGCTGAATTCGGTGCCCGACCAACCCAAAGATTCACACAGGAGACGAATTTCGTCACGCTGGGGCTGGGTGGCGGCTTCAGAAACGGGAGAATGGCTCCCTTCGACTCCACTCAGGGAGCGTGATTCAGATCCACTCGGGGAGCTATCGGAGCCCTGCCGAAGTGAGTTCGCTGAGCCCTGCCGAAGTGAGGGGGCAGGGGCTTTGCGGGCTGCAGGTTCGTAGCCGGTCTTTTTGCGGGATTGCAGATTGTGGATATACCCCGTCAGATTGTAGATTCGCTGGCCCTGCTCATCGGCAGGGAAAAAACGGGGATTGCCACGATCGTCTTTGCCATTTTCGAGTGATTTGGTACGCACAGTGGAGAGCTGATAGAGAAAGCGGCCAATGCCCCATTTGACAGCGGCCCGCTTAAAGGCATCGCTGGCCTGGCCTTTTTCGGCCTCAAAATGGGAGGCTGTACCACAGTCAGACTTGGTGATCCACTCATCTTCGACCTGAATCGAGAGATCACAATAGACCTTGCCTGCCACTTCGCGGTAGTGATCCTGCCAATTTTGCGGGCCCACAACCTCATCGAGCAAATCCATCACTTGGCGGGCGTCGATATAAGCGACACATTCACAGCCCCAATGTTTGGCAGTTTGCACTTTCCATTTATAGGGGATTTCTTTGCGCAATTCGGGCAGGGATTCTTGGGTAACACGCATTCTCGGGTCTCCTTTGTAATTAAAAAGCATAGTGGGGTTGGTCAGCTTTCAGCGCCTCAACACCTGGGGCTGGACTTCGATCAGGGCTTGAATGTGGCGGCAAGTGCCGTCGCAGTCAAAATCCTGACAGAGACAAATCCAAGTTTGGGCAAAACGATTCCAACCGGTATGAAAATAAGAGAGTTCCTGTTCAAGACGCCGGATATGTTTGCAGCAACGCTGCCCGTCAGAGCTGTAACTGCCGCCCCTGAAAACAAAGTCAGGACAGGTACAGCGCTGCAGGGAAGTCTGATACATTCCCGGCGTTTGTATACGCTTTTGTATACGCATTTAAACAAAACCTCCGCAGACTCCCCCTTTTCTCAGCATTGAGGGGTGAATCTCAGTGATAAAATTGAGAATCAAAGATTGAGCTTAAATACCGATTCAAAAGGTTCTTCAGGTTATTTAAAAGAACCCAGAACCCCTTTATCTTGGCGATCACTCAACTGTATGATCCTGTATATTTATTGTATCTTTTTTGTATGTTGAATGCAAGCAAAAAAGCAAAAAAAATCGCCCTTTTTACACGGACAATTTTTGTTTTTAAGGTTTTTCAATGGGTGGGGGTAAAAGTGTGATTCCGTCTGGATTTCTCGTCGTGCGTGTACTCGGTTTCCAGGTTTTGGCGATGCTGCTTTTTTTGAGTTCTTCGAGCACAGTCAGGTGTATGTTTTCAAGCAAGGTCTGAATTTCGTGATCGCGGCTGATCTCCATCACTTGATCGAGGACATCCCCGACCAAAACAGTGAGAAATTCTTTCATTTCTGGGCTCTGTAGCTTATGCTCCGCTTCAGCGAGAAAGATATCCAGACTCTGGGCTGCCATGCGCTCCAATTTGGGTTTGTTCAGGGCCTGATCGAGGGCTGTATTCAAAAAGGGAATCTGCTGCAAACGGCGGTAATCTTCGCTGGCCTGAATACTGTCCCAGAGCACATCAGCCAACATATCCGAGATCTCCTCTCGCTTTTCATTCAAGTGGGGCAGTTGAAAGCGCTGCACATGCACGACAATTAAATGTTGAATCGCATGGCGGTAGGTTTTGAGAATTTCTTCCACCAGCTCTCTGTTTGTGCCCAGACGGGTTTTGGCCTGAATATTGTTGAGGATATTCAGCGCCACCTGATCGGAGATCTCTTCGAGAATCATGCGCTGGTATTTGAGAAAACGCGTGTAAAGTGGCAGTTCTTTGAGCAGAATCACCTCCGACTGAACCAAGCGCACATAAAGTGAGAGAATACGCAAAAGGCGCAAATAGCGCAATTCCCGCAGGGGAATACAGCTGACCAAATCGTACCAATGGTACAGGGGAAAAAGCACCTTCTGATCGGGGCCAAATTTGCGCACAGCACTGATCCAAGACAGCAAAAACTCCAACAGAAAGAGTGCAATAAAACACAGATCGACCATTAAAAAATGATCAACAGGCTGGCCATCGGTGTCGATTTGTCGCCAAAAATTGGTCTGAATATAAGGGGCGATACGCCTGTGATAAAACTTTTCGCGGATCTCCAGCCGGGCGCAGCCCTCTTGCCAAAAACTGCGAAAGGCCGTTTTGGAACTGGTTTTGTGGCCTGTAAACTTGCGCATATTTTCTTTGATCGTTTCCAATTGTCCGGTCAACCCCGCCCGTTCAAAGGGGTTTTCTTCAATCATCTGATCAGACAGCACAACCAACTGGGCCTGCAACTTGGGGTCAACGCTTTGGGCCGCATGGCAGGAGCTAAAATACTCACTGGCCTGGGAGAGATAACCTCCCGTAAATTGATGGGGAGTGACACCTTTGACCGGGTCATAAAACAAGACCACACTGGGTGCATAAAAGGAATAAAAATTGCGTAAGCGAAAATAGGTGCTGTCGAAGACCAGCAGGCCAAAATGCACCACAGCCAGAATCAACATAATTAAATCCAGCAGCAGCCGGGGCCACTGGGGCGATTTAAATAGTTTAAGGTTGATCACAACTTAACCAAAACACTGGCCTTCACCGCGGTAGGTCAGCACAGCTTCGGGGGCAGATTCACCCCTGACGAGCCAGAGCTGGTTAAAGCGCTCGCAGAGTTCTCCGGCCTTGGCATGTCTGAAAAAAACCGGGTCACCCAATTTGAGTGGTTCTGCTCCTGTGTATTTGAGTGGGGTTTGCACTTCACCCGCACCTTCATTGTCGAGCAGCGAGAGCCCTGGAGGCAAACAGGGTGTGGGCAATTTTTCTTTGCCCACACTGCCCGAGGCAATATAGCCACCGCTGAAACAGGTGTACATACCCGGTGCAGGTTGGCGCGTCAGAGGCAAAGCAAAGAGGGCTGCGGGCAAATGGCGAAACTGGCTGTAATGATCAAACAGGGTCGGGGCATAAAAACCAGATCCCACCGTCACCTCCGTCACAGAAGGATCCTGAGCCGTGCTTTCAAGACTGCCTGTGCCACCGCCATTAAACAGCGCCAATTCAATCCCCAGCCCGGATAAGGCCTCACAGACGCGCTGGCGCCGCAATTTGAGCTGTTCAATTGAATGGCCCTTGAGCTGTTTAACCAGCAAATTTTTGGCCATTTGGCCCGCCATGGCATCGCCAACGCCAGCAATCTGAGCCTCATAACCCATACAGGCATTGAGCTTGAGCTGTGGCCATTGCAAGATCTGCTTGGCCAAGTCAATCACCTGCTCGGGACGCGTCAACGGTGAACGCCAAACACCAAAATGCAGCCCCGGATAATCACTCGACATGTCAATATCCAAGCAGATCTGCAATTGCGTGTGCTCGGCCTCGGCGATCTGATTCAGAAAGCTGGCCTGTTGAGCAGAATCCACCATCAGCCAAATCTCTTTGCCTGCGCGCACATGGGCGCAAATCGCGCGAATGGCAGCTTGGTCAAAACTGGGGTAGGCCAAGAGGAGATTGTCAAAACCTTCCGCAGCCAACCAAGCCGTCTCAGCGGCGCTAAAGGTCATCAGACCCTGAAATTGGGGTGAGGCCCGAAAGAGATAATCCAAAACCCAACGGCAGCGAATCGACTTACTGGCAATGCGCACGGGCAGTTTGCCTGCCCGTTTGAGCAGGGCCTGAATGTTTTGATCGAGACAATCGAGATCGAGCAGGGCATAGGGGGCCTGCTGCCCTGCCAATACACGCAAATAGTCTTGGTAGGTCTTGGCCGTCACCGGCTTCTCCGCAGGGAGGGTTCTTCAGGATTAAAGGTGCGCAAGGCCAATTCTCGCTCAGAAAACACAGGCGGTTTTAGTTCTTTGGGCAAAACCCGCTCAGCCAGGGGGTGATTCAGGGCTTGGGCGACCTGTTCAAAGACCGTTTGAAACGCCGCCAGGGTCCATTTGCCAAAAACCGTATGCCCCCCTTCGTAATTTTGCACAGCATACTCTTCTGCGGTTGTAATATAACCGTGATAGGCATTGGCATAACTGCCGACCACCACCTGTTTCACCCCTCTGGCTGCCAGGGTCTTTTCGAGAGAGACCCGCAAACGCCGGGCCGCTATGGTGGTTATTTCGCCGGGCACACCTGCCAGAGCCAGATTGCCTATGATAAAAATCTGCACGGGCAAAACATGGGGGGTCCAACTGTGCTCTTGAATGGCCTGAATCCTGTGCAGGCGTTTGACTTCACCCACGACAGGATCGAGAAAGTCGGGGATCGGCAGATCTTTGATCTCCGTCATGCCCAAAAAATGTTTGTCACCACTGTCGATCAAAATTTCTTTGGGATCTTGGGCTGCCAATTTGTTTAAAATCCGCTCTTGCTCTGCGGGTCCTGCCGCCTCGGCTTTTTTGAGCAAAGATTTGCGCAAGCGACGGGCCACGGCGGCCAGAAGGCTGCCGGCCATATCACTGATGCCTTTGCCATCAACGGTGGTGCCTTTAAAAAAGGCCACCCCATGGGCCGAAGACGCCGTCTGACAGCCTTCTAACCCGCCCGTAAAAGCGGGGTCACAGGGTAAACAAGAGAAATCGGCATAGACCAACTCGGCATCAAGAGAGCCGTTGATCGCAAAGTGCGCAGGGGCCTCACAGAGTTCTTGGGCCTTTTGGAATTGCAATTTGCCATTAAAACGTGCGCTTTCGAGATCGTCTTCGAATTTGCCTTTGGGCCAATCCCGGCCTTTGCCATGAAAATTGGGCGAGACATCGCCCGCCGCACCCTGGGCAAAAATGCCCACAAATTCGGTGTTTTCTTGGCGGTGGTGAAAACGCTGCTCTAAAAAGGTGGCGGCGTAGCCTTTGTTGTCGGAAGAGATTCGGCGATTTTTGGGGCCCACACTGGTGGCATGCACGCCAAACCAATTGATCACGCCACGTAAATCCCCCTCAGGAGACAACACGCGCAGGAGATAGAGATTGCGATCAATCGCCAAATGGGTCTCGTAATCGGTCAAGGGCGTCACTTCGGGGTTCTTGTTATAAGCTGTGAGCGAGCGGTTAAAACCCACTTCCATCTCTGGCTCAAAGGCCCCTTGGACAAATTCCAACTGGGCGGGGGCCAATTGGGCTTGGGCCGAGACAATCGCTTCGACAAAGGCCGAGACAATCGCTTCAAAGACCTCAGGCTGAAAGCCGGGCATGGTCACGTTATAAAAGAAATAATGGGAATAGCCCCCCGGCGCGCTGTGGGTGTGCTGGGCCGTGAGCAACAGATTTTCTTCGCGCCAATTTTGTTCTGGTTGTTGGCTTTGCAAGCGCTCCAACACAGCGCTGCGAATAGCAAGTGTGACAAAACAAATCTCGGCATTGGCATAAGCCAGGGTTTTGCCCTGGGCATCTTTGAGCAGCAGCGCTCGCACATAGAGGTCCGAAGACATGCCTTCGACTACATTGTGCAACATGCCATAGCCCATCATGCCCACCCCACGGGTGCGCACGGGAATCAACACGCGGGAGAGTCCCGCTTGGAAAACATCTGGATTCTGTGAATGTGTTTGCATATCTCTATTTTCCCTGATTTGGGCTTGGGAATCCAGACCTGCCTTGCAAATGAAAGAAAAAGTCCTTAAAAAAAAACCGCTCGGGCTGGCATAGTCAATGGCTGCAGGCGTGACAAGAGCCGTGTTTTTGTGGTATATAACCGTCATGAAAAAGCAGATTGCCATGTTTGTTTTATTTGGGTTTGTGGGCTGTGTTCCCGTCAAACCCGAACCGATCATTGTTGACGTCAGTCTGCCCTCTTCGCCTCTTCCCTCTTCACCTCTGCCCTCGTCAAGCCCATCACAGCAAGTTATTGCCAAGTCTCAATCAGAAATAGATATCCGCGTGAGCTTGCCCGCCCCCAGCCCCAGCCCACAGGGTTTACCTACGCCCATTCCCAGTCCTGTGCCGATTCGGGTTGCGAGTGTGAAAATAGTGACCACCGAAAATACCCCGCTCGAAAGTGGCAAAAGCCTCAACTTAAAGGCAGAGGTAGTCTTTTCAGATCAGAGCAAAAACAGCGCTGTACTTTGGTCCTCAGACGCGCCCCAAATTGCCAGTATCAACAGCATGGGAACCGTACAGGCCCACCAAGCAGGCCAAGTAACCCTTTCCGCACAATCGCAAATAGACCCCAGCAAAAGTGCCCACTTGCACTTGGTGATTACCCTTCCCGTGGTCAACTTTAAAGGCAAAATTGTCTATGCTGCCAATCAGGACTTTTATCTGCTCCAAGGCAGCAATCAAAACCCTGTCAGACTCACCCAAAGCGGCTCGCTGATGGTAAAAAAAATTCCGCGTTTTTCCTGGGATGGCCGTGAAATTGTCTTTTCGTCCTACCAGAATGCTATTTTTCGTTTAAACATCACACCGGGTTCAGAGCCCCAGGAAATAACAGGGGTGACACCGAATTTAAGGGAGCCATTCCCCTATTTCGGCCTGGACGGATCTCTGTATTTTCAGGCCATCGGCGCACCGAATTTTGAAAAGGATGGAGAGCCGCGTGTCTGGAGAAAAACAGCCGACGCAAAAGTAGAAGTTTTGACAAACAAAACCAAACTGGTTTCGTATTTGGGGGGCATAACGCCCCAGGGTCTGATGGTCTATGAAGAAGACAGCAAGGTCAAAATTTTAGATCTGCCCAATGCCTCCGAACCCAAAATCGTCAGTCCTGGGGGAGATGTTCATTTGCCCTTACATCCCACACCTGAATTCTTTGTTTACGGGTTAGAACACGATCTCTATCTCTCAAATTTTAAGGGGGAGGTGAAACGCTTAACACAAACAGGTTTTTCAGAATCACAAGCCTCACTTTCGCCCGATCAGACTCAAATTGTCTTTATCTCTAATCGCACAGGCAATGCTGAACTCTATCTCATGAACCGCGATGGCAGTGGTATCACACAACTCACTTTTACCCCAGAGATCTCAGAATCGGGCCCTGATTGGGGACCCTAACTTAACAAGTTAGATATCCAGATATTGACAGACTCGCTAGAGAATGGTTGACTGAGTTTAATTTCATACAATTAGGCTCATTTTGATGGTTCTTTTTCATGCGTTGTAGTTACATGCGTTTAAGCTATTTGGATCCAGTGCGTTTTTTTTGTGCCACCGTACTCTGTTTAAGCGCTTGCAGCCTTGAACAGCCCGAAATTATCGTGCGACTGCGCCCACCTCAAGCCAAGCCATCAGAAGAACCCACGCCGACACTGGCCCCCGCCGTCACCACCCGCACAGGCGCAATCGTAACTGTCTCGGCAGCATCGCCTGGGCCTTCAGGCCCCTCCCCCGAGACAAGTGCGAGCCCCATTTTGCCTGCAGTTATTGAAGCAACACCCACAGCTCAGCCCAGCGCATCGCCAACCGCCCCCCCTTTACTGGGAGCTGGCGGGGGTCTGGGTCTTTCCAATGGAGGCAGCAATACATCGGGCCCGATTTCCCCCGCTGTCGTACAGGTGGGCATTGCTGGGGTCGCCGAAACCACCTTGACCGTGGGCGAAAGCCTGCAACTCTTCGGCAAAGTCTATTTGGCCGATGGCACGACCCATAACCAGATTTTCTGGGAAAGTCAGCAACCCCAAGTGGCGGGTATCAACTACCTCGGCCAGGTGACAGCACACAGCCCAGGGGAAGTGCTTTTAACAGCCACCGCAGCGGGAGACCCAAGCAAAAAGATCAATCTGAGCCTGACCGTTGTCGCACCCACTCTCACTTTCGAGGGCCAGATCAGCTTCACCCGCAACAACGACATCTACCTCTTCAAAGGCCAGAACACAAACCCGCTGCGCCTCACGCACACGGGCCCAGGCCAAGAAAAAATCTGGCCCCGGCTCTCCTGGAACGGAGACAAAGTCGTCTGGCGCGTGCAGGCCAACGATTTCTACAGCATCGTCACCACCGGCACTGGCACACCTGTTTTGCACGACCTGCCCGACAGTGACCTGAGCCATGTCCCTTATTATTGGTACAACGATGAGATCATTTACCTCGATTGGGACACAGGAAACCCAGGACTTTACAACCTCTGGCGGATCAAACCCAATGGCACGACACAGGGCTGGAGCAATATCTTGGGCGTGATGTCTGGCCCAGTGGGGGGCATCTCTCCCTTTGGGCTGGTGGCTTATGAACAGAGCGGAAATATCAAAACCAGCCAATACAATTCCCTCGCCAATCGGGTCGACCATGGCACGGGCCAAGATGTACGCATGGCCCACAGCAATCAGCCAAAATGGATTGTGTATAGCCAAAATGAAGACATCATCCGCGTGAATTTGGCAGATGGCAGCAAAACCCCGCTTTCCCCCCTGGCTGGATATGACGGCCAAGCGGCGCTCTCTCCCGATGAAAAACAAGTGGTCTTTGTCTCAACCCGGGGCAATGGCAGCAAAGATATTTTTATCATGAATATAGACGGCACAGGGGTTCAAAATTTGACCAATACCCCAAATTTAGACGAATTTCAACCCGACTGGAGCCATTAAAGCATGTCCAAATTGCCCATTTATTTAAAGCTCCATCTGGGCTTGTGTTTGCTTCTTTTAAACGCCTGTAGCCATTCCGGCACAAGCCATCTGCCCGTTTTTAAGACTTTACAAACTGCGCCCAGCGCCGCCCCTTTAAGTGTCGTCTCTGTTCACATATTGCCACAGGCCAGTCAAACCCTGACCAAAGGCAAAAGCCTCAATCTCAAGGCCGAAGTGCGCTTTTCGGACGATTCCGCCACCCGCAGCGCCACTTGGAGCGTGAATGACAGCACTTTGGCCAGTGTTGATGCCAGTGGCCAAGTCAAAGGCCTCAAAGCGGGTACCGTGACAGTCACGGCTCAGTCTGGTGCCTTTTCGGCCTCGCTGACCCTGACTGTGGTCAATCCTGTGGTCTCTTTTGGGGGGCGTTTGGTGTATACCGCCAACCAGGATCTGTACCTGTTGCAGGGCAATAATCAGAATCCTGTAGCCCTCACCAGCAATGGTGCCACGGTGCAAGAGCGCTTGCCCCGACTGGCCTGGGATGGCAGTTCGGTGGCCTTTACCACTCCCACGCGGGAGGTTTTTACCTTAAGCAGCAGTGGCGGCACCCCGCTCAATCACAATCTCACCCCCAATGGCACCGATCCCCTGCCCTGGTATTATAACCAGGGAGAATTGATCTTTCAGGGTTTAAATGCGCCTTTTTCCACCACCCCCACGGTTTATCTCAAATTTCCCAATGGCACCACCGTGCCTGCATCAACGGCCCTGGGTCAAATTCAGGCCTTCGGGGGCGTCGATGCCGACGGCCTCGTCTATTACGAAGAAGCCGGGCAGATCAAGCGGGTGCTTTACACCAATGTCGCCACCAAGATTACATTGGGCCCCGGTCAAAATCCGAATATGGCCAAAAACCTCTATCCCAGCCGCGTGGTTTATGAAAATGGCGGCGACCTTTATTCAGTGAATGCAGCAGGCCAAATCAGCCAATTGACACATACCCCCGACGTGGTTGAAAGCCGCCCTGCGCTTTCACCGGACCAGAGCCAGGTGGTGTTTGTGGCCAACCGCGAGGGCAATCAAGACCTCTGGCTGATCAACCTCAATGGCACAGGATTGGTCAATTTAACCAATACCCCCAACCTGGACGAAGACATGCCCGACTGGAGCATTTAAATTAATTTTAAAATAACCACAATCTTCTCTTGACATTCATAACCTAATCTTAGTATATTGATTACACGAACTTCGGTGAAGCGAAGAAACGTAACAAAGAGTCTGGGTGAGACGCCCAGACGAAATCCCAGGAGGGGCGGCGTTCAACGCAAGTTGAAAGATGCCAGCCTGACCCGGAGAGCAAATCCCGAGAGCCGTCAAAACGGAAGGCGGGGAATCGGCTGGAAGCAGCGAGAAGCTCTGGGCAGGATGAA
>CAZRFI010000080.1:13650-16072 GCA_964598905.1 uncultured Candidatus Sericytochromatia bacterium | reverse complement strand
ACTATATTCTCAAACAGGCCGGCGCCAGCCGCCAAAGCAGCACCGCCGCCCCCGCAGCTTGGCAATACAGCAATCGCTACGGCGAAAAAATCGCTCCCAGCACACGGGCCGATCGGGGCGATTTCCACGTGGAAGGTTACGCCGGCAATGTGGCCCGCAGCCATGTTGAGCAAATCGACCAATTGGGCAATCTCTGGAACCAATACCTCGCTCCGCGCTGGCAATAGACAGACTATCTCCTTTCCAAAAAGGTATAGTGAAAGAGCCCTATTTTTCGCCTGAATGAGAGCAGAGTATGAGTTCCTATAGCAACCTGGTTGAAATGCGTTCCATGATTCCCAAGGTAATCGACAAGATCACCATGGACAATTGGTTTCGCAATTCGGAATCACTGGAGGCCCTGCTGGATCAGCTGCGGCAACGTTTTCCCTATGCCGGAAAAAAAGTCGATCGCGACAGCTATTTGGAAATTGCCAATTTTGCCCAAGAAATGGCTGTAGAACTGGTCATGAGCCTGAGTTATGGCGATTTGATTCAGCTGCTCTGTGAAAACCCCTGGATGCTGACAACAGAAGCAGAATTGACCCTGATCGAGATCTTTGAGGAAAAACTTGGCAAATCCACGGTCGCCTCGCTGATTGCCGTGGTGCTCTGTGAGCATTTCTACTCAGAGCTGATTCTCAACGTGGAATGCCTGCTCTAGAGGATCCGTTCCAGAGCTGTAGCTGAAATCGCGACAGATTGGCCTGTCTGCAATTGGTTCTGGCGATCTTCGAGCCCCAGCAGTGCGGGCAGAGCTATTTCCCGCAAGAGGCTCAGGCCCCCATTGAGATCGCTGTTTTGGCCCAAGACCACAGATGAAGTCTGTAATAACTGCAAAAGCACGCCGGGGTCCAGGTTTTGGGCCACCAGAATACTGTTCCAGGGTTTAAAGTCTGTTGGCAAGGTCTCTTCAACTGCCTGGGGGTGCCAGAGCAGACCTTCGCGCTGCTCCAGACCCAGCGCGGCTTGGGGCCGAAAGGTCTGAAGATTTGGCGCCACAGGCACTGGCTGCGCAGCTAAAAAAGTTTCAAAATCCCGGCGCTGTGCAGGCAAAAGCAGACCGGCTTGGGCCTGCCACTCTTGCCTTAAAGTTTGGGTATATTCAGCCGGAATCTTGCCGCCCTGATCCAGCCACTGAATGTCTTCAAAATTCAAGAGCCAAAAATCGGCGCTCTGGGCCAATTGGCCCGCCTGAACGGCCTTTTCGAGCAGCGAATCGATCTGTTTGCGCACCTGAAAAATAGCCCAAAGGCCATCGGATCTGAAGTGCTCGCGTTGATCCAAAAGTGCCGCCAAAAACAGCCAGAGGGGCCGAAAAAAGAGCGTTTTCCAGGTCTGTTCAGACTCCGAACGCAAGACCTGCCAGGGCAAAAACAGGCGATTGAGAATCAGCTCTGGACGGTCGGCAAAGCGCTTGGCAGCCGGAGAGACCTCCTGAAAGCCACGGTGGCCAAATTGCGACAGAAAAATTTGCCAACTCTGTTTAAAACCAGGGTGATAAGGCAGTTTTTCTGGTAGGAGATCCGGGGTTTTGAGCAACAGTGTCTGGGCCAGATCGCGCAGATTTTGCAATTCGCTCAAGAGGCGGGTGTGGGGATTGAGATGGGATTTTTGCAGCGTGGCCAGCACATTTTTGCGGGAGAGATAATCACAGCCCCGCGCCAATAAAAGCATTGAGCGAAAACTGTGTGTAAAAAAAGCGCTGTAAAGATCTTCTAATTGACGACAATAGCCCAAAAGCCCCACATGGGGCACCTGAAAGGTCTCTAAAAAATAGCTGCGCTGGCGCTCCAAGGCACTCAATTCTTGACGGGAAATTTGCCACCAGCGCGCCCAAGACAGGCTTTGGACCTGTTGGCTTATTCTGGCGATCAGGCCCTGATGAAAATACAAATGCCCGCGAGAAATATCTAAGGCCCGCTCAGCCAGTGACAATTCTGGCAAAAATCCTTTGGCCCATTGCTGAGCGAGTGTTTCGGAAATACTGCCACAGATTAAATTAAACAGGGGCTCAGGCGCGTCGGGCAGCGACTCTTCCAGCGAAAAAAGCCGCCAATCGCCCGGTTCAAAAACGGCTGATTCAGCCGGGCTAAGCCCTGTCAGCCAAAGCGTTTGGCCATCGTCGAACCATTCCACCCGCAGTTTTTCAGCCGATACTTTGTGGCGAATCTGAGCAGATAAGCGCTGTAAACGCCCCAATAAATCTGGCTCTGCCGGGATTTCCCAGAGTGGGCACTGATCGAGCAGATTTTCAGCAGGCAACCCGGCATCCACAGGCACGGGAAAGGAAAGCGATAGCTGATCTTGACTGTATTCCGGGTCCAACGCCAAGCTGCCTTGGGCCCAGATCTGCCGGGGCCAATGCTGCAAGAGAATCCCG
>CAZRFI010000080.1:2881-13550 GCA_964598905.1 uncultured Candidatus Sericytochromatia bacterium | reverse complement strand
GCCCGTTTGCAAGATCCGCAAGATCTGCGTGATTTACAGCGGGCGCTCTCAGAGTTGGAGGTACCCGTCGAAGAGCCCGAAGCGCTCAACTTACCCTCCTTGGCATTTAAACAGAGCAGCCCCGATCGCCATGGCTGGGAAGCTCAAATCCAGGCACTCTTGCAGGCCTTTGAAGCTGAAAAACTGCAAAAGGCCGTTCTGGCGCGCGAAATGACCTACCAAGCCCAGGCCTCTTTTTCAGGTCTGGATTTTCTTTTGACGCTCTTGAAGCGCGATTGGCCCGGTTATCTCTATTATTTTCAATGGTCACCCGAAACTTTTTTTGCAGGCCTTTCACCGGAACGCCTCTATCAGCGCTCGGGCCGCTCGCTGTATACAGAGGCCCTGGCAGGCACCCGCCGCTCCAGCGTTGAAAAAATTCGTCAAGACCAATGGCAACACGAATTATTGACCAATCCCAAAGAGCGGCACGAACACAATTTGGTCAGGGAATTCTTGGAGTCGGCCCTGCATGAGCTCTGTGATTCAGAGATAGAGACCGCCGCGGTGGAACTGGTCAATAGTGGCCCTGTTCAACACCTGCGGCAACCCCTACATGGGCACCTAAGCGCCCACACAAATGACGGAGATATTCTCAAATGCCTCCATCCCACCCCCGCTGTTGGTGGGGCCCCCCGCCAAGCGGCTCTGAATTGGCTTGCCGAACACCAACAGCTGGAGCGCGGCTGGTACAGCGGACCTGTTGGTTGGATCAGCGCTGATCATGCAGAGTTTGCCGTGGCCTTGCGCTGTCTTTTGGCAGATCGGCAAACCCTGCGTTTTTTTACAGGGGTGGGCATTGTCAGAGGCTCAGAGCCAAAATCCGAATGGCATGAACTCAATGCCAAGCTGGAAACGCTTTTGCAATTATTTCACCAATCTCCAGAGAGAATGTTAGACTGGGAATAGGGAAATCCAGATTTGTCAAATCTGGTATTTTGAGCATGTTTAAAAAGACTGGGTATTTAACGTGAAGCCGGCAGCCTGGATATTATTGCTTTTCGTGCTTTCTGGGGGCATTAGTGCCCTCTTGGGCAATGAACTTGGCCGTAAAATTGGCAAAAAAAAGCTCTCGCTCTTTTCGCTCAGACCCAAACACACCAGCACATTTATGACGGTTGTCTTGAGTATGGCCCTGTCTGCTGGCCTCTTTTCGCTCTTTCTATTGCTCTCCCCCCATGATCGGCAGGTCTTGCTCAACCCAGACGAATTGGTGATCTCCCAGATGGAAGCCCAAGAGCAGAAATTGGCGCAGATCAACAAAACCTTCAAACACTGGCAAAAGCGCCCTCTCCCCAGTTTGCTCGCACAAAATTCAGCGCTCCCAGCAGCCCAAATTCTCTCACCGATAGCGGCGCCCGCTTTGCCCCAGGAAGCGGCAACGGCTCCCGAGCCGGTACAAATTGCCAGCAACCCCGTGCAAAGACGCCGGGCCTGGTCTGCCCGTGAAGATCAAGCTGAAGACAATGCAGACAATTGGGATCTGGATCTCAAAGAGGAGAGCCAACCCGTGCCCCTCTCTCCCAGACGCTTTCAGCAAGTGGCAGAGCAAAATGCCATTCCCTTTCAAAAGCGCGCGAGCACTGGCCGTTCGGAACGGGCCCAATCGGCCCCAACCCAGCTCAGTCAGCGGCAGCAATTGGTTTTGGCCCGGGCCCATGAGACCCTGCTGAGATTCGAAACGGCCCCCAGCCAATCTCCCCGCCAAGCGGAAGCCACAGTCGCCAAGATTTTGGAGCTGACCGAAGCCTATGCCCAACAAATGGGTTTGCCCATGAGCGAAGGCAGCCGGGTTCAGGTTTTGGTTGCAGAGGTCCAGGCCCTGAAACAGAGTTTATTGTCTGAAAACGACCTCGAAATAGAAGTCGAAACGGCCCACAATGTCAGCAGTTCTCAGCCCTTGATGGTGCATCTGCGCAGCACACCCCAGGCAGCCGTTTCAACAGAGTGGGATCCCAGCGAATTACTGGAACAAGAACGCCTTCAGCCCGAAAAAGTCAAACAGACCTTGCAGAAAGACGTGCTTCCCGCGATCCGCTCGGCACTGGCACTGAAAACGCCTTTTTATGCCGAAAGTACAGCCCAGGCAAGCCAGCCAACCTCCGAGCAGCCTTTTGTTTCAGCGGCACGACTGGGCCTGTCTGGCAGTCAAAATGTCAAAATTATGGATACCTTGCTCGAAGCCGAGAGCTTAAAAATCCGTTTGTGGATGCTGCCTTAAACCCCCTGATCTGCGGTAAGATGAAGTACCTGTGACAAAGACACCTCTCTTTTAGCGGTCGTTTTTGTCCCTTGATCTTTGTTTGGAGTAAACCCCATGTTTGAAAAAGAAGTAGATAAGAAAAAAGTCACCGAGCTGCTCAACCATATCCTCGAAATGGAAATGGCTGGAATGGTGCGCTATACCCATTATTCTCTGATGGTCTATGGCTATAGTCGGATTCCGATTGTCTCCTGGCTGCGGGAACAGGCCAACGAATCGATGGCCCACGCCCTTGAAGCCGGAGAGCTGATTACCAGCCTGGGTGGGCATCCCTCACTGGGCATTGGCCCGCTGCTCGAAACCCACAAACACGATATCGGCGATATTATGCGCGAAGCCATGGAACATGAAAAAAATTCAATCAAAGCCTACCGCGACCTGCTGGCTTTGGTCGAAGGCAAATCCATCACCCTGGAAGAATATGCCCGCCGCCTGATTCATGACGAAGTGGTTCATGCCACCGAAGTGGACAAAATGCTGCGCAAACCTGGTGATCTCAGCACCTTTGACAGCCATTCCCATTAATGACGCTTTCTCCAATAGCACGCCAGACTCTCTTATTTGCAAGCCTTTGGGGCTTTCTCGGAGTCGCTCTGGGTGCATTTGGGGCCCACGGGCTTAAATCGCAGCTCTCACCGGCCTTGCTGCTGATTTTTGAAACCGGGGTGAAATACCAGATGTATCATGCCCTGGCCCTAGTGGGGTTGGCCCTTTTACTCCCTTCAGACAGTGTTCCCCGAGCACTGGTCTGGGCCAGTCGGCTCTTTTCTCTGGGCATCGTGCTCTTTTCGGGCAGCCTCTACCTGCTCAGCTTAACAGGCGTCCGGGCTTGGGGAGCTGTCACCCCCTTGGGTGGACTGGCTTTTTTGTCAGCTTGGGCCTGTTTGGCTTATTCTGCATGGAAATCCCGCTAAAGCCCTCCCCAGAGAGGCAACTCACATGGTATTTTAGATTGTAAGTATTTTAGGTTGTAAAATAATTTCACAATCCTGACCATGGAAAACGAACAATGAAACAAAGACTTGCTGTGTCTCTCCTCTTGGGTTCATTTTTATTTGGACTCAATGCCTGTGACTCCCCTTCAGCACTGTTGATCAGTCAAAATGGCAGTAGCCAACCCCTCACACTCAGAGCCAATTTTCAAGCCGCTGCCAGCGCCCTTCAGGCGGCCACCCTGACCATCACCGAAGTGGATAAATTGCCTGCCAATTTACGCACAGCGGGACTGATTGAAATCATTTATGATACCAGCAAATCGCGCATCCCCGGCAGCCGCAATTCAGACGGCAGCTTGACATTCCCCTTTCGCTCCAGCCGCCCGATTTCGGGCGATGGATCTTTGCCCGTGATTCTGGTCGGAGATCGGGGTTTGAGCTATCCAGTACAACTGGAAACCGGCTCAGAATTGGCACTCAATTCCCCTGGTATTCTGATCAGCCCCACCAACAACGTGACTGTGGGCAGCAGCCTCCAGCTCAAAGCCAATTTTAAACAGGCTGAAAGTGCGAGCAATTACGATTTTACCTGGTCTTATGCCGCCTCTCAGGTTGGGCCTTGGCAGGCCATCAGCGGCAATACCTCAGAGGTGCGCATGGATGCAACCCGCATTGGCAATTATTATCTGCGCCTGGAAATGCGCAACCGCCAAAGCCAGAGCGTCTCTAGTTATATCACCCCCTCGGCGCTTTTGCGCGTGCAAGACAGTGATCGACTGGCTTTGACCATCCCGGCCTCTGGGGTCGTGCTTGAAGGTGAGCGAATTGAACTCGAAGCCAATTTACCCGAATACGAGAAAAGCGAAAACCTGCGCTATCTCTGGTCCTACTCTGCTTCTTTGCAGGGCAATTTTGCCCCAATCAGCGAAGAGGGCAAACAGATCTCTTGGGAAACCCCACGGGCGGGCAGTTATTACCTGCGTCTGCAGGTCTTAAGTCAGACAGGCAATGCCACTTATACCTCCTCCAAAACGCTGGTACAGGTTGCCCAGGCCGACTCCGTGATTCAAACCACGCCCCCCACTGGCTCGCTGGTGCGCGGCGATGCCGTCACCCTCAAAAGCACCTTGGCTGCCTCGCCAGATCTGAGTTATACCTGGTTTTATGGCTTTAGCCCCCAGGGTAGTTTTTCTCCGATCCCCGGCAGCGGCAGCAGTGTCAATTGGACCCCCAATCTCACGGGCGATTTTTACTTGCGCCTGCGGACTTTTGATGCCAAAACCAACCAAAGCCGCACCTATACCTCATCCAAATCTTTGGTCAGCGTGCGCGACAGCGACAGCGTCTTTAGCACCAGTCCGACTCCGGCCAGCCTGCTCAAAGGCGACAGCGTGCAATTGACCCTCAACCAAAGCAATGTTGACAACGTGATCTGGAGTTATGCCAGCACGGCCCAAGGGCCCTTTTTGCCCATTCCCGCCACAGGCAAAAGTGTGAGTTGGAGCCCAGCTGCTCCTGGCAGCTATTATCTCAAAGCCGAAGCGCCGCGCAGCGACGGCAGCCTTGCCACCTGGATCTCTGCCAATTCAATGGTGACTGTGGCCGACCGGGGAGATGCGATCAGCACCGAACCCGCACTGGGACAATTGCAATTGGGCCAAGCGGTCAGTTTGCGCTCCAGTGTCAAACTGACCAATGCCCGCTATAGCTGGTCGTATGCCAGCAATGCTACAGGCCCTTTTACGCCTGTGCCTTCACTTGAGTCTCAGCCCCTTTCAACCGTGACCTGGTACCCGACCCAAAGCGGCAGCTATTATATCAAATTGGATATCAACGACCCCCAAAGCCGCTCCAGTGTGAGTTTTACCTCGGAACAGGCCCTGGTTCAGATTCAAGAGGCCATGCCCTTCTTTACCACCGATCCCAGCAGCGGGCGGGTCAAGTCTTCAGACCATATCCTGATCAAGGCCCGTTTTGACTCGGGTGGTCGGGCCTTTAATTATGGCTGGGCCTACAGTACCGGTGCAGCAGGTCCCTTTACCCCATTGGGGGGCAGTACCTTGCCCGAGTATTTCTGGAATCAACCCATCAAAACACAGGGCAGTTATTATTTGCGCTTTACCGCTACCCCACCGGGTTCCGACCGCAGCCTGAGCTATTTCTCTCAGGTGCCGCTGCTCTTTGTCAGCAGCAGTGACGCTGGTTCGCCTGAATTTGGGACCGTCACCCGCTAAAAGCCCCTCTCGCGTAGCGCTGAGTGGAAGGGTATACCTTTGGCCCCTCGGCAGTTTGTCTGCCAGGGGCTAGGAAGTATGCTTAAGATCCGGTAAAATACCCTATAATCTGTCCGGATGTTCGAGAAAGGTGTTTTTATGCTACCCAATTCCACTCCCCTGCGTCTCTTGGCTGTTTCGATTTTATTGGCCGCCTGTAGTCCCTTGGTCACAACGCCAGGTCTGCGCACCGTCACCCCCGCTCTTTTGCAGAAGCAGAGCAGCGGCCCCGCCATCGACGACAGTGAATTGAGCAGTCCCCTTAAAGCCAATCTCTTGCCCCAAATCGAACAGGAAGCCACGCGCCGCGAAGGCAATCAGCTCGTGTTTCGGGCTGTGCCTCTCAGTCGCCAGGGGCAACGCCCCCTGAATTCCAGTCGTTTGGACGTGCAGGGCCAATTTAACTATTACGATTTGCAAGGCCAATTGCAACCGGCAGCCAATACCACAGTCGCCCTCTATCAAGGCAGCCGCAAGGTAGGACAGGTCTTAACCAGCCCCGATGGCCGCTGGAGCATGGCCGCGCCCGCACCCGGCAATTACCAAGTGCGCTATAGCTTTGCCAATCCCCGCTGGAATATCGAGCGCTACAGTTGGGATGGCCCCCAGGTCACCGTTCAGGGCGCCGTCGACACCGGGGCTTATGCCCTTGAAAAAGGCAGTAAAAACGCCGAAGCGGCTTTTATTCATGATGTGTACAACCGGGCCCTGCGCCTGTTTGAACGGGAACAAATGGATCTGAGCTGGTGGTCACACACAATTAAAACCGTCTGGCCCGGTTCTGGCGATTATTACAGCTTTTACACGGTCAATTTAACGGGTGCCCAGCAATGGGACGTCAATGGCCACGAAATTGGCCACGCCATTTATGATCAGGCCCTCAATGCCAATTCAACTGGCGGGCAGCACAAAATTGACGAATGTTATAATGGCACTCTGGCCTTTTCCGAAGGGTTTGCCACCTTTTTCTCTGGAGCCGTACATTTGCAGCGCGACGATGAAGATGCGCGCTTTGGGCCCTATTTGGTCCCCCGCCGCGCGCCGATCAGAATGGAAAACACCCCCGCTGACGTCTGCCCCGGCAATCGCAATGAGTGGCGCGTATCGTCTGTGCTCTGGGACGTGTACGATACCCATGCCGATGGTTCTGACAAGCTCAACCTCTCACTCAAAGAGATCTTCTCGCTCTTTGCCCAAGCCAACAAACCCGCCATTAACAGTGCTTTGGATGCCTACCAATTGCTAAAAGAGCGCACTCCTGTAGAAGCACGCCCTGTGTTGCGTCAGATTTTTGAGCAAAACACCATGGAAGTCAAAGATTGATACTGGGCTGTTTGTAGGTTTGCTTCAAGTCTGCTCAAATAGGGAGCTTTCACGGGTCAGTGGTTCAGAGCAGGGGAGGCCTGACCGCCCATTCCTGACCGCCCACTCAAGTACAAAACCAAGTTTATGAGAGCTCCCTGCTCCACTGACCTCACAGCCGAGCTGCATGCTCAGCTTAAGCACAAACAGGGATGGCTGCTTGTGTTATAATTCAGATCCGATTGCAGAAGCAATGCCTTTTCATCTGCAAATTTATCTGCAAGCGTTTAGAATTGGTGAAGGAGTTTTCAACCCAATATCATGGCCGTAAAAGAAGTCAACGATCAAAATTTTGCTGAAGAAGTACTCAATTCAAGTTCTCCCGTTTTAGTCGATTTTTGGGCGCCCTGGTGTGGCCCTTGCCGCCTGGTCTCCCCCGTGGTAGAAGAAATTGCCAAAGATTATGACGGCAAACTCAAAGTTGTCAAAGTCAATACCGATGACAACCCTGAAACCGCCAGCAATTACCATATCAGCGGGATTCCCTCGCTGCTGCTGTTTAAAGGGGGCCAAGTGGCGGATCAAATCGTCGGCGCTGTGCCCAAAGCCAAGCTCTCCAACATGGTCAGCCAGCACGTTTCATAAACACACAGCCTGTTGAGTCACAGCCCAAATCAAAAGCCCCCTGCGTTTTTCAGGGGGCTTTTAGCTGTTTGCAAAACGGAGCTTATTTCAGCGCGGGCAATTGTTTGAGTTCGACTTCGGCGACCAACTCAATCGCGTCGTTGAGAAAATGCATTTCGCGGAAATAGAGCTGCATATCGTCATTGCTGAGTTTGCTGAGATCAATCAGGGGATTGACTTCATCCAGCACCGATTGAATCACATCGGGTGAAACGGGGTGGTCCATGGTCACTGCATTGGCCGCAGCCAGTTTGACGGTGCGCTCGGAGCCCAATTTAAACACCCCACCCACTTCAAAGGGGATCGTAAAAAAGCCCCCCATGGTGGTCGCTTTGCCGCTCAAAACAGCTTTCCCGGCCTGGAGATCCATGCTCAACATCGAGATATCAGCCCCAAAAGAGGAGAGCAGTTCTTGGTTTTCCAAAATCTTTTCGAGCATGGCCTGAAAGGTATCGGACTGCAAAAATTTGTTCAACCCCGCTTCGCTGATGCGGATCCGCACCACGCCCTGGGTGGGTGCCCGCAACTGCATCTGATCGGTGTCCAGATTCAGGCGATCCACGCGCAAGGAGACTGAATCAACGGGAAAATCAGAGAGTGTAAAGCGCCGGGCATCGACTTCCAGATAGGCCATTTGCCCTGCCAGCAGGGTAAAACTGGGAGCTTCTGGGTGTACCTTGACACGCAAATGTTCGGGATGATTGAGGGCCTGATCGACTTTGTCATGTAAGATGCCATTGGCAACGTTGGGGGCCACGCCACCCAAGGTCATGATAAATCCAAGGACGATTGCAAGTATTGTAATAACCATTAGCGCCGTGCTTCCACCATTAATTTAATTGCTGTCCGCTCTTCTCCGTCGATCAGCACATCGACAAAGGCCGGAATAAAAACCAGATCGAGACCACTGGGGGCCACATAACCACGGGCAATGGCAATGGCTTTGACGGCCTGATTGACAGCACCTGCGCCAATGGCCTGAATTTCAACATATCCTTTTTCCCGGACTACCCCCGCCAAAGCACCGGCGACAGACGTAGGTTTGGAACGCGATGAAACCTTGAGAACGTCCATTGCTTCATTACTCCTTTAGTGTGGCTGCATTTATTGTTGCTACATTGAAGCCTGTTACGATCGATGACTGTGCATTTATTATACCCTTTTTTGCTGTATCAATCGAGAGGGGAGCCGCGCTGTCTCACGCCAGGGACGAGGATTGCGCCTCAAAGCGTCCATTCCCGACCTTTTAAACCCGGCGCATAAGCAGGATGGGTCAGTCGAATTTCGAGGCTATAACGGGGTTCAAACATGCTTTCAGTCAGCCAAGTGCGATGAAAGAGAAAAGAGTCAAAAACCAGCAAATCGCCGGGCGCCATCTCGGGCTGCCAGAACTGCTCCCGTGAGGCCTGAGCTTGTATTGCAGAAATATCCCGCTGTTGGTAAAGGGGGGTGAGCGGGTCGAGGTTGAGTTCAAACCAAACCCGCTTTTGAGGCACCAGCCAAAGCTCCAAGCCAGGAGCGTTGCGTCCGCAAGCATCGAGTGGAATCCAAAAGTTGAGCGCAGGTCGCCCCCCCAAGAACTCAGCATCCTGATGAAAGGGAATTTGGCGTTCGGGCCAAAAAGGGTGCTGGCGGCGCGGCTGGCTGTTTTTTTCGATTAAAAAAAGCGAGGGTCCAAAAATAGCACTTAAAAAGGGCTGCAAGCTGGGTATGCCCAAAAGGCAGGTATACAGATTTGCTTCACCGCCAGAGGTTTCTGCCAGAGGCAAAAGACCCTCTTCAAAAGGCAAATGGCCGTATTGAAAGAGCTTGTGATAAGCCGCCGGTGTCATCTGGCCACTTTGCCAAGCCTGATCCGCGTCAAGATAAAGCGCTTCCAGCTCTGCTTTCGCCGCCTGCAAAAGTGGCAGAGGCAAGATTTCCCTCAGCAAAAAGCAGCCCTGCTGCTGAAGGGCAGCTTGCAAAATCTCAGCAGAGGGAATCAGCTTGAAGTCAGGCCAGAACATCTTACTTTCCTGAAAGAAACCATTAATCACAACTTAAAGTATAGCTGAAAAAAAAGCTGTTCTCCGCATGATACTGGTTCAACACGTGAAGAGTATGCCATCTGATGCTGGCCAAACCGCTGTGTACAAATCACCCCCCTTTTCGCATCAGGTTCTTTGTCTCCTATTGAGGAATCCCACGTACTTGTGTCATCCCCTGCCCGCCATTGGCACTGTTCTGTGACCAAGTGGCAGGCTCAGAATCCACCACAGTATAAGTACCTGCAGGCAAAATCACATTGGGTTCGGTATACCAATAGGCATTGGGCACCCCGCCTTGGCCAAGCCGGGTCATCACCGTCCAGGGCCCGTAAAGCTTACCACTGCTGTCTCTTAACCCGATGGTACCACCGGGTGAGCCCTGGGCATTGTTCCAGTGATAGGTCTGGAAAAAGGTGATCTTGCTGGCCTGGGCCAAGTTAAACTGGGTGGCCGCCGTGGGCTGATTAAACACCGCCAGGATATTGCCATTGTCGAAGAGCATCTGATCCTGCACGGCGACGGGTGTGGGAGAAGCCATTGGCACCACACTGCCCAAGTTGGGGCCGACCCAGAGCAATTGTTTGCCTTCGTTGACCACCATCAGCAGACGATCCCCGGCTGGACTAAAGGCCAGATAACCCGGTTTGGGGACGCCCGTGAGATAAGGCACGGGCGACGAATAATCAGGCCCACCTTTGAGCACCTGATTCTGGCTTGGGTAACTCCAGTACAGGGCCTTGTCAAACTGGCCACCCCCGGCTGCCAAGCCGCCAAAATTGGTGTCTTTTGCGGCTTCTGCCATCAATTTAGCTGTTCCATTGGGCTGTATCAGGTACAAGCCTGGCGTACCACCAAAAGGCCAGCCACCCGCACTGTTGAGGGCGTAGAGTTCATGGCGGGAATCGAGATAAGCCAGTGAGAACAGTCCAGGCGGAATTTCGCTATCGAGCAGGCCCACCTCTTGTTCGCTGCCAGCGGGCAGATACCAGATATTGTCGTTTTCGAAATCGGCAAAATACCAACCCGCATCGCTGCTGGGCGCATCGTTGAGCTGAAGAGGAGTCAGCCCTTTGCCAATCTGCACCAGATATTGTCCATCACAGACCACGGTCAAATTGCCGGTTTGGGGATCAAAACGCAATTCGT
>CAZRFI010000080.1:0-2781 GCA_964598905.1 uncultured Candidatus Sericytochromatia bacterium | reverse complement strand
TGGCTACCATAGACCGTGGCTTTGCCCAATGGGTCGAGTTTGAGCAGGGTCTGGCGATTGAGTGAGCTGGTCGTGACATAGAGCGTACCGTCAGGGGCATAAAAATGGGTCCCCAGCGGTCCCAGGGTATAGTTTGAGCGCAAGACCTGCATTTGCATGCCCGCAGGGATTTCGATCCCCGTCAATTCAGTCGGCAGCAGCAAATCTGTGCGTGGCACACGGGCAATCTCCTGGGTGCCACCGTGATCGGCTTTGAGCTTGAGGGGGGTCGATGAGCCATCGGGACGCAATGTATAGATTCCGCCAAAGCGATTGCCTCCATCGGGATAATAGTCAATCGCGGCCAAATAACCGTCGCCAGATTTCAATGGCACTGCTGCTTTACCGTTGATACCTGCCAGCAAGTCCCCTGTTACAGACGCTTTCCAACCACCACAGGCATCGGTGGTCGAGAATTCCTGTTTGCTGCGATCAGAAGAAAAAACCTGGGCCTGGCCCTGATCGTCGAAGAAGATATCCCCAACATTAAAAGGGGTCTCATACAGGCGGGCGCTCATGCCAGCAGGTACCGTTAAACCAGCGGGCAGGGGCAATTCTTTTAAAACAGCAGCAGCCTCGCAACCAGTGACGGGCGCTGAAGAAGGAGCCAAAGTAGGCAACGGTGCAGGTGTGGCACTTTGGCCAGGAGCGGGAGGCACCACCAGCGGGGCCGAAGGTGTGGCTTGTGGTGCAGGGCTACTCGCCACAGGCGAGGGACTGGCCACAGGGACAGAGGCACGGGGTGTGGGAATGGGGCTGTTACCAGGGTCAGGTGAAACCGGAGCGGGACCACAAGCCGTGAGACTCACAGCCAGCAATGCAGAAAGACGGAATCGGGTTGATGTGTTCATAAAATGCCTCCAAATGAGCCGTTTCTGCTTTGAGTATAGGTAAAAAACAGCCAAGGTCTGATGATCGATATCGCCTCAATCATTGATTCCGATCAAAGATCTGAGAGAGCCATTCTCCCCCCTTGAGATTTTGTTACAATGCTCTCAACACACATAGCAACAGGAAAAAAACCATGCTGAGAAAAGTTTTGATTGCCAACCGAGGTGAAATTGCGATTCGCATTCTCAGGGCCTGCCAGGAAATGGGTATTGCCACCGTGGCCGTTTATGCCGAAGACGACCGCCAGAGCAAACATGTGCGTCTGGCCGATGAAGCCTTTCTCTTGCCAGGCAGCCAACTCAGCGAAACCTATTTAAATATTCAAGCCCTGATCGAGATCGCCCAAAGATCCGGGGCAGAAGGCATTCACCCTGGCTATGGCTTTTTATCCGAAAATGCCGGATTTTCGCTGGCCTGCCGCGAAAATGGGATTGTCTTTATTGGCCCCAGCCCAGAGGTCATCGAAGCCATGGGCAGCAAACTCCTGGCCCGTGAACGCATGAAAGCTGCTGGCGTGCCGATTACCCCAGGCAGTCCCAAGCTGAGCAGCTTGGCTGAGGCCCAGGAGTGGTCAGAAAAAATTGGCTATCCGCTGTTGCTCAAAGCCAGCGCCGGGGGCGGAGGCCGTGGCATGAAACGGGTGATGAATGCCGAAGAATTGCCCAGCGCCTATGATGCGGCTCTGCGCGAGAGCAAGAGCTATTTTTCAGACGACACGGTCTATCTCGAAAAACTGGTCACCGCTCCCCGCCATGTCGAAGTCCAAATTTTGGCAGATACCCACGGCCAGGTGATTCACCTCGGTGAACGGGATTGCTCGGTGCAGCGCCGCAACCAAAAACTGATTGAAGAGACCCCTGCTCCCCATTTGCCCCCAGACGTTCGCCAAAAGCTGTTGGATGCCGCTGTGGCAGGTGCCCAGGCGATTGGCTACACCGGCGCGGGCACCTTTGAATTTGTGGTGCAAAACAATACCGAACCGTATTTCATGGAAGTGAATACCCGTCTGCAGGTCGAACACCCGATCACCGAAATGGTGACACGGGTCGATCTGGTCAAAGAGCAATTGCGGATCGCCTCAGGCCTGCCCCTGAGCTATCGCCAAGAAGATATTCGCTTTGAAGGCCACGCGCTTGAATGCCGGATCACCGTTGAAGATGCCGCACAAAACTTCAGACCTGTCCCCGGCTTGATCGGCCGCTACGAAGAGCCATCGGGCTTTGGCGTGCGGGTCGACAGTATGCCTTACGCCGGTTATGAAATCCCGCGCAGCTATGACTCACTTTTGGCCAAATTGGTGACCTGGGCCCCCACCCGCGAAGAAGCCCTGGCACGGATGCAGCGGGCCCTCAAAGAATACACGATCGAAGGTGTGACCACCTTGATACCGTTTTTCCAATGGGCGCTGACCGTGCCGGCTTTTGCCGAAGGCCAATACGATACCGGTTTTGTGGGCAAATACTTTGAACCTGGCAAACTGGCTACGGCCCCCACTCCTGCTCATGACGAAAGTGCGCCCCGCCACCGCGAAGTGGTGGATGTCGAGGTCAATGGCCGCTATTTTCAGGTCGCACTCTATTTGCCAGAAATGCCAACGTATTCAAATGCCAACACGGCAGCCAGCGCTCCCAAAGGGCCCGCCAGCGGCAAAGGCAGTCGCAAAGACAGCAGCAACCAAAGCCAGGTTCCCGCACCCATGGCGGGCACGGTTGTCAAGGTCGCGGTTGAAGCCGGTCAGAGCGTGGAAAGTGGCCAATTGCTCTGTATTATTGAATCGATGAAAATGGAAAACGATCTGCTCTCCCCCCGCAGCGGCACAATCAAAAAAGTCCCGATCCAGGCCGGAGAAAA
>CAZRFI010000079.1:2052-16112 GCA_964598905.1 uncultured Candidatus Sericytochromatia bacterium | reverse complement strand
GGTTGTGGCGCTGTCAGCAGCTCTACAATCTGGCTCTGGAACAGCGGATTTTGGCATATAAGCAGTTCGGGGTAAGCCTCAATTACAACGCTCAATCTGCTGAATTACCCATCTTTAAAAAAGAGTTTCCTGAATTTGCCCAAGTGGGCTCGCAGGTTTTGCAAGATGTTTTAGAACGTCTCGAAAAAGCCTTTCAACATTTCTATGACAACTGCAAAAGTGGTGAAAAAGGGGGCTTCCCACGCTTTAAAGCCCGCTCTCGCTATGACACATTTACCCTCAAAACGTCAGGTTGGAAGTTACAAGAGAACTATTTGACTGTCTCGAAAGTGGGTGTGTTTAAGCTGAATTTGTCTCGTCCGATTGAAGGCAGGATTAAAACCGTTTCGATTCACCGAGACCGCTGTGGAAACTGGTGGGTCTGCTTTTCATGCATTGTGGATGCCAAGACATATCCAGAACCGTTTAAGGGAAAAGTAGGCATAGATGTGGGTCTGAAACATTTCTGCGTAGATTCTGACCCAGAGAGTCAGCCGATTGCCAACCCCCGCTATTATCGCAAGCTCAAGGGAAAACTGCGTAGGCAACAGCGGGCGGTTTCTAGACGTAAAAAAGGCTCGAATCGTAGGAGAAAAGCGGTCAAGCGGCTGGCAAAAACCCATCGCCAGATAGCAAATATGCGCTTGGACTTCCTGCACAAAGTAGCCAATCACTACGTTTTAAACTATTCGGAAATCCATGTCGAAGCCTTGAAAATCCGAAACATGGTAAAGAATCGCCATTTGAGTCTATCGATTCAAGACGCAAGCTGGGGTCTCTTTTTTGAGTTGTTGGAGTACAAAGCGGCAGAAGCTGGTCGCCAACTGGTCAAAGTCAACCCGAGAGGAACCAGCCAAAAGTGTTCATGTTGCGGTGAAATTGTACCCAAAACCTTGGCTGTGAGGATTCACAGTTGCAAGGCCTGCGGGCTTGATATTGACCGCGATGAGAACGCTGCTCGAAATATTTTAGCAGGATAAATCTCCTGCACTGGGGCCGGGCTGGCCCTTCAGGTGCTAACGTAGGCTGTTGGGTCAAGCGTAGCCTGAGAATCCTCGCCATTTATGGCGGGGAGTGTCAACATCGATTCGTTCTTTGAAAAAAATGACGTCAGCCTCGTATCTCTTGAGATAAAACTTACCCATAAAGGGGGCCTTCCCGCTTTGGAAAAGTCGCAAGCCCTGCTCTTAGAAGGGCGCTATCGGCTTGAAAGCCGTTTGGCCCATAACCAAGTTGAAACCTGGAAAGCCCAATGTCTGAAAGACAATACCTGGGTGGTGGTCAAAATTTTAAACATGTCTCAGCTCAACGACTGGAAAACCCAAGAATTGTTTGAGCGGGAAGCAAAGGTTCTCAAAAATTTAAACCACCCAGTCTTGCCCTGCCTCCTCGACTCTGGTTACGATTCGACCCATGCCTTTTATTATTTGATCCACAACTGGGTCGAGGGCCGGAGTTTAGATCAGGTTTTGGAAAACGGAGAGACATTTTCCGAGGAAAAAACACGCAATTTGGCTGAGCAAATTCTGGAAATACTCAGCTATTGATGGGGGCAAACGTGCAGATGAAGGCCGAATAGACCGGATTCAATAGAGCGAGACAATATTGTTTTTCTTGAGTTCCCAAAAACAGCGGGCCATTGCGGCCACGTCATTCATGGCGTCGTGGGCGCCTTCGAAGCCCTGACCAAAGATCTTGGTGTGCAATTCTTCTAATTTGGGAAATTTATTGCGGTTGCCCGACTTAATCGCCACATAGTCCACGGTGCTTTCCATCGTACAGAGGCGGTTGAGCTCTTTCATGGGATTGGGAAGGCCTTTGCGAATAAATTCAGCCCCCATGATCTTGTCGTCGAAAGAGATATTGTGGGCCACCAGCACCGTTGAACTTTTGACCACCTCGGCAAAGATCTTGAGCACTTCGAGCAGATCGTGGCCTTCTTTGACGGCTTTGTCGTTGGTAATGCCGTGCACGCTCTCATAGATATAGAAGTTTTCAGGGAAGATCAGGTAATTGCCACGGGAGATCTCGTTTTGCTGGGCATCGGCCTGAATCCAGGCCAATTGAATCAGGCGCGGCCAATTGTCGACCTCGGTGATAGGCGCATTAAAATTATAAGGCAGGCCGTTGGTTTCGGTGTCGAAGAAGATAAAGATCTCGTCTTTGACAAATTCTTCGGTATCAAAAAGTGAAAATTGTCCCATGGCCTGCCTCGTTGAAAAGTTTGCATTATTAGTGGGCATTATACCCCAAGCTCAGCACCACAGGCTCAGGTTGCAAACGGAGACTCAGGGCGGGCCCAGATAATGCCGCAGCCAGGCCTCCAAACTGAGTAAAATCCAGACCTTGAGGCCGTGGCGGGGCAAATAGCCCCCGAGTTCCCAGGCCATCAATTGGTTTAAATAAACGGGATTAAACCAGGGGTAGCGGGCCAGGTTTTTGAGCCGTTTTTTGGCTTCGCGGTGCAAGGGGCCACCGGGCCGAAACCACAATTCGACGGGGACCTGCATCCCGCTTTTGGGGCGTTTGAGCACCTGTTCGGGCAGAAGATCACTCACAGCCTGTTTGAGAATATACTTTTCTTCGCTGCCCATCAATTTGAGCTGGGGAGGCACACGAAAGGCCCATTTGGCGACCTCGCTGTCAAAGAGCGGGGAGGCGGGCAACATCCCCAGCCCCCGGCTTAAGGCATTGACCTTGTAGAGAATGTGGTGGGCGCCTTTGAGGCGGGTATTGACGGTCATCAGTTTTTGCACCAGGCTCTTGCCTGCCTCAGCGTCAAACCAGGGGCGCAGGTCTGTTTTGAGTAGGTCGGGGGTCAGAGCGGCTTGGGTGGAGGCGTTGAGCAATTCGGGCAGATCGTTATAGAGTTTGCGGTAGCTCTGTAAATAGGTCATTACTGTGGAGGAGACAGGGTCTTGGTCTTCGCTGGCATAGAGCAAAGCCAAGAGCATGGGAATGTTTTTCGGGCCGCCAAAGAGGGGGTCTCCGCCTTCGCCGTTAAAGAGCACAGGGCCAACTTCGCTGGCAGCCCGAAAGAGCAGGGCATTGGGCACAGTCAGGGGATCGCCAATGGGGTTGCCCAGCAGGGCCAGGGTTTCGTCCAAGAAATACAAAACCGTGCGCGGATGCACCTCCAAAACCCGGTGTTGGGTCTGATACGCTTCGGCCACAGCTTGGCTAAACGGCAATTCATTGCGATAGGCTTTGCCAAACGAAACAGACCAGGTATGGACTGGTCGCGGGCTCAAACGCGCCAGCAGTGCCACGACCAAGCTGGAATCAATCCCGCCCGAAAGTGAGGCACAGACAGCCTCTTGTGGAGGCAAGCGCCTTTCGACGGCGACTTCAATCGCCTCGCGCAGGCCCTGTTGGGCGGTCTCGGGGTTCAGCTCGGACTCCGCCGTCGGCAATTGCCAATAAGAGGCCGTGTGAATCTGGCCTGCCTGCCAGTTCAATTTTTCGCCAGGCAAGAGTTCAAACACCCCCTGAATCAGGGTTTCGCGGCCAGGCAAATAGGCATAACTGAGATAGCGGGTGAGCACGTCAAGATCCAGCTGACGCGGGATCAAACCCGTCTGCAGCAAGAGATCCAAGCTGGAGGCAAAGATCAAACCCGCTCCACAGCGGGCGTAAAAGAGCGTGCGCTCACCCATGGGATCGCGCAGCAAAAGGAGGCTTTCTGGCCCCGTTTGCCAGGCCAAGGCAAAGGCGCCACTGAGTTCTGTGAGTGAGCCCTGTAAGAGCTGCTCATGCCATTTGTTGAGGCTGTTCAGGGCGATATTGCCCGCATAAACGGCGTCACTCTCAACAATCAAGGGACTTTGGGGACTTAGTTTCTGGAGCGAATCAGGCCAAACCCGTTTGAGCGTTTGGCCTTGGTCTTCGCTCAACCCGATGCCGCCCACCAAAGGGGCAATTTCGCGGGCTCGGCCCTGGGGCAAAATCAGGGGACCACGGGCCTTGGGGCGTTGGAGTTGGGGCTCAAAACGGGAGCGGGTTTTAACCAAAATCGTCGTCACCTCCATCCGCCATTTCCAGGGTCATCATATCGTCGGCAATCAGAACAGCCCCGTCATTGTGGGCATAGGCATCGACAATGGCCTGCTGGTGTTGGCTGAGTTGATTGCGCAAATGTTTGAGTAAAGTAGCCGGGGGCAAAACCATCAAATCGAGTTTCCATTCCCCCAGCCAGGCTTGATCTTCGCCAGACAAACCAGGGATGGTCAGGGGGGGACTATTGGATGATTCATACAAGCCCTGAAATTTTTGGGCCTGGCGGGGATTGAGGCCCAAATCAAAGATGCGGGCCTGGGGAAACCACTCGGGGCGTTTGAGTTCGGCAGCAATGCGACAGCCGTTGGTGCTGGCATTGTGAAGGACATAGACCAGCAGGTTGGGGTTGCGCTGCAACATGGCTTTGATATCTTCAAAATGCGCGCGGGGATAGCCATTAAAGGCCAAGATGGCACATTTCTGTTCCAAATGAAATTGGTTGGCGAGTAAAAAATCCACGATTTCGGGCTTGTCGCAGAGGATCAGCCGATCGACGTTATAATCGAAGAGATCTTCCGTACTCTCTTGGCTGGACAACTTTCGCCGTTCTTTTGAACGGTCAACGGTTTTTTCTGCTAAGAGCAGAGGCATGTCTGGCTCTTGCACCGTTTGCCAGCGTTTGAGATGTTTTTGAAACACAGGAAAATCGAGACGAATCTGGGGAGAGTCTACTTTTCTGCGGGCGAGAACCACCATCCAACCCACAAAACAGACATACACGACCTCTGCAGACCAGAACAGCACGCCATGCAAGAAATTGCGAATCATCAGGGTAAAAAAAATACCCATAAAAGCCCCCAAAACCACAGTGCCCATGGTTGAGGCTGTTTTGCCCATGGTTTTGTTTAAAAATGTAAATCTGCGCCGCGCCAGTTCAAAGTAGAGTTGGCGCGGATGGTACGAGAGGGTATTTTTGGCCGAGACGCGGTTTAACGCCGCTTCAAAAGCGGTATCTGTGAAAAGATCTCCGCGTTTGGGCTCAAAAACAAATTCTTTTTTGCAATTGGGGCATTTCCCGCCTGAGCGGGCCCGGTAGAGGCTGTTTGTGCGGCAGTTGAGGCATTTCATCGTCAAGGCCGTCCTTGTTTGCGCATTGCTTTGCGCAAAGTATAACAAAGAACTTGCCCACTTGCTTTGGCAAACGTATTTTTCCTTGGGCATAATGACAGAAGATCCAAAAGAAAGAGAGGACTTGGAGTGAACAGTCAGACAGACGAAACACTCTGGCAGCAGTTTCAGGCCAAATCGGGCAAGTTGCTGGATTTGCGCGCCTATGATGCTCTGCTCTTACAGGTCTTGGATCTGCTCCCACGTTTAGACAGCCCCCATTTTCAACGTCAGGCTTATTTGAACCTGATGCCCCTGATTGAACAGGGGCATATCCTGCCCCTGGAACAGGTGCTCTTTCAAGTGCTGACAGACCATGCCGATCAAGCCTATCTCTGGCTTTTATTGGGCCTCTGCGCCCAGCGCCGGGGGGATCCCCGCCGGGCCCGAGAATTTGAAATACGGGCGCTCAGCCTCGAACCCCAGCTCTTTTTAGCCCATCAGACCTATCTCTGGAGCTTTTTGCTCGATGCCAGCCTGAATTATGCCGAACAACTCGCGCCATTTTTGGCTTATGGGCGTTTATTGGAGCATCTTTCTCGGCCAGTGCCCGCGCTGAAGCAGTCCGAGGATCCCGAGCGCCCGCTGCGGATTGGCTATGTCTCTGGCGATTTTTATGGCCATTCGGTGATCCATATGTTTGGCGCTCTGTTTGAATATGGCGATGCCACTCAGTTTGAGCGCGTTGCCTATGCCACGATCCCGCGGCAGGGGCCTTTTAACGACTGGTTTCGGGAGCGTTCTCAGGCCTGGCGAGACATTTCGGGTTTGGCTGCGCAACAAGCGGCAGAACAGATTCGGGCCGACAAAATAGATATTTTGGTCGATCTCAATGGGCCGACCTACGGTCATCGCTTGGATCTCTTTGCGCTAAAACCGGCACCATTGCAAGTCACGGGCCTGGGTTTCGGTTGGAGCAGTGGGCTCAGCCGCATGGATTACGTTTTGACTGATCTGCCATTTTTGCCACCCGAACGGGCCGAGGCCTACCCCGAAACCCCGCTTTATCTCAGCAGCCTTTTTCACTGGCAGCCCGAAGAAGATATCCAGGATTTGGCACCTCAGCGCTTGGAACAGCCGACCTACCCCTGTTTTGGCGCTCTGCACCAGGCCTTTAAACTCAACCTGGAGACCCTGCAACTCTGGGCTGCGCTGCTCAAACGGGTGCCCGAGGCCAAACTGCTGTTAAAAGACAAAGGCCTGGACAATCCCAAATTCCAAAGTTATTACCGTCTGTTGTTCAAACAGTGGGGAATCTCACCGCAACGCCTGCTCTTCGCAGGTCGCACCTCTCAGCGCGAACACGTCTCGCTCTACCAGCATGTGGATGTGTTTCTCGATGCCTTTCCCTATCAGGCCGGGATCTCCTGCTGCGAAGCGCTCTGGATGGGGGTACCTGTGGTGGCCCTCAGTGGCGGCAGCCGCTCAGCCAACAGCCTTTTGCACAGCGTGGGCCACCCCGAACTGCTGGCCCAGAGCCCCGAAGAGTATCTTTCTCTGGCGGCCGAACTCCTGCAAGACAAATTGCGTTTGCAGGCCTACCGCCAACAATTGCGCCAGGATCTGCTGGCTTCTGCGATCTGTGATCCCCGCCGTTTTTCTGTTGAGACCGAGGCCTTTTACCGCTCGATCTGGCGGCAGCACGTGGCAGCAAGGTGTTAAAATACCTGCGAGTCTGACACAAGAAGAGGTGGCCCATGACGCAGTTTATTCAGAGTTACGATCAGGCAATCAATGCAGACGAATGCCAAGAACTGCTGAAAAAGTTTGAACGCAGCCGCAAAAAAGAGCCGGGGGTGACGGGCCACGGTTTTAATGCCAATGCCAAAGACAGCCTGGATATCAATATCTCACGCGACCCAGATTGGCAGCAAGAAGAGACCTGGATAGCCAATCGCACCTGGCGCTATCTGGTGCAGTACACCCGCAAATACCCCTATTTCCTGACCTCCTCCGTCAGCTTAAGTGTGCCCCATCCCGAAGGCGGCACCATCACGATCACCCCCGAAGTGATCGCCATTCTCGACGACGCGACGGTCGAGGCCCTGATTCGCAAGGTCTACCGCATGGGCACGATCAATTTGCAAAAATACCAGCGCAAACAGGGTGGCTACCACACCTACCATGCCGAAATCTACCCTTCGATGCACGATACCCAGGCCCTGGCCCTGCACCGGGTATTGCTGTTTATGTATTACCTCAACGACGTGCGCGAGGGCGGTGAGACCGAGTTTTATCACCAAGAGCTGATGCTCAAACCGACCAAAGGCCAATTGGTCTTTGCCCCCTGTGGCTTTACCCATACCCACAAGGGCCATGTGCCCCAGAGCAACGACAAATATATTCTCACCTCCTGGGTGCTCTTTCGCCCGGCCAGTGAAATCTACGCCAATCAGCTCAAATGATTACCCTCACTGGCATATATATCTACCCAATCAAGTCTTTGCAGGGCATCTCTCTGTCCCAGTCGGACTTGGAAAGGCGCGGCCTGCAACACGACCGCCGCATGATGCTGGTCGATGCCCAGGGCCGCTTTCTCAGCCAGCGCGAGCTGCCCCAGATGGCACAATTGCGTGTAGAACGGGTGGGAGAGAGCCTGACGATTGAAACGGCCCTGGGCGAAAAACTGAGCGTGCCTCTAGAACCTGAATCAGGGCAAGAATTGCCTGTGCAGGTCTGGAACAGCATCAGCCCCGCTTGGGCCGTGAGCGCCGAGGCCGACCAGTGGTTCTCCGCGCATTTGGGTCTGCCCTGCCAATTGGTCTACCAGCCCCCGCAGGCCTTGCGCGCCACCAATCCCGCTTTTGCGCCAGGCCATAGCGTGAGTTTTGCCGATGGCTATCCATTTTTGTTCAGCAGCGAAAGCTCGTTGGCAGATTTGGCGGCAAATAATGCACAATCAGCTCCCCCTTTGCAGATGCGCGCCTTTCGCCCCAATTTGGTTTTCAGTGGCGCTTTGGCTTGGGCCGAAAAAGACTGGCAGCAGCTGCAGTTGGGTGAGATTACCTTTGAACTCGTCAAACCCTGCACGCGCTGTGTGATTGTCACCCAAGATCCGCTGACGGGCAAAAGTCTGTATCCGACGCTGCTCAAAGAACTCAATCAGAAACAGAGCTGGCGGGGAGAGCCTGTCTTTGGGATCAATGCAGTGACACAGGCCGAATCGGGCCGTGTGCACTTGGGGGATTTACTCACTCCCAATCTTTAATCCCAGTGTTTAATCCCAATGTTTAATCAGGTGTTTGGCGGCTTCCAGGCCTGAATTGGCAGCGCCTTCGATCGGATTAAAGCGGTCACCAAAGGCATCCCCGGCCAAGAGCAGCGGCGGCCCGTCCTGCAGCATCAGGCAAGATTCCGGCAGGGGGTCTTGCACCTGGGCAAAGCGCCAGCGGTGTACATCCAATTCGACACAATCGGCTTTGAGCAGGGGTTTGGCGGCTTCCCAAAGCAGTTTTCCGGCCTGTTCTTTGTCGTTTTTCCACTGGCTGCGGCTAAAATGGGCCGTGCCCTGAATCGTCACAGCAGGCACCGCTGAAATCCCTTTTTGCTGGTTGTCGGCCAGCCAGGCAATCGGGCTCATGGGATTGGCCTGGGCCAATCCCCCCGGCTCGGGCAGGCCACTGGGGCCATCGAGCACAGCCATGCTGACAATCACAGGATCGTATTTGACGGCTTTGAGACGCTGAAGCAATTCGCTTTCAAGGGCGAATTCACTTTTTTCGAGCAATTGCAGGCTCTGGGGCAAAGGGGGGGTTAAGATCAGGCCGTCGGCCTGCCAACGCTGGCCCGATTCAGATTCGACTTCCCAATGATCCGTCTCGGCGGCAATGCGGGTGACCGTCTCTTGCAGATGAACCTGCAAAGGCGCGGCCAGGGCTTTGGCCACAGGCGCCATGCCTTGGGAACCACAAAAGCGCAGATAGCCGTCGCTGGTTAAAATTCGGTCACCATTGAGAAAGCCCCGGCTCCACTCCCGGATCAGGCCCTGGTCTTGCAAGTCTTCAACCACCACGCGAAAGAACATGCCATGCACCGTCATAAACTGAGCGCCGAGATCAAAGACCGCTTCTCCCACCCGGCGCGTGGCCATACGTCCCCCAAAGCCCTTGGACTTTTCGAGTACGGTGACATTCAATCCTTTTTTTTGCAGGCGGCGGGCGGCAATAATGCCAGAGATGCCACCGCCGACGACCAAACAGCTTTTCATGGGGGATTTCCTTTCTCTGTGGCAGCCGTTAGCGGGGGATAGGCTTTGCCCAATTCCAGTTTGAGGGTTTCTTTCCAAGCACGTGGGAGGTTGTCCGCACGCAGTTCAATGTCCAGGATCACAGGCTCTTGCAGGTTTTTGGGAATAAAAACGGGCAAAACCAAGGTCTGTTCGCTGCCCATGGGCCAACTTTCGAGCCGAAAGCGCGGGGCCTCCCCCTGGTAAATCAAGCCCGTCGGCGCCCACTGAATGATCGCTTCCAGCCCTTGCGCTGGGGCGTTGCCGCTGTTGCGCAAATGCAGGGTAATTTCCACCAATTCTCCCGCTTCGGCGCTGTAATTGGCATTGCCACTGGAGAGGCCATTGCGGTCGTCGTCGACACTCAAGCCCGCCACTTCAATCGCTGGAGCGAGCAAACGGGCCAGGGCAGTGCCACTTTGGCCAGCCACTGCCTGGGCAGCCTCGGGACGGGTATTGCGCCAAAGGCGCAGCAAAGCATCGCTGTGGCCGCTGGCCAAGAGCATTTGTTTGGGATGATAGGCCAAAGCATAGGTTTTCTTGGGAATCTCACTCAAAGACTGGCTATTGACCCCCTGGGGCACCGTCCAAAAGCGCAGACTGCCATCCCCCATGCTGCCACTGGCCAAAAAATCACCCGCCGGGTCAAAGGCCAAACTCCAGACCGGCTCAAAATGGCCAGCCAAGCGCCCGACCACCGTGCGTTTGCCCATGTCCCAGAGCCGGATAATCCGATCTTCGCCAGCGCTGGCCAAATACTGCCCATTGGGGCTAAAGCTCAGGGCATAGACCTCTTTGATATGATCCGAAAGCAGGGGGCCGGCTTGGCCCGTCTCAGGGTTCCAGAGCCGAATCAGGGAGTCGTCGTAACTGGCTGAGGCCAACCATAGGCCATCGGGGCTAAAGGCCAAAGCGCCTACGCCACCGGGGTTGTTGGCTGAAGGCACAAGGGTCTTTTGCACCTGCCAGGTTTGGGTATTGTAGATCAGGATTTTGCCTTCGAGACCGCCACTGGCCAGCCATTTGCCATCGGGGCTGTAAGCCAGGCTCAAGACACCCTTGGCATGTTCTTGGCTGGTAAAGAGATTGGCCCCGGTCTCGGCATCCCAGATCTGAATGCGGCGGTCGATACCCGCACTGACCAGAAACCGGCCATCGGGGCTGAAAGCCACCGCTGAGACCCAATTGCCATGGCCCGCCAATTCGTGCAGCACCTGCCAAGTGCTGCTGTCCCAAATCCGGGTGGTGCCATCAAAACTGCCCGAGGCCAGCTTTTTGCCATCATGGCTAAAGGCCAGGCTGAAGATCTCGTGTTTGTGGCCCTTGAGCTTGCCCTCTTCGCCCACGGCCTTGTCTGGGCCCCAAAGGGCGAAGGCGGGCTGGGCCGACTGGGGTATCAGCAGCAGGGCAGTCAGCAGAGCCAGAATGTTGAGCTTCAAGGCAGGCACGCTCCAGAGGTTTTTTCTATTGTACCTTATGCGTGGGAACTGTTGAGATGTGCATTTGAATACGCCTCACCCCTCCCGACGCAGGCCCGGCTTACCGCCCTCCCCCGTTTTGCGCAAAAGCACCTGATAACCCCTGTGAAGCTCTGCATAAAACCCCTGATAACAGGCCAAAAAGCTGTCGATCGCCAGGGCCGGGTTCCAATGCGGCTCGACAAAACGATCATAGCCATAATCGTCACACCAGAGCAGCCCTTGGGGTTTGAGCAAACGCCAGGCAAAGACCAGATCGCTGAGCACAAAGGGCGCCCGGTGCGAGCCATCGACCAGAATCAGGTCAAAATAGCCTGCGGGCAAAAGGGGCAAAACGGCCTCAGACGGCGCCTTGATTTTTTGCAATTGGGCAGGGCTTTGCTGCAGGGCCAAGGCCGTATTGCTGTCAAAACGCGCTTCGGCCCAGGCAATCATGATCTCGGGCTCAAAATCCACCATTTCGGGGGTGATCTGCCAGGGGTCGATACAGGTCAGGCCCGAACCTGGAGCCGTGAGCAATTCCTGCAAAAACCAGACTGCCGAGCGCCCCTCAAAACTGCCAATTTCGAGAATTTGCAAGCCGGGCTTTCCCGCCAAAGAGCGCAGTTCGGGTTCGACCTCACTCAGATAGGGCGTGAACCAGTCATAGTGAAACTGGTAGCTCATCTCTGCACTCAGGCCCTAACGGGGCTCGTGGGCTTCGCTCTCGTCGGGAAACGTCGGAAAGAGCTGGTAAAAGAGAATCGGCGGCTCATCGGGGGTGCTGCCCACATCCGAACTCGGGGGCAAACTCTGGCCTGCCTGTTTTTGGTTTTCGATCATGCGCTGAATCGCCAGATCGTAGCCACCATAATAGTTCTGCCCCCGGTAAACCAGGCCGTTTTGGAGCATGTCCATGGCGACCAAAAAGACATGGGGCTCGGTAAAGTCGATTTTGTCGTAATCGGCATCGCGGTGACGACCGGCGCGCACCATGCGGGTATTGTACTCATGAGAAACGACGCCGTGGCCAGAGATATAATTGAAGATCCGTTTGGCGATCTTGACCGTCTCAGCCGAAACGCCAATTTGCGCGGCGGTTTTGTCGAGCAATTGCCAATTCCGGGGAATGCCCCCATTGGCCTGTACGTCGATTTTGCCCAGGTTCTTTTGCAGGTATTCATGCAAACGCAGCAATTCATCCCACTCTTCGGCATCGCGCAGGGCGGCAAATTCGTGTAAGACGCCGCGTTCTTTTAAAACCAGCATCAAAAAATTGTGCAATTTGTCGCGCTGGCTCTGGTTTTTATAAAAGGTGCCAAAATCCGGGCTTTCGATTTCGATCCCAATTGCACCGCGCCCGTCGTATTTATTGTCGTCCCAGCTATCGCCCGTGGGATAAGCAGTCACACGCGGAATGTCTCCCCAAGAGCTGATATCCCCACGGGTCAGTTTGACCATTTGGGCTTCGGGCTCACCATCGGGCCGGGGCAGGCTGCCAGTCAAAAAATAATTCGAGACATTTTTATAGGCGTTGGGTCTTTCGACGACGCGTCCAGACTGGCGGCGGCGCAAAAACGCAGAGAGGGTATAGAGGGGAATATCTGTGCGTTTATTGGCGGTCCAATGCAAGACCACATGGGTGGGCGGGGGCTGATCCTGAATAAAAAAGCGCTCACGAAACGGGTAGTGAAAATTTTGGACAAAATGGGCATACTCTTTGGGAGAATAAACCCGGTAGCGCTGGTTGACCTGTTCGAGGGTCGGCAAGAGATCTCTGAAACAAATCACACCGGCTTCTTTTTCGGCGTCGGTCAGCTCTACGCTGCGCGAGGGAATCAGGGGAGTGTTGTTTTTGTTAACAGGGGCTGCGCTGTTAAGCCAGGCAGTGTGATCCTCATGGGCCAGGGCTGGAAAAGCCAACTGCATACTCAGGGCCAAGCCCCAGACAAGAGACCATTTTCGCATACGCTGTGAACTCACTTTTTACGGTACAAATTCAGGCGGGTTCTTAATTTGATTGACAGAGTATCATCAAAGATGAACGAGCAGGGGAATAGAAATATTAAGCTCAGTTAAATAACCCTGTCTTAAAGATAAACCAAAACCGGCGGTTTTGAAAACAAGATTCAGCTAATTTGTGGATTTTTGGGGCTTGAGAATGGCACAATAGTCTAAAAATAAGCCCTAAAAATCCACAAGAGACGAGGCCTTTTTCATGAATACACCTGCCCGGAGATTTTTGCTGGGGAGCGCACTGCTGATGGTGGGGGCCTGTACGGATCCCGTGATTGAGAATCAGGCCGTCACCCCAGCAGATCCGCCCCGCGTTTCTGCTGCGCCTGTCTCTGCACCGATTACCCCCAGCTCACTTCCCAGTCTGGGGACTGGCTTTCTCAGTGGCGTGGTCAGTGATGCGGTTTCTCAGCGCCTTTTGCCAGGTGTGACTGTGCGTTTGGGCGCAAAACAGGTGCAAAGTGATCAATCGGGGTATTACCAATTTGAGCTAATTGAAGCCGGTGAAGCCAAATTGATCGTCGAAGCGCCTGGGTATCCCCCGCAGGCGATCACCGTCGAGATTCAGCCCCGCCGCCAGGTGCGCGATTTGAGCCTACAGGCTGGGTCTGGGGCAGTCCAACCAACAGGCATCCCGCCGTCGGCAGGGCCCACACCCACGCCCCTCAACAGCCCTGCCCCGATTTTTCTTTTGCCCGGTGGGGCCATCGCAACACCCACCCCAACACCTTCAACCACACCCGTTGCAACCACTCCCGTACCCGCAACGACCCCCACGCCTATGCCCACGCCCTCACCGCTTTACGATCCTGTCTTGGATGATGCCAAACTCTCTGAGGTCTTTCTCAAACGCAAGATCAACGGGGTGGAGCTGAATTTTTTATTGTACAAATCCAATGGACTGCCCGTAGATTGGAAATGGGGGGTGGTTCAGGTGGAGTATTATCTGGCTCAATCCATCAGCACCAATGGCGTGAGTGCGCCAGGCAATTTGATCAGCTCGGGGCGCACGATTATTGCCCAGAGCAACGAGCCCTTTTTGCTGACACTCAATGCCGAGCAATTGGGGCAATTGGGAGACAAGGTCTATGCCAATTACACCTTAACCCTGCCCGACAAACGCCAATTGAAATTGCAAAAAGAGTTTCCGATTAATTAAG
>CAZRFI010000079.1:0-1952 GCA_964598905.1 uncultured Candidatus Sericytochromatia bacterium | reverse complement strand
GGCTTCGCTCATGGTTTTTAAATAACCCACAATGCCAATTTGCACGACCATATCTGGGTCAATGGGGCGGTCGCCGATATACACTTCTTTGCCATTGCTGTCCATGATCATGGGGCTCATGCCGGGGGCCACGCCCAGGCCTTTGCAGTCGATGATCAAGCCGGTATAGCTGTCACCACTGTCGACGACGACGGGATCAATCGGGGGTTCGGAGGTTTTGACAGGGGTGGGTTCTGGCGTGCGGGTGGGGGTAGCCGTCCGGGTGGGTATGGGGGTAATTTGTTCTTGTTTGTGCTCTTCGAGAAAGGTCGGTTGAATCACCGAAGAGAGGCTATTGGCACCGTACATGCCCAAACGCATATCCACTTCGACGCTGCCATCAGAGAGGTAACGGGTATCGCCAATCTGAGCACCTTTGATCAGGGCGGACACCTTGACCTTGATGGTGTCACTTTCGGTGACAAAGTCTTTGACGATCGTCTCGGAGTCAACACGCACGCCATTGATCAGCTCAGCCATTTGGCGGTAGCCATCGGCCACGGCGGCCCGGCGGGCCATCAGGCGTTTTTGGGCGGCGCTGCCTTTGCTGGGAGGCGCACCTGAGCCTGTGACTTTTAAATTGCCACTTGTCCAGTCAATGGTGCCGGAGCCCATATTTTGGGTGACCTGGGCCTGGGCGGGGGAGAGGGTAGAAAGAGAGTAACTCAGGGTTCCGGTGGCCAATGCGGCTGCCACCATAAGCTTGATCAGATGACGGGATGTCTTCACGAAATTTTGCCTCCTCGCAAATGCGATAATGATGTTGCACATGTTTCAACTGTCATAAACAACTGTAATACAAAAGACCAGCGGCTGCAGAAAAAAGTTCCGGCAGCCGCTCACCTTTTAAACGAGAGCCTCTGCCCGCAAGGGTTCTGAGACAAAGGCCTGCAAAGACAAACGGGCAGTATGAGAATAAAAATCACAGTGGCCAAACAGCGATTTGAGAATTTCTTCCGGTTTCACGCTGTCGGTCCCCGCAATTTGCATCTCCATCTGCAAGAAGATCAGATCGCCATCCCAATCCAGCTCAGCCAAGTAGGGAGAGAGTTCTTGGGCAGTTTTGAGCTGCACATTGCCCAGCAGAGGGCGGATATCCACTTCGCGGGTGCGATCGCGGCGGGTGCGTGCGACCATCAGGGTTTCGCTCTCCAAAAGGGCGTCAATCCGCTGTTGTAGAATGGCTTCCAGCTGACTTTCGCGGACTTGCATCAAACTGGCTACGGTTTCGCGGGCGATCCCGACCAGATAAGTGCCCCCGTGAATCACCTTCGAGAGATCTTTGTTGTTGTGGCTGATTTTTTCAATTTTTTCAAAGCGAATGCCTTCAGGGCAAACGGCGTTGAGGCGATTTAAGACTTCATTTTCGGGCAAATCTTGCACCAATTGAAAATCCACCAATTCGCCAAAACTGGGCACACCCAGGCTCAGGGCCGGGGCAAAGACCATCACCGGCTTGGGATGAAACCCCTGAGAATAATAGGCTTCCAGCCCGGCCCGGCGAATCACCCGTGGCAGGGCGCGAATCAGGTCGGAGTGGCTTACAAATTGGCTGCGTTGGAGTTTGGTGTAGGTGGCGCGGTAGCTAAAGGGCTCACCCTGTTCAAATTTTTCCAATTTGGGCGCACGCAATTCGCCCACAGCCGGATCGGGTTGAATCACAGGCAATTCGATTGCACCGAGTTTGAACAAATAGTCTTTGCGCTCTTCGCGCATTTGTTTCATATCGCAGGCAATGCCACAGTCGTAACAGATCAATTTGCGCTGGTCCGCTTCGTGTTCGACCAGATTGGTGTGGTGGACCTTGGCGCGGAACGGCTTGCCACAGGGCGGAGATAGCCGGTCTTTGATCGCCCGCTTGTATTCCTGGAGCAAAAATTTGGGTTCGACCCCCACGTGGATATGGCCCCAGG
>CAZRFI010000078.1:0-16277 GCA_964598905.1 uncultured Candidatus Sericytochromatia bacterium | reverse complement strand
AATAATTGGCCAGTTCTGAGGCCTCTAGCGGCGGCAACTCACAGGCACTAAAACCTGGACTGTCGGCTATCCAGCCGGTTTGATCTTTGTAATAAACCGGGTGCAGAGAGACATGGCGGGTGGTGTGTTTGCCCGTGCCAAGCTTTTGATTGACTTCGCCCGTGCTCAAATGGCAATCGGGGTTAAAGCGGTTGATCAGCGAGGATTTGCCCACCCCCGAGGGGCCCGCCAGCACCGAGACTTTCTTCATCAGGGTGGCTTCGAGGGCTTCGAGGCCTTCACCGGTGGCCGAAGAGAAAAAGAAGAGGGGGAATTCGCAGTACTCTTCGCGCAGCCACTCTTCCAGCTCTTCGTCGGCCAGATCGGTTTTGCTCACACAGATCACGGGCTCGAGTTTTTCCCAGCGCACAGACAAGATCAGGCGGTCGATCAAATTGCTGTTAAAATCCGGCTGCAGGCAAGACATCACCAGCAAAACCTGGTCAATATTGGCCATGGCCGGGCGCTGCAATTCGTTGCGCCGGGGCTCAAATCCCACAATCACGGGGCGTTCGTCTTCGCTGTTTTCGAGGGTTACGCGATCGCCCACACGCAGGGTCTCCCCGGCTTTTTTAATATTGGCCCGCTGGGTACAGAGCATGACCTGATCGCCCGAGACGACCGAATAAAAATTGGCCTCGACCTTGGTGACGAGTCCTTCCATTACGGTTGAACCCCGTGCTCAGGCCTGTGCCCAGGCCTATGATTAGGCAAGGGTTTTGAGCTCTTTTTCGTGTTGGTGCACCCGCAATTGGCCGCAGGCCGACATATCTGCCGAGCCGTGGTTGTTGCGGATCGTGACCGGGAAACCGGCTTCGGTCAGCAGGTACTGAAAATGGGTGATCTCTCTGCGCGGCGGGGCCTGAAAGGGGCTGTTGACGGGGTTGTAAGCAATCAGGTTGATATGGCAGTGAATCCCGCGCAGGGCTTTGATCAGGGCGTTGGCATCGGCATCGGAGGTGTTGGTGCCTTTGAGCATGGTGTATTCAAAGGTGATCCGGCGCTTGGTGCGGTTGGCGTAGAGTTTGGCGGCCTGTAACAGGTCAGTTACGCCGTATTTGCGGTTGATCGGCACGAGCCGGTTGCGCACCTCGGTATTGACGCTGTGCAGCGAAATCGCCAGGTTATAATCGGCTTTTTCGTCCATCAGGCGCTGAATGCCAGGAATAATGCCCGAGGTCGAGATTGTGATGTGGCGCAGGCCGAGTTCGACCTCTTTGTTGAGCAGGGCGATGCTCTTGAGCACGGGCTCATAATTCAGCAGGGGCTCGCCCATGCCCATAAAGACCAGATTGCTGATCCGGGTGTGGGTGGTGAAATCCGAGAGCAGGCCCTGAGAAACGGCGTGTTGCATCAGCAGGTATTGAATCACAATTTCACCGGCGCTCAGGTTGCGGCGAAAACCGCTCAGACCGGTGGCACAAAAAGGGCAGCCCACATTGCAGCCAACCTGTGAAGAGACGCAGGCCGTCAGGTGGTTCTTTTGCACAATCGTGACACATTCCACGATTTCTCCGTCGAGCAGCTCGATCAAGAATTTGGTCGTGCCGTCAGCGGATTTCACGGTTTCTTTGATCTTGCCGGGGCTGACGTGGGTTTTCTCTGTGAGCATCAGGCGAAAGGCCTTGCTCAGATCGCTCATATCCGCGGCGTCGGTCACGTGTTTTTGGTACATCCACTGGGCAATTTGTTTGCCCCGGAAGGGTTTTTCGCCGACAGACTCGACCCAGGCGGTGAGTTCAGCGGTATTCATGCCCACCAAGATAGGCAGGGTATCGGGGGTGTTGTTTTGAGATAGAGACATGGGGTATTTCCAGATTTGATCTTCTTTTTCTCATTCTAGCGCAGTTTGGGGCTATTCTTGCAGAGGATCTGGAAATACCCCGATCGGACTATTCACCGTATTTGAGCAAAAACTCGGGGTTGATCGCCTTAAAGGAGACCCGGCCCAGGGTGTTCTCAAGGGTGCGCATTTCTTGCAAGGGGCGAATCACAATCCCTTCGCGCCGGGTCTGCGGATTGAGCACAGAGACCCCGATGGATTTCTCCACCAAGCGGGGGATATCTGCTTCGAGCAGGTAGTCTGTCTCCAGGATGGGCACGGGTCTGAGATCCAGTTCTTGCATCAAGGCCATGAAGTCGGAATAATCCAAAAAGGCGTAGGCCTCAATGTCAAAGGCATTGAAGAAATACAGCTCGGGCTTTTGCAGGCGGTATTTATTGCCCTGAATCCCAGGGCCAATCAGCTCTGCTTGCAGGGCCAGACGGCGGCTTTGGCTTTTGAGCTTTTCTTCGAGTTGGCAGGCGCGGGCCACCTGCCAGAGCGTGTTGCCCGGCTCTTCGAGCAGGTTTAAGTTGCGGCTGCAGGCATTGAGTTCAGGGAGGCCTGTCTGTTCATTGGCCTCCAGAAAATAGCTGGCGGAAGAGCCATCGAGTTTTTCGGCGACATAACAGCGGGTGCCCGCCAAGGCACTCAGAGCCTCTTGCAGCACCTGCACGCGGGTCTCGTCGGTTTTGGGGATAAAGCTCGGAAAATGGCCCTTGACCTTGCCACTGAGCTGGGTCGGAATCGGTGGTTCGTATTTGCTGATGCCCAGCAACTCGGTCACGTCGTGCCCCTCTGTCAGGGGCTGTGTTTCTCGGAATTCAGCGGGCAAGATCTCCAGCGGAAAACAAATCCCCTGGGAGACTTGGCCACGCAGACGCAGGGTGCGGATGCGCATTTTTTGGCCCTTGAGAAATTCAAATTCGGGTTTCTCGGGCATCAGGCTGTCGATCTCACAATAGACACAGAGATCACCCACCTGAAATTCGTCTTTTTTGACCACCACCTGCCAACCGAGCACGGTGGCTTTGAGAATGGCGTCAGCGTTGGGAATCGGCTCCAGGGCTTTGATGCGTTGAATGCTTGCGAGTTTGCGGAGTGTGTTTGTCGTCATGTTCATTGGTTTTTACCTCACGAAAATTAAAATACATTCGACTTTCGTGGGAAATTTGGGCAGACTCCAAATTGCTGGAGATCACTACAACACGCCGCACAGCTCTGATTCTAACAAAGGCCCCGTTTAAAAATCAAGTTTAAAGCGGCACGCGCACGATTTCCACACCCATCAGCTCCAGGGGTGTTTGACCGTTATACTTGCTGCCTTTGCGACCCGAATAATAGAGACTCATAACAATCCCGCGCAAGCCGGTGTCCATTTGGCGCAGAGTCGAAGCCACGGCTTCTGGCCAGGGATCAGGGCTCTGCATCATGCGAATCAAGCCTTTGAGGCCCATTTTGGGCATCACTGCCAATAGGCCCAAAAGCATTTTTAAATCGGCCAGATCCACCTCGGGGATATACGCGGCAATTTCGTCGATATGCTCAATGCAGCCCAGCTCCTGAAAAGAGGGGTATTCGCCCGAGCGGGGCAGCATCAGATTGCCCAAGCGCACCAAGCCTTTGAGTTGCATCGCATTGAAATAGTCTGACATGGTTTAGTCCCCCTTGTTTAATTGGCCTGCCAGGCGTTCCGCCAGGGCCATGATCGTCAGGGCCGGGTTGATCCCCGGCGCATTGGGAAAGAGGCTGGAATCAGCCACATAGATGTTTTTTTGGCCATGGACACGGAAATCTGGCCCAACCACCGAGGCCTGCGCATCCGTGCCGATCGGGCAGCCGCCCATCAGGTGCAGGCCAAAATAAAAGGGGGAGGGCATCACTTCTTCGGCTCCCAGGCTGACAAAGATTTGATTGACCACCCCCAAGCCCTGGTCGCGGCGGAGCAGATCCTGTTGGGTCAGGGGCTTGTGGATCGCGAGTTTGCCTTTGGCCCCGAGTTTGATCGTGCCAATCGCTTCATCGCGGACAGCCACTTCGATACAGGCCATTTTACGGTAGTTTTTCATGAATTTTTGGTGGCTGGCCCCCAAACGCGGATACAACATCGCGATCGAGATCGGCGGGCCAAAGACGTTTTCGAGTTTAAAGCCGCTTTTGCGAAAATACGGATCTTGGGATTTGACGCCCTGAAAGGCCCCTTTGTGGGCGTTGATCTCCTCTTTAAACAGGCCAAACGACATAAATTGCGGGTGAGAGGCAAACTTGCTGCCCAAAGCAGGCAGCTGGCTGCCAAAGCCCGATTGCAAGAGAATTTTGGTCGAGCCAAAGGCCCCAGCGGCCAGCAGCACTTTTTTGGCTTCGAGGGTGGTTTTGACGCCTTTTTCCAGGCCCAGTACCCGCACGCCGCCTTCAATGGTTTCGAGCTGGCCGACTTCAAATTCGGCTTTGACTTCCAGGCCTGTGGCTGTCGCTTTTTGAATAAAGCCCACCAAAGTGCTCTGCTTGGAGTCGCGGTGACAGCCGCCCAGACAGCCAATGCAGTCATTGCCCTGGTCCAAGGCGCAGTCGGACTGCCCCCGGCGCAGGGGAGCCCAGCCAAAGCCGTGTTTTTTGCAGCCTTCGATAAAGAGCTGGGTATTGCGGTTAAAATGCCGCTCTTCAATTTTTTGCAAGCTCAATTGGTTTTCGATCGCCGTGTAATGGCTGTCCATGCCCGTTTCCGAGAAAAAGTCGACACCCGAATCACGCTGCCAATCGTCAAAGGCCACGCTGTCAAAGCGGTCGAGCAGGCATTGGTTGACGTTGGTGGTGCCGCCCACGCAGCGGGCGCGCAAAAAGGCCATTTTGCTGCTGGTGTCGAATTCCAGGCCGCCGCCCCAAAAAAGCTGGGGGCTGTATTCCAATTCCGTGCGGGGAAAGGTCTCTTTTTTAAAGAATTTCCCGGCTTCGAGCAAGAGACATTTGGCGCCACTTTGGTGCAATTGGTGAGCCAGTACGCCACCGCCTGCCCCCGAGCCGATAATAATAAAATCGTACATCTAGAGTTTCTCCTTTTGGGCTTGGCTTTCGAGCTTCAGGCCGGTCAGTAGGGTTTTGAGCAGGGATTTCTGGGCTGAGAACAGGGCCGCTGTCAATTGGCTGAACAGGCGGTAGCGCTCAGGGGTATACGGAAACCAATTGGCCTCTATTTTGCCATTTTGGCTGTCGATCAAAACAGATTTGAGATTGCAAAAAGTTTCCAGGCCCCAGACCCCTTTGTAGCGCCCAAATCCGCTGGCCTTGATCCCCCCAAAAGGCAGGGCGGGATTGGCTTCTGTCAACATCACATTGTTGATCGAGACATTTCCCACTTTGAGTTGCCGGGCCACGCGTTCGGCACGGGCCAGATCGGCACTCCAAACGCTGGCGCTGAGGCCATAAGGCGAGTCATTGGCCAGAGCAATCGCTTCGGCCTCCGTTTCAAAAGCCATCACTGCCAGTACAGGGCCAAAAGTCTCTTCGCGCATCAGTTTCATACCGTGGTGCACATCCACCACAAGTGTGGGGGGGAAATACATAGAATCTTTTGTCCGTTGGCCACCACAAAGGATTTGTGCGCCTTCGGCCACGGCCTCTGCCAGCTGTGCTTCGATCGTCTCCAATTGAAAGGGAGCGGTCATATTGCCGATCTCCGCCGGTTCTCCGATCTGGGAGACAGCTCTGAGTTTTTCCATTTTGTTTTTGAGGAGTTCAACACAGCGTTTGTACAGGCTCTGATGGATGTATAAACGCTCAACTGAGGTGCAGGACTGGCCTGCAGTGGTCAAAGCCCCCCACAAGGCCCCATTGACGGTGCGCTCCAAATTCACGTCCTCAAAGACCAGCATGGGGTCTTTTCCGCCGAGTTCCAGTACCACAGGGGTCAAGTTTTGGGCAGCGGTCGCCATGATCTTTTTGCCACTGGCCACACTGCCCGTAAAAAAAATGAGTTCGGGCCGGGCTTCGACCAGGGCTTGGCCAGTGGCTTTGCCTCCATAGACGAGCTGTAAGGCGTGTTCGGGAAAGTCTGAAGCTTTCAGCAAGTCTTCAATCAGGCCTTTCAGAGGGGTCAGCTCAGAGGGTTTGAGTAGCACGGCATTGCCTGCCAAAAAGGCGCTCAGCGCGGGTACGAGGATTTGGTAAAAGGGGTAGTTCCAGGGAGCGATCACCAAGACCGTACCCAGTGGTTCAAACCAGATCTGCGATTTTTTGCCCATCAAGACCAGGGGGGTGTGGGCCTGCTGATCGGCCAGGGCTGTCGGCGCAATTCGGGCCAGGTGTTCACAGGCGTCGAGGCAGCCAAAGATCTCTGAACTGAGGGCATCAAAGCGGCTTTTGCCGGTCTCATTCACAATCCGGTCGAGGATCTGTTCTTTTTGGTTGTGAATCACATGCTGGAGGCGAATCACGGCATTGGCTCGCTGATTCACACTCAGACCTGCGACCCGCTCTTGGGCGCTGCGGGCCCGCTGCCAGACCTGTTGCAGCTCTTCGGGGCTGGGTTCGGACAGGTGATACAAAACCTGGCCACTGAGAGGATTGGTAACGCTGATGTCTGTCATAGAGGGCCCCACCGCTGCAAGATACATGGAAGATAGAGGAGTTTAGCCCGATTAGAGGGGGAATGCAAGGGGCTTCAGGGGTCTTGCATTGCCGTGATAAAAGATGTCCAATTGGGCTCACCATTTGCATGGGCTTCTTCCCACGCTTGGCGTCCGGGCGTAAATATCTGGGAACCAGAGGGCGAGCCGCTTGTTGCGGAAGCTTGTGCAGTGCTTTGATGATGACCTTCCAGCCGAGCGACCTCTCCTGCCAGCAAATACAGGGAAAATTGATTCAACGAAACGCCTTGTTTCTCAGCCATTTGGGTCAATCTTTGCTTGAGTTCTTTGGGAATTCTCAACGTAATAATACTGGGTTTATACATGCGTCCTCGCTTGTTAAGTCGGGCCAACTTCGTTTGAAATCGGCGAGAGATTTGGGTTTTTATCATCAAAATTGTTTGTGATAGCATATGTGCTAGCAGATATACTATCATATCTGCTAGCAAGAAAAAACAGTAGAATACAGCTTTTTACAGCTCTTAGCGGCTGGTCAATCCCAATTCACTCCGATTCAACTGTGCCACGGCATCCAGGGTGCTGAAGCTGATCTGGCCAACCAAGCTGCCGGTTGCCGCACTGCCCAGGCTGCCAAAGAAGCCCGTTAACCATAGATTGCTGACCACTTCATTGGTACTGAAGGCACTGTGATAGGCGTCGCCGCTGGTACCACTCAGAGAGGTGTTTAGCACTTCTTGGACCGACGCTAAGAAGGCGGCTGCGTCTGCTTGACCCTGGGCTTCACTTGAATAATCATCGTCAGCGATCCGATCATCGGAACTCAGACCGCTGTCATCACAGGTCCTGCTCACGTTTTCACCTACGGCGGCCTCTGCCAAACAAGGCACATTGGCATCGCCAAAACTGCCGACAATAAAGAGCGAACGTTTGAGTTGACGGGCATTGCTGGGATTAGATGGCTCAATCCAATTGGCCGTCTGTTGGGTAAACCAGCCTGCGGCGCGTTGAGCCGGATCATCCATGGGAGCCGCTTCATGGCAGCCCATTGGGGTGCAAGTCTCTGGGGCAATATACTCAGGGTGGCTGCTGCTTAAAGATCCCTGGCAATAGCGCACCACTCCAGCAACGGTGTGCACACCGGCATCAAGTGCCCCTTTGACCCAGCCTCCGTCGGCACTGGCTTCGTTGCAAACGCCCGAGGCAATGCGGCCTTGGCCGCCTGCACTGTTGAGCTGATTGACATAGGTCTGTAGATGGCCAACAATTTCGCTGTATGTGGCACTTTCGGGCACATCAGCATGTAAGGAGACGATGTGATTTTGGGCCTGCAGGGTTGCAACCAGACTGTCGAGGCTGAAGCTACCGTGTTCGGGGGTTGTGATTGTGCCACTGCTGGCGTAATCGTTGAGAAAGTCGATCCCCAGCCCAAACGACAGGCTGACACCCGCAGAATAGGCCGCTTGGGCGATGTTTAAGATATAGTCAGTTTCTTGCGGCGTGGGCAACATACTGTTCTCAACATGCACTTCCATGGCTATATTTAGAGCTGTGCTGGCACGTGGCAAAGCCAGGGTCTGAAATCCGTTGTTGGTCTTGACCTGTGGCTCGGATTGGGTTGCGGTGTGTGGCGTGTTGGTTTGGCAGCCTGTCATCAAGGTGAACAGGCTCAGGGCGAGTAAAGCAGAACGGGAAAGATTTTTAGACAGTTTCATAGATCGATTCTCCTCAGTGTTGGTTTTGGGTAACCCGGCTGACTCTGAGAGTCCCGTGGCTTTGCGTCCCCACCTTGCGGTGGGTTTGCCTTTTTCCTTCCTTGTGGGAGGGGTAATTTGATTATCGCTTTTGGAATCCGCGGACCATAGGAAGGGCGATACAGTAAAAATGTGATTTGCTTGACATTTTGGCAAGTTATTTAATTAAGTGGCAGAAGTTTGTTTTGCTTCAACTTGCCTGTAAAATACCCCCATGGCGCGCATGTACTCTCTGGCAGAACTCAAATATATGTATATCTCTCCGCTGCAAGATGCCTGGCAGGCGGCGCAGGTGATTCGTTATTGCCCAGCCATGGAGCCCATCGTCAAGGCCCATCGTAAGCTCTATGCCAATACGGATGAAGCAGTTGTGATCTCGATGGATGAGCGGCAAGAGCGTTTTCTGGGTGATCATTCCCTGACCTATGGTGAGACCCGCTGGGTCTCTTTTATCAAGGTTTTGGACACACTCAAACTCACGCCCAAAGATGTCTTTATTGACCTTGGCTCCGGGGCGGGATTTCTCTGCTTTTTGGTCAATCAGGCCACAGGCAGTAAGGTCGAAGGTTATGATATCATTCATCGCTTTATCGAAAATAGCAATCAATTGGTACAAGCACAAGGGCTCAAAAATATCGCATTTTATAACCGGGATTTTTTCCAGAGCGATTTGAGCCACGGCACGGTCTTTTATATCACTTGCACCTGTTTTCGGCCCGAAGACATGGATAAACTGGCAAATCGGCTCAAATACAATCGCTCAGGCACCCGTGTTGTGACCATTACCCGTCCGCTTAAAGGGGCCCACTTTCGCCAGGTTGAAACACTCAAATTGCGCTTTTCTTGGGGCCCCGATTTGGCGTATGTCCAGGAGCGAATCTAACAAGCGCGAATCTAATTCAAACGGCGTTGCCGTTGCTGCTTGGGTCGTTATTTTGGTTGAGCAAGGCCCGCACACGGGCATCCACTTCGCCGGTTAATGGCAATTTGTGGCCGCGTTGAAAGGCTCTCACCGCTGCCGCTGTCGCCGAGTCGTAGGTGCCACGTTCTTCGAGATCCATTCCCTGTTGGCGCAGCAGATATTGCAGGAGAAGCACCTCATCGCCCACTGAAACCTTACCCGGCCGACCTGGGGGGGCCAGATCTGATGTCAGAGCTGCGGGCAGGCTAGCACGCTGCAGGGCCTGAAGCTTTTCTGGTTTTAAATGTAGCAATGAAGCGATTTTTTGAGCTATTTCTGCGATTTCTTCCTCGATACCGGTTGTCCCTTCCCGTTGAAATCCCTCACAGGCCTCTCGCCAGAGTTGACAAAGGCTGTATCTGAGTCGGGCCAGGGCTTGGCGCTCTTCTACCCAGGGCTTTAAATGGCTGCGGGTGGCGGCATCGGCTGTGCCTGTTGGGCTTAATCCCTGTTTTTCCTGGTAATGGCGCAGAGCCGTAAAGGTTTGTAGATCAAAGTGTTCAGTCAGTTTAATTTCTGCACCCTGTGCCTCTAATAATTCTTGCAATAAAAGCACCTCGGGGCCCTGACTGACAATCCCCTGTTGGCCAGGGGTGCCCAGCTCGTGCTCTAAGCTCGGCACTTGCAGGGGGGGCAATGGAGGTGGTTGTGAGGGTTCTATTTGCGGTGGCATTGCCAGGATCTTTTTCAGCAGAAGTATTGACCAGCGCAGGCTGAGTTTCTGGCGTGCAGAATCCAATTTGAAACCGACATTTTCAGATGCAGCCAGAAGCAGAGAGGCCTGGCTTTGTAGCAGTTTTTCTTCGATCAATAATTCCTGAATCAGTGGGTTGAGCAGATGGCGCTCGCTGCTGCCAACCAAGCCGTTAACGGGTAGTTTTTGACGGGCCTGAAATTTGCGCACAGCGGAAAAGGTGCGCAATTCGAACTGACCGTTCAGTTCTGGTTCAAACCCGGCCCGCAGCAAGGCTTTTTGTAAGAGCAAAACCTCGTCGCCCTGTGAGAGTTTGCCACTGCTTTGCTGACCCAGGTCGTGGCTCAATTGTTCGACAGGCGCAGGTATTGTCTGGAGTTGGCCTCCCTCAGCTTCGCTTTGCTGGGGATTTTTAGCTGTGTTTTCTGGATTGCTTTCTGGCGTAGGGCCAAGTGTTGAGCTAGAGTGGGTGGCGAGACCGGTCTGCAGACGCCGGTTGAGCAATTCCCGTGTGCGCACTTCAACCACGCCGGTAATTGTCAATTTGGCCTTGAGCTGAAAATTGCGCACAGCTTTGAGGGTTGGGGCATCGTATTCCCCTGTGCGTGGGACCTGAAAGCCCAGCCCAGCAAGTATCTGTTGCAGCAAGTCAATTTCTGGGCCATGGCTGATGACACCGGGACGCCCCAGCGGGCCCAGATTGTGGCTGAGAGTGGTGGCTGGGCCCAGCTCCTCTTCGGGAGCGTCAGTCTCTTGATTGACTTCTGGCGCAGCCTGTTCCTCTGGGGCCGTTTGGGCGGCTCTTTTTTGCATCTGTGCCAGCATCGGTTGGCGACGCAGATCCAGGGCTGCAATTAAGGGGTCGGGATCTTCGATGCGGCGGGCGGCTTCCATCAATTTGCTGTGCAAGCGCCGGTAATTGCGAAAGAGTTGCTCCATTTTTTGGCGATCGGCGGGGCTCTGGTTTTCCTGGTTGGCGGCCAAATTGATCAGATTTTGCAACTGATCTTCCAAAAATTTGGCCTCGTGCAATTGTTCTCGCGTGGGGATCGGGGGCTCGGGCTTCACGTTTGCGCCTCAAATTGATAAAACCCCACCAGCGTGTATTGGGCCAGATCGAGAAACGCACTTTCTCCGATTTCCAGCCAATCGCGCAGTTCTTTGCTCAAACACCAACTCATGCCATAACGCGCAAAAGGTTCGTCGTTGATTTGAAAGCAAAACCCGTCTGTGGGGGCCTGGGCCAGGAGCGGAAAATGCGGGCTGAGTTGTTGAATGGCAGTGGGGCTCAGACGCACAGCCAGCAGCAATTGCAGAGGCAGGGGTTTGTCTTTCTCGTCAAAGCCATAGACCAAGAGGGTGTGTGCCTCCGACATGTCTACCGATTCTGCCGCATATTTGCCCGTCACCTCTTTGAGGTGCAGGCGAAATTTGGCATGTAAAACCGTTTTAAAATCGAGATCGGGCTCCAGGGCGTGGAGCGTCGGCAGGAGTGGCAGGGTTTCCATGGCTTAAGTCCTCTTTTGGCTTCTAGTGGTGTTCGCCACCGGGCAGGGGAATGGCCACCGCCAACTCATAAGAAGCTGTTCCCGCAATTTTGGCGTAAGCGCCACCGCCCAATTGCATTTGGGCCGAGGCGCTGTATTCTCCCTCCAAGCCAATTTCAATCGCGTGGTGGGGCTCCCATTCAAAACCAATCATGATTTCGGATTCGCCTTTGACTTTGGCCAAACGGACCATCTCGCCCAGTTTGCTCAAGGCCTGTTGGCTGTCGAAGGCACCCAAGAAGGCCCCTGCATTCACACCCAATTGGCTTAATCCTGCGACCAGGGCCTCTTTAAAGGCGGGGTCTGCGGCTTCGATGGCCTTGCCAAAATTGCCGTGGTGCATATGGGTTTTGAGTAGTTTGTCGATCATGCCGACCGAGAAGGTCACATTGGCCACCTTGTGGTGGGTTTCGATCGGGGTGTGGCTGCCTGGGGGTGTAAACTTGGCGGTTTCACTGGTGTATTTCAAACCAAAAGCAGCGCCATGGCCCAATTCAATTTTTCCGCCCACAGTATTGGTCGTGGTTTCGTTGGTGGCACCGTCAGCAAAGTTTTGGCTGGAGACCTGATTGGTGCCTTTAAAGACCAGTTCATTGTCGTGCCCGGGCAAATGGATCGTGGCTTTGGCTTCTCCCGCGGTGAGAGTGCCTGCGAAATATTTGGAGGCGATCATCTGTTTCATTTCGGCCACTTTGGCTTTGGCGGCGTCCATATCGCCACTCATCACAGCAGAGGCGCCATCGGCGAAGTTTTGCATAAACTTTTCAACCTCACCGACCGTGGCAAAGGCAATACCTCCTTGCAATGATGCGCGGAACTCGGCATCAACTTCAAACAGGCCTTTGATACCTGCACTGGCTTCTGCCATTACACCGATGTCAAAACGCAATTGGTATTCGCGGTTGGGGTCACCTACAAATTCACGGCCAAAACGCACCCCGGCGGTGATGCCCGCGCCCACCTGGGCATGGGCCACGCCAATATTGCCGCCGATGCCGCCGGTGATATTCAGGCGCATCTGAACATGGCTGCCGTAAGCAATGGCTTTGCCCAACCAGCTTTTATTGTCTTCGAGCAGCGCGGTGTGGTGGCCAATTCCCTCTTCTGTCTTTTTGCCGGCTTCGATCATCTGATCGACCGAGGCGTTGTAAACACTCAGATCACCTGCGGCCGCAAAATGGGTACCGCTGAAATCCGTGACCTGGCGATCGAGGGTGGTCAATTGTTTGAGTTCGCGGTGATCGAGCAAACCGGCAGCCACCATGGGTTGCATCGCTTGGATAATCCGTTCACGCGATGCGGTCAGGGCCTGTACTTTGGCCTGAACATCGCCAGAGTCGTTGCTTTTGAGCGCTTCGAGGGTCTTGATCTCGGCTTTGAGTAATTCAATCGCTTTGGCATTGGCTGTGGGGCTTTTTTCGTAGACATCAATCAGTTTCTTAAGGGCACTGATCATCTGGGCATTGACTTCGTTGAGTTTGCCATTCAACGGCGCGAGCTTGGCTTTGGCAGCCTCGGGGTTGCCCTGGGCCTCTTTGACGATTTGTTCAGCTTCGCTGCGCACATGTTCGAGGACTTGGCAGCCATGTGCCAGGTGCTTTTGGGCTTCGCCTATGGCAGCCAGGCGTTTGTCCGTTTCGTTGGCAACGACATTGCGTGATTTGGCCTGGGTCAAAAATTTCTGACGGGCGGTTTGCATTTCTTTGGCTTTGCCGATCAGGGTTTCCATTTTGGTGGTTGTGCTCTGGGCGGTGTTTTTGAGCATTTGCAGGGTCGGGTCTTTTTCGGGATCTTCACCCGCGGCTTTGACCGTTTCGGTGCGGGTCTCAATTTCTTGTCTGAGGGCTTTGAGTTGGTCATTGCCCAGAGTCAAGGCTCTGTCGATATTTTCGCTCTGGTGATCCAGTTCTTTGATCGACTGCTGAATGCGGTTGTAGCTATAGCCATATTCGACTTTGTTGGCGACTGCATCACCGCGATTGCGGCCGGTTTCATGGACTGCCAGATTGGCATCGTTGATGGCCGCATCGCTGGCGGAGAGTAAGTTGTCGTAATTGTCGTGTAAAGCGCTGAAATCGTCGCCTTTGGCGAGAGCTGTGTCGTCGACGAGCAGGCGTTCGGGGAGTTGACCGCTGGGGTTTTCGGGCACACCCAGTTGCGAGGGGGGCGGGGGAGTTCCGTCGAGTTGGGCCAAGGCCCTTTCCACAATATTGTCGAGCTTTTTGACATCGTCAGCGGTCAGATTATTGATCCCGGTTTTATTGTCACATTTGCCCAGCGCCTCTTGAATGAAGGCTTTTTCAGCGGGGGCGAGCAAATTGAATCGGCCCAGCAAGGCGGCGTCTTGCAGCAGGATTTTGCCGTTGAGCACGTGGGCGCCTTTGTTGATCTTGTAATATTCATCAACCAGCTTTTGATCGCCTTTGAGGACACGGCTGAGATCCTGTTTATTGTCGACCCGCGAGAAAAAACTGGTGCGATCAGCGGTTGTGCCTTTGAGCTTGGCCATACTTGCCGTATCCAGTTTGGATTCGAGCTTTTGCTGAAAATCCACGGGTTTGCCAAACATGACAGTATTGGCCTCAGCGCTGCCATCTACCAATTTGATTGTCTGATCTGTCGAGGCAGTCAGCTCCTGGATAATTTCGTCGAGTAATTTCTGCTCATTGACGTCCAGATTGCCATCTTTGGTGAGGGCACTAACCACTTCATCACTGGTTTTTGCCTTGATCAAATCTGTCTTTTGTTGAGCCGTAAGCGAATACTGACTAAGATCTACACGCCGATCGATCGATACCATGGGGGTTTCTCCAGGGAGCTTAAGATAAATGCGAAAATAACCACTGAGATCAAGTATACCCAAAAAAATCGGGTTTAAATCGCATTTGTCTCGACCAATCGAAGTTTTAGAAAGGAATGCCAAAACCCAGGTGGAAGGCCCCCGGGCTGTCGCCTTTTTCTTTGCCCACGAGTTTGAAGCCGTAGCCCGCATTGAGCACGCCAAAATTACCGACTTTGACATTGACGCCTACACCGGCCCCGACCTTGGGGTTGACGGCACCGCCGTCAAAATAATCTCCGGCTGTGACTTTGGCTGTTGCGCTGACAGGGCCCCAAATTTGGGCATTGACTCCGGCACTGGCGACGGCGTAATTGGAACCCACCAGCTTGCCGTCAGATTCCCAACCCATCAAGGTCCGGCCCAGGCCGGCATTGTTGTATTTTTCGTAGAGCGGCGCATCGCCCAAAATCGTGCCACCTTGCACACTGCCGGTCAGGGTAAAGCGTTCACCCATCGGAATATTGTGGCTCAGAGCCGCATCCAGTTTGCCAATCATACGACCACTGGCCCAAACGGGCTCGGCCCCGGCCTGGAAGCGGGTGCCACTGTGGGGCATAACGGGGTCATCGAGGGTGCTGTAAGTGACCGAGGGGCGAATGCCCAAACGGTAATCTGTGCCTGTGCCACTGACACTGTATTGTTTGTCGATCCCAATCCGTTCGGCGCTCAGGGTGACATCGCCGCGCCAGGGTGAGTCGTACATATCTCCGAGGGGTTTGCCCAAGGTTACCTTGGCCCCTGTCCGGGTTTCGTCGGAATACGGTCCCTGCCATTGGCGGTGATAAATACTGGCACCCATGGAGGTGCGGCCATCGAACATAAACGGATCATAATAGCTCAGTCCGCCGCCCCAGACCTTGGTGCCGAGAGTACCATCGATACTGAGTTTGCGGTTCATTCCGCCCACATTGCCCAAATTCAGGCTGGCAGTACCAAAGGGACCATTGCTCATACTGTAACCGGCACCCACATTAAAGCTTGAGGTTTTTTCTTCGGCGGTGTGGACCCGAATATTGACCTTCTCAGGGTTTTGGGGATCGGGTTCAATCGTTTTGTTGACATGGGCAAAAAGACCCGTGCCAGAGACCCGTTGCAAATCTTGATCGAGGGTTTTGACATTCACGGGTTTGTCTTTGAGGTGGCGCATTTCGCGCATAATCACTTCGGACTTGGTTTTGTCGTTGCCACTGAGTTGAATATCTCCGAGTTTGGCTTCGCGCACCTGGATCGAGAGCACCCCTTTGTTCAGATCTGCCGAGACGCCTTCGGGGGGCATGAGCAGATAGCCATCGTCATTGTATTTTTTCTCAAGGGCCCGCAGGCCTGCTTGGATATTTTCCATGCTCAAGGGCTCTTTAAACAATGCCTTGATTTGGGCTTCGGGATAGACCGAAGCGCCTTTGATTTCGGTGCGGGTGGGCATGGGGGCTTTGCTCATCTGAATGGTCAGATCCTGGCCATTCACATTGAATTCCAGATTGGGCAGAATCATGCCCTCTTTGGCGAAGTGTCCGCGCATTTTTTCCATGCCAGCATGAATATTTTCGTAATTTAGGGGTTTGTTAAAAAAGCCTTCAATTTCACGCGATTCCTGAAGATTTAAACCCACGAAATTGAGGTTTTGGGGCACCTGCACTCTTGAGATCATTACATCGAGGCCATTGCCATTGATCTTAAAATCCAGTCCGCGCAACAATGAGTTGGGGTCTTTGTCCTGGATTTTTTGCAGTTCCTGCATGCCTTTGGCAATGTTTTCCTGGGTCAGGGGTTGAGGAAAAACAGCTTTTAAAGCGGCTTCTTGGCTGCGGTCGCTGCCATGGAAGCGGATTTCTTTGGGCACTTCAGTCACTTCCAGTGAGAGCTTGATGCCTTTGTCTGTTGCGGTGGGAACAAAGTTGACACTCAAGAAGCGGTTGGACTTAAACAGCTTATCGGCGCGCTTTTGCAGATCGTGTAAGTTGACATGATCGCCTTTTTTGATTCCCAGTTCTTTTTTGAGCCATTCGGTTTCGGTACTTGCACCTTTAAATTCCAGATC
>CAZRFI010000077.1:0-16285 GCA_964598905.1 uncultured Candidatus Sericytochromatia bacterium | reverse complement strand
CTCGTGCGCTATGCCAATTATGGGGCTGGGGCCGCAGGTTCTGCCGCTGGCGCTTTGGCGTTTCCGCATCAATTCAGTTTAAATGCCCCGAAGGTCATCCAAGGAGCCAAGTCTGTGGCCCATTCATTGACCCAAGCTGCCAAGGCCAAACATGTTTTTGCTCCGGTTCTCAGCCCCAGTGCCCGCATTTTGGCGAGTGGAGCACTCAAAGTGGCAAAGGGGGCACCGAAGTCGTCTCCAAATTTTCAATGGGCCTCATGCACATGCCCGTGGTGGGTAGGTTAACCAGCCCGGCTGTGGCCAAAACCATGACCGGCAAGGTTTTGCCTGCGGCCAATGCCGTAGGTGCCACTCTGGCCATCGCAGACAATTCCCTGCGCTTTATACGGGCCCGTGAAAAAGGCAATTCAACTGGTCAGGTTGTGGCTGGGGTTCAAGTTGGACTCAACGCCATCAGTGGCGTGGCCGGATTTTTGCCGGGCAAAGCCCAATGGGTGGCCGCCGGTGCGGGTTTGGCTGGTTTGGGGCTGGAAATGGCCCATCAACTCGGCGGCCTGGGCAAATAGCCTGTTGCTATTAGACCTTAATAGCTGGCTCAAAACTCTCTGCCGTCGCATTTAAAAAAGCCTTTTTATAGCTTTCTGGCAATTCGTTTTTGAAAAAATCCCCCATTTTGATGTATTCATAAATTTCTTCGTAATTCATCACATGAGAGGGGCTAATCCGGCGATAAACATGGCGTGGCTTGAGCAATTCAAGCCTGTCAAAGCCCATGGCACCCATCAGCTCTGCAGCACTTTCAACCGTCTTGTGATGAAAACTGGTCACGCGAATGCGTTTATCTCCGACGTGTAAACCCGCCACCAAATGGGGCTCTTGGGTGGCAACTCCGGTTGGGCAATCGTTGGTATTGCAGCGCAAGGCCTGTATACAGCCAATCGAGATCATCATTCCGCGTGCAGAGTTTAACATGTCTGCCCCGACGGCAATTTTATTGATCACATCAAAACCCGTGGTGACCTTGCCAGAATAGATAATTTTGATTTGGTCGCGCAGACCAAAACCTTTAAGGCAATTGTGAATCAAGACCAGACCTTCAACACCGGGCACACCGAGATTGTTCGAAAACTCCAAGGGAGCTGCGCCTGTGCCACCTTCGGCACCATCGACGGTGATAAAGTCGGGAACAATCCCTGTTTGCACCATGGCTTTGCAGATCGCCATAAATTCGTAGAGTTTGCCCAGGCAGAGTTTGAATCCAATCGGTTTGCCCCCTGATAGCTCACGCAATTGCTGAATAAATTGGACCAATTCCAAGGGTGTGGAAAAGGCACTGTGGCGGGGCGGAGAGATCACGTCTTGGCCCATCGGCACATGGCGAATCTGGCTGATTTCTGGCGTGACTTTTTTGGCAGGTAAAATGCCACCATGACCCGGTTTTGCTCCCTGAGAGAGTTTGATTTCGATCATTTTGACATTTTTGTGTTTGGCCTTTTCGGCAAACATCTCGGCAGAGAAGCTGCCATCGGCATTCCGGCAGCCAAAATAGCCCGTGCCAATTTGCCAGATGATATCCCCTCCGGGTTCGAGGTGATAGGGACTGAGGCCCCCTTCACCTGTATTGTGAGCAAAATTGCCGTCTTTGGCGCCGCCATTGAGGGCCAGAACCGCGTTTTTACTGAGAGAGCCATAACTCATGGCTGAAATATTAAAGATACTGGCGTTGTACGGTTGGAGGCAGGCTTTACAACCCACTTGCACACGCATTGAAGCAGGGTCGACATGCACGGGTAAAAGGGAGTGTCCGACCCACTCATAACCGATTTGATAGACATCGATCTGGGTGCCAAAAGGCAAAGTGCTGGTCTCACTTTTGGCCCGCTGATAAATCAAAGAGCGCTGAAGGCGATTAAAGGGGGCACCGTTGGTGTTGGATTCGATAAAATATTGATTGATTTCAGGTCGGATTTCTTCGAGAATATAGCGCATATTTCCCAATATGGGAAAATTGCGGCGAATGGTATGTTTGGTTTGAAAGGCATCGTTGAGACCAACCGCAATTAAAATACCCAGAAGGGCACTGAGGGTAGTGTGAAAGGGATGATAAATCGACGGTAAAACCAAATAACCCAGTCCAATAATGGCCAGGGCAAATGCAACGCCGATAAAAAATAATTTGCGCATGACGGGCTCTCCTTTTTTCAAAGAGCGCAAATAGCCAGACCAATCAGGCTATTTTGCAGATTTTAATTTTTTTAGTGTACACCAGAATATTAAATTAATTATTTTAATTTAATATTGAACTATTTAAGTTTGGATGATATAGTTAAACTATAAAACGTACCCAAATTAATTACAGTTATTTAAGGAGTCCCGATTCATGAGTTTAAAAGATGACGTCACCACTCTCTATAATCAAATTTTTAGCGGTCAATTACTCGAAGCCTTTGACCATTTTTATGCCGACGATGTGGTTATGCAAGAAAACAACGATGCTCCCACCGTGGGCAAAGCTGCCAACCGTGAACGTGAAGTGGCTTTTCTCGGAAGCATTGAAGCCTTCCATGATGCAGGGATTAGCAATCTGGCCTGGAACGATGAAACCGGTGTGGCCATGATCGAAAATTGGATGGATCTGACTTTTCAAGGCGGTTTCCGCACAAAGATGCAACAGGTGGCTGTGCAAACCTGGAAAGACGGCAAAGTCGTCAACGAGCGCTTTTATTACAACAAAGGTTAAAGCCTTTATCGCAATTAGTTTCTAACTTCTCCCCGAAGACCCTCAGTTAATCCTGGGGGTATTTTTTCGCAAGTTAGCTGCCTGTGCTAAGATTAGGATCGTTAAAAATCCAAGGAGCGTTGCATGGAGTTACACTCGGACAGCCGCCTCGACAACCGCTACGTCTGCCCGGTTTGTGAGCGGGAAGTGGATGATGCGATCATCCCTTTTCATAAAAATGTCGAAAAACAGATTTTGGAGCTGATCACCAGCCACAACCCCCGCTGGATTGAATCGGATGGGTCTTGCCCCAAAGCTGTCGAATATTACCAGGCCTTGATTGCCCACAAAGTGATCAAATAGCACATGTTCAAATAGCACAAGATCAAAGAGAAAGTTAATGCCATGGACAGTCTGCAACACCTGATCAAAGCCTATATTGGCGCATATATCGCCACCCTGCGCTCGCGACAATACAAACCCCTCGACAAACAGTGGAAACAACACAAACTCGAACTTTTGGAGAAGATCAAACGCCAAGAACAATGGCATGTTTTACATGATCTTTGCATTTTAATGCTGTATTATGGCACCCCTGTTCGGGCCCAGGCCATTTGTGATTTGATCATTGAAGACGTGATTCACCGCGATGATGGCCGGATCCAGCTCAAAGTTTACCAACAGGGTCCCGAGCCCGATCGCTATATTTTGATCGACGAAGAGAGCAGCGAGGTGCTCAATGAATACCTCTCGCTCACGGACCGCGTGACCCAAATTGAGTTGTTTAGACATCCCGATGGCAGCAAACTGACACCCCAAGACATTTTCTTGCTCTCAAACAAATACCCCAACGAGGGGCTGGTTTCCGAACTCAGCGGCTTTTTCCCGATTTACAATCAAAAGGATTATGAGATCATTCCCACGCCCCTGCGCCTGAATGCCGTCTCTCGCTATACCGGAAAAGGGGTGACCATCGCCTTCTTGGATTCAGGATTTTACCCCCACCCCGATTTGACCATGCCCAATAACCGGGTCCTGGCGTATGTCAATATTCCCGACCCCGACTATGACGATTTTGGGATTCCCCAAGACAATTCCTGGCACGGCATGCAGACCACAGTCTCAGCTGCAGGCAATGGCTATCTTTCCAATAGCCTCTACAAAGGCATTGCCAGCAATGCCAATGTGGTCCTGCTCAAAGCGACAGACCGCCAGGGCTGTATCAAGACCGAGTACATGATCAAAGGCTTAAAATGGGTCTTGGAAAACCACAGAGAATACAATATCCGCGTGGTCAATATTTCATTGGGTGAGGGCCGAGAAGAATCGTATCTGGACAATGCCCTGACCCAAATGGCTGAAGCCCTTTGGCAATCCGGCGTTGTGGTGGTAGTCGCAGCAGGCAACGATGGCAATTCGCCAGATAATGCCATCACGCCCCCAGCCAACGCCCCATCGGTGATTACTGTGGGTGGCTTTGATGACAAAAACAAACTCAGCCGCCACTATTACGATATGTACCACTCCAGTTATGGACCGACCATAGATGGTCTCATGAAACCAGAGTTGATCGCTCCGGGGATCTGGGTTGCTGCACCGATTTTGCCCGAGACGAGCCTCTACCGCGAGGCTGAGGCCCTGAGTAAACTCAATAAACTCAACGATCAGGCCTTGCCAGATGCCTTGCGTGAGCAATTGGAAGATCTGCCCTTTGGCCCTGAAATACTGGCGTTGCCCATTGCCGACATGCGCAAACGGATTCAAAACCGCCTGCGTGAGCAAAAAATTGTCGGCATGCACTACCAACATGTCGATGGCACCTCTTTTTCGGCGCCCATTGTCTGCTCGATTATTGCCCAGATGTTTGAGGCCAACCCCGATCTGAGTCCGCGGCGGATCAAACAGATCTTGACTTCTACTACAGATAAAATTTTTAATATCGCCATTGAAAAACAGGGACACGGGTTAATTCATCCCCGCAAATGTGTCAAAGAGGCTGAAAACGATCGCTACCGTCGGGGGGTCAAACGTGGTTCATCTCCCCATGTAGAGGGCCGCAAGGTGACATTTTACTACGACGATCCCCAAGCTGAGAGTGTGGCTGTTGCAGGCGAATTTACCGATTGGAAGGCCGACCGGACATTTTTAACCCGCATCCCCAATACCTCAACCTGGATTTTGGAAAAGGTCTTTCCCTTCAAAGGCATTTACGCCTATAAATTCGTGGTCAATGGTCAGCGTTGGATTCCCGACCCTGAATGTGAAAATATTGAACCCGATGGATTTGGGGGCGCAAATACCCGTCTCAACCTGTTTTTAGAGTAAAAATGTGTTAAGGTGTGTCTAGGTTTAAACAGGAGGCAATCAGATGGAGGGAAAAGTCTGTTTGGTCACAGGTGGCACAGCAGGAATTGGCAAAGTTTGCGCCCGAGAACTAGCATCTCGAGGTGCACGGGTGATCTTGGTTGGCCGCAATCCCGAAAAAACACTGAATGTGGTTCAAGAGCTGAAACGCCAAACAGATGGCCAGATTGAATATTTATTGGCCGATCTTTCCGAACAGGCCCAGGTTCGCCAATTGGCCCGCGACCTGCGCGAACGCACAGATCAACTCGATGTGCTGATCAACAATGCCGGAGCTGTTTTTGCCAAACGCGAACTGACTGTGGATGGCTATGAAAATACCTGGGCGCTCAACCACCTTTCTTATTTCCTGTTAACCCATCTCCTGCTCGATCTGCTCAAAAACAGTGCTCCTGCGCGGATTATCAACGTGGCATCGGTGGGGCATTTTCAGGCGGTGATCGACTTTGCCAATTTACAGGGCGAAGAACATTTCAGTTTGATGAATGCCTATGCCCAATCCAAATTGGCAAATGTACTCTTCACTTATGCCCTGGCACGCCGTTTGACTGGAACAGGAGTAACGGCCAATTGTCTGCATCCGGGTGTGGTGGCCACAGATATTTGGAGCAAAGGTGCAGCTTGGACCCAGCCCTTTGCCAAAGTGATTCAAAAATGTATGATCAGCCCTGAAAAAGGGGCAGAGACGATGGTCTATTTGGCCACGAGCAAGCAACTCAACCCCGACAGTGGGCGCTATTTTGACAAGTGCAAAGCAGTCAAATCTTCGAAAATATCCTACAATGAGATCTTGCAAGAACGCCTCTGGGATCTCAGTTTGCAAATGACCGGGTTGGCTGGTGCATGAAGCCACTCTGGATCTCCCTTCTGTTTTTGTTGGGCTGTACTCCCGTGATTGTGCTGGGCCCAACCGGCAAAAAAAGTCCCGAAGGCACCCCTTCTTCGGGCCCGACGATTGCCAATCCCGCTTCAACATTTTGTACCCAGCACCAAGGAAGGCTTGAAATACGCAATTTGGATCTGGGCCAAGTGGGGATCTGTTTTTTTACTGATCGCTCCCATTGTGAAGAATGGGCCTTTTACCGGGGCGAGTGCAAGGCGGGTCAAAATTTTGGATTGCTTTAAACCATGAAAACAAAAATCACACCCCGATTTTTAATGATTGCTGGGCTGATCGAGTTGGTGGTTGGTTTGGTGCTTTGCCTGATCGTCGGAACCCAGGTGTCTTGGCCCTCTGCAATGATGCTGGCAGCGGGCTTTTTTGTTTCCGCCAATCTTTTGTTTTTCTTTGCCATGAAACGGGCCTGATCGATGACAGAAGCCACGCCAGACAAACAAAACCTCACCCCTGATCTCAGCCGACTCAAACAGGCAGAACAATGGCTCCAAGCCGAAGAACAGGCACGCCCAAACAGACCCGGTCGCCAAAGTGCCCGTGAGCGTCTCAAGGCCCTCTTTGATTCCGGGACAGGTCAGGAATTGTTTCGCTTTGTGCGAAATCGCTTGGACAAACCCAGTTTCAGCGATGGCATAGTCTGCGCTTCAGGGGAGATTCAGGGTCGCCCCCTTTTGGCCTGGGCCAGCGAATATGAAACCATGGGTGGCAGTATTGGTGCTTTGCAAACCCGGCAACTGAATGAACTCTACCGTTTGGCCCGCCAATCAGGCCTGCCTCTGGTCTCACTGGTCGAATCGGGCGGCGCACGAGTGACAGACGGGATGGAGATCATGGAGGGTTATGCCGAAACCCTCAAAGAGGCAGTCTATCTCTCAGGGGTCGTGCCCCAAATCACCTGTGTGCTGGGGCATTGCATTGGTGCTCCGGCTTTTGTCGCCACCTTAACAGATTTTATTGTGATGGACCAAAACTCCACACTTTGCGTGGCGGGAGCAGGGGTCAACAAAGCAGCAACTGGCGAAGATCTCGATGAACAGAGCTTGGGCGGCCCCGAGATTCACACCCGGCATTCGGGGGCCGTGCATTTTGTCGAGCCCAACGAAGCCGCCGCGATTGCCCGTGTGCGGCAATTGTTCAGTTACTTGCCCCTGACCCAGGCTGAGCGCCCGCCCCATTATATCTCTGGCGATTCCCCCCAGCGCGAAGCCCCCGAATTGAATCAGATTTTACCCACGAGCCCCGATGCCCCGTTTGATATGCTGCCCGTGCTCAAAGCGGTTGTCGATCAAGACAGTTTGCTGGAAGTTCAAGCGGCCTTTGCCCCCAATTTAATTACGGCTTTTGCGCAATTGGGTGGGCAAACCGTGGGAATTTTAGCCAATCAATCACTGGTTTTAGCGGGTGCTCTCGATAGCAAAGCCCTGCGAAAAATGGCCCGATTCCTCAATTTTCTCAGCAGTTTTAATTACCCCTTGGTCTGTTTTGTCGATGTGCCTGGTCTCATGCCCAATTCCACCGCTCACCGCGAAGGGATTTTGACCTATGGCTCTCAGGCCCTTTCAGCGATTGGCCACCTCAAAGGACTTAAAGTCAGCGTGGTTGTAAGACGCTGTTTTGGTGGGGCCTATTTTTTGCTCAACCCCAAAGTCGGAGGCGGAGATTTGGTCTACGCTTGGCCCGGTGCCATGATTGGGATTATGAGCGACCAAGCAATGGCCAGTTTTGCCGGTCACAATCCCGTTCTGCGCAAGACCTTTGAGGCCTTACACGTCCAAGGCAGCCGCATGGACGATCCTTTTATTCCCGCTGCCAGCGCCTATCTCGACGATATTATCGAACCGGCCCGCACCCGGCCGATTTTGATTCAGGCCCTGTCGCGCTTTTCAAACAAAAGACAATTGGATATCCCTCCCAAATGGCTCCCCAATATTCCTCTCTAAGCCCCCATTTACACAGCATCACCGTCAGCCATTATTGTGAAAAAGTCCGTTGGGCCTTGAGCCGATTGCAAATTTCTTACAGCGAAGAAAACCACCTCCCAGGCTTTCACATGCTCGCAAATTTCAAACGGGGGGGCAGCCGCACAGTGCCCTGTCTGTTTACCCAAGAAGGGGTTATCTCCGACTCCACAGATATTTTGCACTGGCTGGACAAACAGGTCGAACCCACTCAACGCCTCTTTCCCAACGATGCCCACCGCAAAGAAGTTGAAGCGCTCGAACAGCGTTTTGATCTGCAACTCGGCCCGCATACCCGCCGATATGTCTATTTTTACCTGTTGCAAGAACCGGCCCTGGCCCGTGAAATTCTCAGCCAAAAGGGCCCAGTTAACGAGCGCAGCCTTCTGCCCCTGCTTTGGCCTGGTTTAAGTCTGATGATGCGAAGATCGATGAATATCACCGAGGCTGCCAGCCTCAAATCGTTGGCCAAGATCGAAGCAGAGTTTGACTTTGCAGACAGACTTTTCAGCGATGGCCGTGATTATTTTTGTGGTGACCGTTTCAGTGCCGCTGATCTGACTTTTGCCACTCTGGCATCACCTGTTCTTGCTCCAACCGAATACAGTGTGCCTCTGCCCGACTTAGGCCTGTTCCCCGCCCCACTCAAAGCGAGCATTGAAAGTTTCCGCACTCGCCCCTCTGGCCTTAAAGCCCTGCAGTGGTTTCGCGAAGAATACCGCCCTGTTTGACTACCCAAAGCCCAATTCAGTCTCCCTTCACGCACCCAATTTCGCCATTTTCGCCTTAATCTCTCATTTCCGAGTGGTATAATCGATTGCATTACGTTTCAAGGAGCCGCCAATGAGTACGCCCGAAGAAAACGAAGCCTATCGCAAAGCCCTGGCCTTTCTGGGGCAGCAGCATGGGCGGATTTACGAATTACACAACCGCATTTTTAGTGAGGGAGAGCCGGGCGACAAGGTCTATTTTATCGTCTCTGGTTCAGTCAATGTTTTTATTGGCAGTGGGATGAACCGGCGCGAACTGTGGACCCTCAATCCAGGGGATATTTTTGGTGAAATGGCTTTGCTGGATCAGCTTGATCGCACAGCTTCTGTCGAAGCGGGCAGCCGCACCCATGTCGTGGCTTTGGACCGGGATATGTTTAACCACCTGATTGGCAAATACCCTATTTTGGCTCAAAAAGTGATTGAGTTGATGGGGCAGCGTATGCGCAAAATGGATACCCAATTTAAAATTGAGAGTGGCTATGTCAAAGGACAACAAATGGGGCAGTTTTTGAAAACATTTGAATTTGCCTCAATTTATGCCAGCGAAGATGAAGCAGAAAAAGGCAAATAAAATCTGGTTCCCTGGATAGATGGCCAGAGGCTTAAGCTGAAATTCAGCTGCGAATTTTAAATTGGCTCAGGTTTGGGAATCACTTGACCACAGACATCCCAAACTTGGAGGGAGTCTTTGCGCCAAGGGACTTGGAGAAAGTCAAGCTTGAACAAGCTCCAAATCATGGTGTCACGGATCTGGCCGGCAGGGGTTTTGTCGCGCTGTTTTAGGGTGGCTTCATGTTCAAAACCCAATTTTCGGGGAACAGCTGCTGAGGCCAAATTATCAGGATCGCAGCGGATTTCGAGTCGTTGAATGCCATGGAAATCAAATGCCAGTTGAGCCAATGTGCGTGTTATTTCTGTCGCAAAGCCCTGATTCTGGTATGCACTGTGAACCCAATAGCCAATTTCGAGAGAGCCGACCTCGCCACGCTTGTGCAAGCCTGTGCCGCCAATTAAAACCGATTCTCCCAGATCAAATGCGCCCATGGTATAGTCCTGGTCGAGATCAAATTGACTGCGCATCAGCCGCAAACGCTGAACCTTGGCAGCCAAAGAGGTGGGTTCATGAATGGCCCAAGGCATCCAGATTTTGAGTAGTGCCAAACTCTCATCCACGCTGCGTTTGAGCAGGGGTGCGTCAACAGGCTCGTAACAGCGAATAATCAGACGGTCACTTTGCACCCGGTAAGGAATCCTGTTGTGTTCAGCCATAAGCCCTAAAACTTTGCTGGACAAGAGCTGGGGGTATCCCAGCACTTTTTCCAATTCGCTTGATCGCTTAATAAACTCTCATCGGTTTCGAGCAAAATCCGTTCGGCCATGTCCCGCAGCAAATCCTCCAAAATAGCCCCCTCTTGGCCAGAGGCCATCATTTGCCACATCGTTCCACAATGGGGAAGACAGGCCTTGATTTGGGTCTGCACAGTATAAGCTAATTTGGAAACGGATTCGAGGTGTTTTTCCAGAAATTGACGTGGGTTCAAGGGTTTCAACATGTCTGTAGAATAATATTGCTTTAAAACCTTTTCAGAGATATCTAAGAGACAGTCCCGATAAGCCTGATTGGCTTGAATCACTGGACCTGTAGCCCCTTCTTCCCATATTGGAGCGGCTTTGAGATAACAGGTTTTGCGCAATAAAGGAATACTGCGCGCCAAAGAGGGATCTGCTGAAGCGTTTTGACCATTTGGAACAGCCAAAGCTGGTGTTGCGATCGACAATCCCAAGCAAATAAACATCGCTGACAAGGATTTGATCACGGTATTAGTCACGGTAAAGACCCCGTTCTTTCCAAATTTCTAAACTTTCGAGCAAATCATACAATTTCAGCCCCGCAACCTCTGACAAAGACTTTAAATGGGCCTGATTTTTTAAGAGGCCTGGTTGCCGTGCTGTGAGCACGGGCTGAATCATCCAGGAGCCCTGTTCGGGTTTGCCAATCAGGCGGCTGAGTGTCTGTTGATAACCTTTTTTCTCCAAACGGGCAAACCAAAGACGGTATTGGGCCATTTGCAACATGGCAAAATCGCCGCTGGAATCGCCAGCAACCAAAAAGGGCTTTTCGACAGGCCCTGTGATGTATTGAATAATATTTGCAACTTTGCCTGAGAATCCCGTCAACGGAAACACCGTTTGATTGGTCAATTCGTAATTGACCAATTCTGCGGGGTCCAAGGCGGCATAGCGCTCGTTTTCTTTGGCCAAATAGGCATCTTTGACCAAGCGCCCTGTGCGCTTATCGCGCAAAAGCACACTGGCACCAATCACGTGATCGGCGGAAATCTGGTATTGGGTGCCAAACTTGGCATTAACACGCTGCATGAGTTCGACAGTCACCATGTGGCGCACGGTCCAGACATTTGAGCCCGAAACCACATAGAGATCATAGCCATGTTTTAACAATTGCCCGATTAAATCCACGATTTCGGGATTAAAAAAGGGCACACGGTAACTGGTTTTGCCTGGCGTAATCTCCCATTTACTGTCTGTGTTTTGGGCCCGGTCTTGTTCAGCGCGATTTTGGCCGTAAGCTGCGCGGGTCGCATCGATAATTTCGACAGGTGTCAGCCCCATCATGGCCTGCACCACCCAGGCATATGAGTTTGAAGCGGCCTCAAGATCTGCCGGGTGGGAATCAAGTGAGGCCAGTTCATCATAATATTCAGCCAGATCGACGGCGGTATCGAGAGAGATATTTTTGCCCTGTCTGACAAAAACTGGAGAAATTGCATCCAAAGCTGAGCTGCGTTTGATTTTGTTAGAAATTAATAATTGTGCGAAAGTGGCCTCGCCGATATCGCGGCTCACGAGGGTATTGTCAAAGTCCAAAACGACTTTTTTGCCCTGCCAACTGTGACTGCCCAACAGGTTTTCGAGCTGGCTGCGCACGGCAGGATTCCAATTGCCGGGTTCCAACTGAAATGAGGCTGCCTGAGCAGAAGCCAGGGGCATTGCGAGACATGCGCTTAAGGTAAGTGCCAGCAGATTTTTCATGGTTGCTCCTTAACGGTGATCCAAATACTCTTTTTCACTTTTCATTGTGCCGGGCTCCAGCTGGGCTGGCAAGGGGGTGAAGGCATAAACGGCGAGGTTGGGCTAGCGATGCTCAAAATTTAAACAAGATTTTTGAAAAACAAGCTAAAATGAATAAGTAATACGTCTTATATTCTGTCTGAATAGCAAACGAGGTGCCAAACATGGGTGGATTTAATTTAAATATCAAAATGGGACAGCAACAAATAGCCAGTCAGCCCTTGACTGCCCAGGCCCGCAAAGATTTGCTAAAAATGGACAACAACCAAGACGGCAAACTGGATATGAAAGAAGTCCAGGCTGCTGCTGGCATGAAAGACGGAAAAATTGAAGACTTCTCAAAACTTCAAACCGTCACCAAAGATTTGGGCCGTTACCTCGATAAAAATCTCACCAATAAAATTCTCACTGCCACAGTAGCCAGCGAACCTTATGAATTTGTCTTTGATATGGATGCGCCAGCACCTGCTCAACAAACACAGCCCGCAGTGAAAATCCATGGTACGCCTGAGATGTACAAAGCAGACAGTGTCAAAATTGAAAACACCCCTGCGGGCCCTCCCACTGTTTTGCGTTCAGAAACAGCGGGTACCCCAGTGAGATTAAATCTCGATAATGGGGTCAGTGTCAGTCAGTGGCCCCCGAGTCCGGCCACCTTTAAAGATCCCGAAACGGGTAAGCCCATCCAGGGTTTTAAAGTTGAGTTCACAACAGGTGATGTGATGCTGATTCCCGCTGGACAAGCGGTCAGTATTTACGACCCGCAAGACAAAATTCCTGGACAGGTTGTGATTGGCGGGTCTGCACGCACCTATCAAATTGATGGCAACGGTCAAACCTCTGAAGACATGATTACCATGCGTTATGCCAGTGTCTTCTGCTCCCGCCAGCTCTAACTCTCATTGTCAGCGCTGCCTGCTGCCTGCGGGTGTGCATTTGCGTGATGAATTTTATCCGGTAGGTCCCCAGGCCCTGCCGGATTTTCTGCGTGTGAAGCAAATCGAACTCAATCCCAATGGGCTGTGTGAATTTTGTACCCGCTATCTACAGAACTATGATTCCGACTGGTTGGAACAGGAGCTTTTGGGCTTTTTACAGGCTTTAAAAGCGAGCGGGAAACCCTTGCTACTGGCGCTTTCAGGTGGAAAAGACAGCCTTTCCTGTCTTTTTTTATTGCGCGAAGTTTTGGATATCCCCGTACAGGCCTTTACCTATGACAATGGTTTTTTGCCAGAGGAGGTGCTTAATCAGACAGCCCGCATTTGCGATGCGTTAAAAACGCCCTGGGAACGAATCAAAAACCCGTTGTATGATGCCTTTCAGGCTGAATATATGCCTGATAGTCAAGGCCGTCTCATGGCCCAAACGGGTCTGGACTTTTGCCAAATTTGTGCCGGCCAAGTCAAAAATCTTCTCATGCAAATCTGTGAGCGCGATGGATTACGTTTTGTTGCGTTTGGCAATAAGACTTATACCAGGCTCACACCCAAGGTCTCTTGCCTCAAAACCTTGCCCACACCGCAAGGCGGCCAAGTACACCTGATCCATCTGCTCTTTGCTCTGCGCACAAATACGGCTCAACAAGCTGAGATCTTGTCTGAGTTAAATTGGAAAGATCCTGGCTTGGGTGGGTATACCAGCAATTGTCTGGTGCCGGGGTTGGTTGCCGCTGCACGCAAGCGCAAAACAGGATTTGCCTCTGATGCTGGCTATATTGAAATGGAGTACCGCTCTGGGGCATATAGCGCTGAAGAATTGTTGCAAATGCTGCAAATCCACAGTGAACCAGAAGAGTTGCCTTTGCCACCTGATCTTTTCAGTCTCAGGGACCCTTAGCAGCGATGGATCAGCCTATGATACAGAATCAGGCACCTTCACGTTCGGCTCGCTTTCACGATTGGCTTCTAAACAAAGCCCCCCATGCCTATTGGAATGGCGATCTGCCCGGCGCGAATTTTGCCCGCGAGCAATGGGAGCAATTCCAGGCGATGTGGCGGGCAGGACGATTACCCCTGCGGCATGTGGTTTGGCATATTACCAATCGCTGCAATCTGCGCTGCGCCCATTGTGGGGTAAGGGGGGGCGAAACGGCATATACCGATCTGAGCCTGGAGGATTTTGCCAGCGCCTTGCCAGATTTGCTCAAATTGGGTTTGCAATCGGTCACTTTAACTGGGGGAGAGCCGCTGGTGCGCAAAGATCTCTTTGATCTGATTGCGGTGCTCAAACTCTGTGGGGTCAAGGTGGGAATGGTCAGTAATGGCCACCATTTTGAACGGTTTGAGGCCCAATTCAGGGCCCATCTGCCCGATGCCCTGGCAATCAGCATCGACGGTTTGGAGCAAAGCCACGACCAATTGCGCCTATTTCCTGGCAGCTATAAGCAGACACTCAAAGCCCTGCGTTTGGCGCGGGACTGGAAAATCCCGACGCTCAGTGTCAATACCACCGTTTGGCCAGACAACCTCAGAGAATTGCGCGAATTGCGTCAAACGATCTTTGAGGCTGGTGCTGCTCATTGGGTTTTGAGACCGATCACGCGCTCGGGCCGAGCAGAAAATGCCCAGACGTTAAACGAGCAACAAATGCTAAATCTGCTGCATTTTGCTGCTGAGAGCCTCTATCAGGGCTATGATTTGAGCGTGGCTGGAGTGGGCTATTTGGGCCCCTTGGACAATTGGTTAAATATGGCCCCATTTTTTGCGTACAGTGGCTGGGACAGTTTGTACATATTGCCTGACGGCAGCATCAAAGGCTTTAACGAAGGCCATTTGCCGATTGAAGGGCATCTCTTAAACGATGCATTGCCAGAACTCTGGTACCGCCGTTTTCGCAGTTATCGCGAGTCATCTTTGCCTGAATTTTGTGGCGATTGCCGCTTTCTCAATCGCTGCTATGGTGGCAATCGTGTCGAAGCAGAAACAGGAACACGCTGTTTGCGCACTCTTTTGGAAAAGCTTGACGACAAACATGTGGATCAGGCTTGGCTCTCTGAATTTGCGCAGTTGTCATTGCCCTGAAATAATGTGCGCCCGCTTCGCTGGGAACTTGCAACGGAGCAACTGCGTCCCTTGGAAAATAGTTTGTCCGAGGAGTGACCCCATGTTCAAAGCCTTTTTTTGCAAAATACCCTCACTGTTGTCACCGCTTATGGCAACATTTTGGGTCCCATTTTTGGCAGCTTCTACAGTTTTCAATGCCACCCCCGCCTCGGCCGAGCCCAACTTAAATTGGGAGGTCTTTCAGGGAGCCAAAGTCTGGTATGATCCTGGCTTTTCCTTTTTAGACACAGCTGCGTTTAATGGTGCCATCGCCAACCAAGGGTACAACAATCTCAGCTCTGTCTTTATCTCCCAGGGGGGTGGGGCCCATATTATTCTCGATCGGATTATTCTCGGTGGCAGTGGCATGGGCCTCAATGGCTTTCGCAGTGCCAATTCTGCAGGTGATGTCTTGGGTATTTCAGGTGGCTATGGGCTGTTTAACCTCGGATACATGGTCTATCAAGAAAATAATTTCAATCTCTATCCCGTGCTCGGTATTGGTTCTGGTCATATCTCGGTCAGTGGTTCAAGTAGCTTAAACAAGGTCTTTGGCTTATCTGGCAGCGAAGATATCACGCGGATTGATTCGAATCAGGTGGTGCTTGATATTGGCATTGGGGCTGATTATTTAATAGATTTTAATGCCGATGCTGGCAATGCCAGTGGCCTCTTAGTGGGACTCAAATTGGGCTACCTGTTTGTGCCCTCTCCCACCCAATGGGAGGCCAACCGCCGTTTGGTGGGGGGCAGTAATTTGCCCAATCTCAGCAATCAAGGCCTGTATTTTAACCTGATTCTGGGCGCGGGCACGCAACGTACAGGCTTCTCAAATCGGCAAAAAGAAGTCCTGCAAGAGCTGGGTTTTTAACCTCAAATTTAACGGAAATGGCTTGTGAGTGCCTCACTGGCACCGCTGTGTCCGGGTTGCCAGCTGAGAATCTGCTCAAACAGGGACTTGGCTTCGGCCTTTTGACTCAAAGCCAAATAAGTCAATCCCAGATTATAAGCCGCATTGATATATTTGGGTTGGTTTTTTAAGGCTTTTTCCAAAGCGATTTTGGCCTCTTCAAAGGCCTGTTGCTTGAGTGAAAATGAGCCGAAATTGTACAAAATAACCGCATTTTCGGGCTCAATAGCCAAGGCCTGCTGAAATGTTTGCTGAGCATATTTAAAGTCCCCTTGCTGAATGGCCACTTGGGCCAATTCATTGAGCAGCGGGGCCGACTTGGGGGTCTTGTTTAATTCAGCAAGGAGCCAAGTGCTTTTATAATCTAAACGGTAATAGTCCTCTTCAGCCAAACTCGGTTCCAGTTTAAACAAGGCCTGGTAAAGTTCAAGGGCCTCTGAAAATTGTTTTTGTTCTTGGTAAATAGCAATCATGTCTTGCAAAGCTGCATTGCGAAAGCCTGCATAATTTTGGCGCACTTCTTGAAAAAGCA
>CAZRFI010000076.1:13326-16306 GCA_964598905.1 uncultured Candidatus Sericytochromatia bacterium | reverse complement strand
ACGGCAATTTGGAAATCATCAAAGAACTGCTGGCAGCCGGAGCTGACATCAACGGCATCGACAACCCCACTTACGAAGAGACACCGCTGTTTAAAGCCCTGCGCAACCGCCAAAGTGAGATGGCCCTGTTTTTACTCAACACTGGCGCCAAACACCAACTCAAAAACAAGTGGGGTGACACCCCTTTGCACCTTACGGCCGGCCATTCCAGCTTGCCCCTGCTGGAGATTGTAATTGGCGATGGGCTCTACTTAAATCGCCGCAATCAATACGGCGTCACCCCCTTGCAGCAGGCAGCCCGACTGGGGGACTTGGTCATGCTCAAATTTTTGATCGCTGCGGGGGCCGACCCCGATAAAAAATCAGCCCAGGGCCAAAATGCCTTGGTTTTGTCGGTGATTTCGGACAACCCAGAGGTCTTTGACTATTTGCGTGGCCTGAGCCGACATGACAGCCCCAAAATACACAGAGAATGTCTGAAAATGGCGATCCAATATTACCGACCAGCTTTGGTTGCCCACCTGCTGCAAGACGAAGATTTAGCAGGCCCGCCCAACCCAGGGCACCCCCTTTTGCTGGCCTTGCCTTACGGCTATGAGCCGATCTTAAAGCTCTTTCAAGCGCGGGGCATCGATCTCAATGCCCAAAATGCGCAAGGTGACACGGTGCTGATGATGGCGATCGAAGCCAATTGGAGTGCCAGTGTCAATTGGTTGCTTAAAAATGGTGCAGATCCGCACCTGCGCAATTTGCAAGGCCAGACAGCGCTGGCCAAGGCCCTGGAAAAAGGCAATTTACAGCTGACAGAATGGCTGTTAAAAGGCATCCAAGACCCCGATAGCTGTTTGCCTCCCGGCCAGTCCTGCTTGGAATTGGCACAGAGCAGCGGGAATGCCGATCTGGTCAGAGTCTTACTGCTGGGTGGAGCCCAAATTGGCAAAACAAAAGCCCAAACCTGGGTGGACAATGCCCTCTATCTTCACAAAGCGTCTAAGCTCATACTGGCCCCAGGCCAGGGGGCATTGCCTTTGCCTGGTCAATATTTGGTGGGGCTGCAAAAAAACATTGAGAGCCTGGGCTTTGTGCTCTCCCCGGCCCTGGCTGAGCGGGTATTAACGCTCTCAGAACCAGGGCTCAAGCAATTTTACCTTGAGCTGATCCCCCTGCTCAAGCAGCTTGTGGGGGCCCATAAAAACTTTAACCCGATGTACCCCAATTTCCCAGAGCAGGTCATGAATATGCCCAAATGGGAATTGCAGCTCAATGCCCTGCTGCATTATTGGGGCGACGCGATTGGCAAACGCATACTGCCCCACTACGAAAAAGCCGAACGCCCAGCCCTGCAAGACGAAACGGCACTTAAGCAGATAGATTTGGGTGACAGCGCAGATTTTATGTTGATCTTTAAGCGCCTGCAATTGGCCCGCATGGCCCTGAGTCCCGAAGACAAAAAGCACTTGGAATGGTTTGTCGCCAGCCGGGGTGAGGCCATTGTGCCCTATCTCGAAGCCAATCTGCCCCAGCGCGAAAATGCCGCTTTGCTGCTGGCCGCCCTGCTGCAACAGCTCAAAAAAACAGACGTGCAAACAAACTTGGCAGCAAACTATCTCAAAAACGGAACCGATGTCTTGCGTCTGGCCACCGCGCTCTCGCATGGCGATGTCAGTCTGGCCGAGAACACCCGCTTTGTGAGCTTTTCCAAGCCAATCCGCCGCTTGCTCCTGGGCCAATTGGAGCGCATGGAAGACCTGGCAGAGGCCCTGCAAAAACGCCCAGAGCCCTTTAAACGGCTGGCCGAGCGCCTGCACCCAGGCGAGTTCAAAACCCGCTTTCCCAAAACATATGAAGCCTTTAAGGCCCTGCGCCAAGGTCAAAAATTGCCCACCTTTGGGCGCTCCGTCGAAATGGCCTTGGCTGAACGCGAGATCAGCACTGCTCTGGCGCTGTTGCAGACCCGGCCCGGAGAATTCGCCCGCCGCCTGGATCATTTATTGCGCCTGAGCGACCAAGCTGAAAGTGTCTTGGACGCCTTTGCGCAGTTGGCAAAGGGCTTGCCCAGCCCACTTTTATTGCAGGTCATGGCCCATTTTCAGGGCCGCTTGGCCCCCACAGACCTGCGGGTCTTTTTTCCCAAAGGCGAAGTGGCCAAATTGCAGGCCATCGACAATGCCCTGCCGCACATCGCTCCGGCTGTCTGCGAGGCCGTTATCGCCAGCTGTAGACAGGCGCTGGTCAAACAATATGGCTTGCGCACGCCGCTGGGCAAAAGCTATCTCGATCAATCCCTCAAGGCCTTTAAGGTGCCTTTTGCCCTGCGTTCAGCGTCCAAAGCCTTGCGCACCGTGGCACGCGGCAGCCGGGTGGAATTGGGAGTGGGCGAGACTGTGCGCTTTTTTATCTGGTGGAAAGACGGCCACAGCCGCACCGATCTCGATTTAAGTGCCCTGAGCCTGAATGCCGACTTTGAATACCAGAGCACCCTGGCCTATTACAATCTCACAGAAATCGGCGGCTGCCACAGCGGAGATATCACCTCCGCGCCGGAGGGTGCATCGGAGTTTATCGACATTCACATTCCCACCTTTTTAAGCAGTGGCAGCCGCTACCTGTTGATGGTGGTCAGTTCGTTTACCGAACAGCCCTATTGTGATTTGCCTGAGTGTTTTGCCGGCGTGATGCTGCGTCAATTTCCCAACAGTGGCGAGATCTACGAGCCACGCACAGTCTTGAATAAATTTGACCTCAGCGCCAATACCCAGATCGCCATTCCGCTGATCTTGGATTTGCAAACCAAGCAGATGATTTGGACCGATCTGGCCCTCAAAAAGAACCCCAACCACGCCAATCACGTGCATGGCAACCGCTCCAGCCTGTCCCTGCTCTGCCAGGCCATGACCCAATTGCAAAAGCCCTCACTCTACCAATTGCTTGAATTGCAGATTGACGCACGGGGCAGCCGGGTGTACAATCGCGAAGAGGC
>CAZRFI010000076.1:4865-13226 GCA_964598905.1 uncultured Candidatus Sericytochromatia bacterium | reverse complement strand
GCCAAAAAGGGTTTAAAACTATCCATTGAAAAAGGAGTACCCAACTGGCTCAAAGCCGGAAGGGTACTCCCCCAAACCAGACTGAAAGAAATCAGGCTGGCCCAAAATTTCATTAGATGCGACGGCGATTCTGGCGATTTTTGAGCAATTCCACCACCCGCAAACGGGTGGCAGCGCGCTGCAGATCGGCCAGCGAATCCGCAGAGGCCAAAGCCTTTTCACCGGCTTTTTCGCTCATGCGGGCCTGGGCCTTTTTCATGGACTCTTTGGCTCTGAATTCATCAATATCTGTCGCCAACTCAGCACTTTCGGTCAGAATCGTGGCGTGATTGTGGTGGTATTCCAAAATCCCGCCCATGGTCGTGATAAAGTCACGCTGACCTGCGTGCTGGTATTCCACAAAGCCGAAGTCTATTTTCATAAACACGGGCACGTGGCCGGGCAGAATCCCAATCGAGCCATCGGGGCCCATGATTGAGAGAAATTCGACCGGAGAGCTGAAAATGGTGCCCGAAGGGCTGACCACGTCCAGTTGGATTTCACGTTTGGACATTTTAAACCGCCTTACAGAGACTTGGCTTTTTCACGGGCTTCTTCAATGGTTCCGACCATGTAAAAAGCCTGCTCAGGCAGGTCATCGTGTTTGCCATCGAGAATTTCGCGGAAGCTGCGCACGGTGTCTTCGAGTTTGACGTAGGCACCGGGGAAGCCCGTGAAGATTTCTGCGACGTGGAAGGGCTGGCTGAGGAACTTCTGCAGTTTACGGGCGCGGGAAACGCTCATTTTGTCTTCTTCAGAGAGTTCTTCCATCCCCAGAATGGCAATGATGTCCTGCAGCTCTTTATAGCGTTGCAGCACCTGCTGAACGCCCCGGGCCGTATTGTAATGCTCTTCACCCAAAACTTCAGCTTTGAGAATCTGAGAAGAGGAATCCAGGGGATCCACAGCGGGGTAAATACCCAGCTCGGAAATCTTACGCGACAAGACGGTGGTGGCACCCAAGTGAGCAAAGGTGGTCGCAGGGGCGGGGTCGGTCAAGTCATCTGCAGGTACGTAAACGGCCTGAATCGAGGTGATCGAACCGGACTTGGTCGAGGTGATGCGCTCTTGCAAGGCACCCATCTCGGTGGCCAAGGTGGGCTGATAACCTACCGCTGAGGGCATACGGCCCAGCAGCGCAGAGACCTCAGAACCGGCCTGGGTAAAGCGGAAGATATTGTCCACGAAGAGCAATACGTCTTGGTTTTGCACATCACGGAAATACTCAGCCACGGTCAGACCACTCAAAGCCACACGCATACGGGCTCCGGGAGGTTCGTTCATCTGGCCATAAACCAAGGCCACTTTGTCGAGAACGTTGGAGTCTTTGAATTCGTGGTAAAGATCGTTTCCTTCACGGGTGCGTTCGCCCACACCCGCAAAGACGGACACGCCGCCGTGCTGTTTGGCGATATTGTGAATCAGCTCCTGAATCAAGACGGTTTTGCCGACACCGGCACCGCCGAAGAGACCGATTTTACCGCCTTTGGGATAAGGCGCGAGCAAATCAATAACCTTGATGCCCGTTTCAAAGACTTCGGGTTCCACGGTCAGGTCCACCATTTCAGGGGCATCGCGGTGAATCGAGGAGGTGGTCACAGCGGAAATGGGGCCCGCTTCGTCCACGGGAGCGCCCACCACGTTCATGATCCGGCCCAGGGTGGCATCACCGACGGGCACGGAAATAGGACTGCCCGTGTCAACCACGCGGGTGCCGCGTTGCAGGCCATCGGTTGAAGCCATGGCAACGGTGCGGACACTGTTGTCTCCCAAATGTTGCTGAACTTCGGTAATCACGATCTCGCCGCTCTCGCGCTCAATACTCAGAGCGGAATAGATTTCGGGCAGGTCGCCCTCGGCAAAATACACGTCGATAACGGGACCCATAATTTGAGAGATGGTTCCAACTCTTTCAGTTTTGACTGCGGTATCTGTCATCACTATTTATCCTTTTTGCTTCGTTTTACTGGGAGAGGGCTTCAGCGCCGCCCACCACTTCGAGAATTTCTTTGGTGATATAGGCCTGACGTACTTTGTTGTACAACATGGTCAGGTCTGCCAACAGATCGTCGGCGTTTTTGGTCGCCGCATCCATGGCTGTCATACGGGCCGCCAACTCACTGGCCGCACTCTCTAAGAGCGCTCGGTAGATCTGGCGTCCGACGTAACGGGGCAAGACACTCTGGAGCAGGGTCAGCGGATCGGGCTCATAGATATAATCGCCTTTTACCTGCGGTAAATCTTCAGGCGGTACAATCGGCAAGAGCTCCATGGCTGTAGGCTGATAAGACAGCATCGAGGAAAAGTGGGTGTAGAGCAAAACGACCTTGTCCACTTTTTTCTCGATAAAAGCAGTGGTCACTGCTTCCACCAGCATCTCTGCTTCGGTATAGGTCGGAACAGGGGGCAAATGGCTGTAGCGCCCCAAACTCTCAACTTCACCCCGGCGGAAGAAGGTAATGGCTTTATTGCCAACCAACCAGGCCTTGGGGGTCTGGCCAGCAGCAGAAACGTCCGACATCTCCTGCACGGCAAAGCGCAGCATATTGGAGTTATAGCCACCACACAGACCTTTGTCTGCAGTGAGAATCAAAAACCCAACGTTTTTGACTTCGCGCGGTTCCAGCAGGGGCTCATGGAGATCCTCTTCGGCCATTTTGTGGGCCACGCTCTGAAAGATCTCTTTGAGTTTCTGGGCATAAGGACGTGTGGCCAAAACCCGCTCTTGAGCGCGTTTGACCTTGGCAGCCGCAACCATTTTCATGGCCTTGGTGATCTGCTGTGTCCCTTTGAGACTTTTAATCCGGTTGCGTATGTCGCGTGTACTGGGCATGGTCTTTACCTATTTCTTGAAGACGCTTTCCTTGAAAGCACCCACCACTTTTTTGATCTTGGCTTCGGTCTCATCGGTCAATAGGCCTGTTTCAGAGATCGTCGCTTCAATATCCGGATGTGAAGTTTCAAGGTAGCTCAACAGCTCTTTGCGGAAGCGCAGCAGCTGTTTGACATCGACATCATCGACCAGACCCGAGGTGACCATATAAATCTGAACGATCATCTTGCCCAAAGAGAAAGGCGCATTCACCGGCTGTTTCAGGGTTTCTGTCAGGCGTTGACCGCGGGCCAACTGATCTTGGGTGGCTTTGTCGAGGTCAGAGGCGAACTGAGAGAAAGCGGCCAATTCACGGAACTGGGCCAATTCCAAACGCATCTTACCTGCGATTTTCTTCATGGCTTTGGTCTGGGCGGCGCCACCAACGCGGGAAACGGAGATCCCGGAGTTGATCGCGGGGCGGACACCGGCGTTGAAGAGGTCGGTTTCCAAGAAGATCTGACCATCGGTAATGGAGATGACGTTGGTGGGAATATAAGCGGTAACGTCGTTGGCTTGGGTTTCGACAATCGGCAGGGCGGTCAGCGAACCGGCGCCCATGGCGTCGCTCAATTTGGCGGCGCGCTCCAGCAAGCGGGAGTGCAGATAAAAAACGTCGCCAGGATAGGCTTCGCGGCCGGGAGGACGGCGCATCAGCAGCGACATTTCACGGTAAGCCCAGGCCTGTTTGGTCAAGTCATCATAGACAGCCAAAACGTGCTGGCCTTTGTACATGAAGTACTCACCCATGGCGCAACCGGCGTAAGGCGCCAGGAATTGCAGCGCGGGTGCGGCGTTGGCAGGTGCAGAGACGACGATGGTATAAGACAGGGCATCGTGATCTTCAAGGGTTTTGACCACGTTGGCCACGGTCGAGGCTTTCTGACCGATGGCAACATAGACACAGAGACAGTTCTGGCCTTTTTGGTTGAGGATCGCGTCGATTGCCACCGAGGTTTTGCCGGTTTGGCGGTCACCGATGATCAATTCGCGCTGGCCACGGCCAATCGGGGTCATGGCGTCAATCGCGGTCAGACCTGTCTGCAGGGGCTCGTGAACGGATTTGCGTTGGATAATACCAGGGGCGGGAGATTCGACCAAGCGGGTACCGCTGGCTGCAATTGGGCCTTTGCCGTCGAGGGGGTTGCCAAGCGGGTCGACCACGCGACCGAGCAGGGCCTCACCGACGGGAACCTCAACCACGCGACCGGTGGTTTTAACGGTATCCCCTTCTTTGATGGTACGGCCATTGCCAAAGATAACAGCGCCAACGCTGTCCTCTTCCAGGTTGAATACCATGCCCACGATGCCGTTGCCGAAATCGAGAAGTTCACCGGCTTTGGCTTGTTCCAGGCCATAGATACGGGCAATCCCGTCACCGACGCTCAGGACGGTACCGGTAGAGGTATCGGTCAGTTCACGTTCATATTTTTTGATTTGTTCTTTGAGAATACTGGTAATTTCATCGGGTTGAATGCTCAGCATAAGGTCTCCTTATTGTTCATTTCGTTGCTGCTATTGCTAGACTAGACCTGGCTAGATTTGGCTAAACCAAGGATTGGGCCAGTCCAGCCAATTGGGTTTTGAGTGAGCCGTCGATCATGCGATCGCCAATTTTGATGCGCACACCGCCCAAGAGAGACGGATCTGTTTCACAGCGCATTTCCACGGACTGACCGAGATAATCTTCCAGTTCTTGTTTGAGCAAGACCTCTGTCTTCTTGATCAAGGGAACTGCGGTAACCACTTCTGTGACTACTTTTTTGTGCAGTTGATTGAGCAAGCGCTGGTATTCAGCGGCAATTTCACTCAGATAATTTTCACGTTTTTTGTCTACCAACAGGTAGAGGAAATTCAGCATTTCAGCTGGAATTTTGGCTTCAAACAGCTGTGTGAAAGTTGAACATTTGTCGTTTTTTTTAATCACAGGATGCTGCAAGATGCGCTTCAACTCGGGATTTGAATTGACCAAATCGCAGACGCTGTGCAAAGTGGCTCCAAATTCATCCGCTTTATTTAAGTCGTGGGCCAGGCCAAACAGCGCTGCGGCATAGCGCTCAGCAATGACTTTTTGCTTCATGATTTAAACTCCTTGAAGTCCTTGAGAGAGAAGGCAAAATCTTCCACCAAAGCGGAATGGCCCTTTTGGTCGAGACGTTGGCCCGCCATTTCTTGGGCTGTGGCCATGACCTGATTGACCAAATCAGCTTTGAGACGCAGCTTGAGGTTGTGAAATTCCTGCTCAATCTGGCGCTCCATCCGGACGCGCAAAGCCTCAATCTCGCGGACAGTATCTGTTTCAATTTTGCTCGCAGCGGCCACGCCACGGGCCTCAGCCTCTTGGCGAATCGAGGCAATTTCTTGCTCGACCACCGCCATTTGGCGCTTGTGGGATTCCAATTCCTGGTTAATATCTGCCAGGTTTTTTTCGGCCTCTTCTACAGAATGAATGATTCCCTGTTGTTTTTTATCCATGGCCTCAGAAATTTTGGGAACCACAAATTTAAACAACAAGAAAACCAAAATACCAAAATTGAGAACCGAAGCAATGATGAGATTTAACATTATCCGACGCTCACTTCTTGTTTGCTCTCAGGTTCAGGCGAACCGAGCAATTGGGCCAGAATCAACTCGGCCAGGGGATTGACTTCTTTTTCAAGCGAGGAACGCAAACCGGCTTCTTGACCTGCCAATTCTTCTTTGGCTTCATTCATGCGGGCTTCCATTTCAGCGTTGACATTGCGCAATTCTGCTTCACGCGCTTGGGTGGCTGCCGCCACCTGGGAGGAAACCAGTTCAAAGGCTTCCTGACGGGCTGCATCCAGTTTCTGATGATAGCCTTCGCGCATGGATTTTAACTCTTGCATGCGGCTCTCAGCGGACTTACGCGCGCCGTCAACAGCTTCTTGGCGTTCACTCTGAATGCGCAGAATCGGCTTAAAAAAGATTTGATTTAAAATAGCCAATAATACGAGAAAATTAATGGCTTGGATTAATATTGTTGCATCAAATTCAACCACGTGTGCTACTCCTACTCCAAATCTACGACAGTCTGCTACAGTTCGTGATGCAGAAGTATACCATCCTTGATGCGCAATCAGCCAGAGAATGGGAGGGAGAAGGGGCTGGGTTTTAGCGCTTAGGTTTTCGCAAAAAAAGGCAAGAAACAGGGATTTAAAGGGGCAGATTTTGAGTTATAACCAAAAAACAGCAAGGAGAACAGGGAAACGCCCCGCTCTTCACCATTGCCTAAAACCCAGACCCTAAAACCTATCTAAACAGCGAATTGATATCATCCACAACCGCGTTGTGGGTGCTGATGATTTTGGAGATCGCGGCAAAGACCTTTTGGGCCAAACCGAGCATCGGCACGTACTCTGTCAGCGAAGCGGTAGAGGTTTCCAGCGAGGCCTGCGCAATCCGAGAGCGCTGACGTTCTTGCCAGGCATTTTTGACTTCCACAGCGGCAAAATTGGTCTGATTGACACTGAAGATGTCCCCCGCCCGCAATTGGTTGTATTTGCCTTTGAGATCAGCCACCATGCCATGAACTTCAAGATTGTTAAAATCATTGCGCACAGTGACGTAGCCATTGATATCTGTGCCCGCCCCGCCCAAATCAAAGGTTTGAAGAATGCCGTTGACTGAAAAAGTCAAAACCTTATCAGAACTCAAGGTTGCCACGACACGCGCGGTCGCGCCCACCAAGGGAACCCCAACAGCTGTGGCGGGCAAAGCAATCGCAGCCATCGGTAGAGTACCAACAGGAGGCGCGATTTGAACCGGTGTCTTGACCTGACTTTCAGTTGTATAACCTTTGGGATATTGCAAGACCCGCACAGTCCCGGTCACAGGATTATAAACAATCGCAAAACCACCTGAGTTGAGCCGATGGGGATCATCTTGACCAAAGCCAATCACAATCGAAGAACCCGCATCATTGCTGACCTTGACATCCAATTCCAACTCAAATTCGGATGTAGCACGGGACTCTCCCACCACCATACCGGCTGATCCGAGGGTATTGCGGGCACTGATAAAACCATTGACTTTATCGTGGGTATAAGCAACAGCAGGCTGACTATAAAGACCTATCGAGGTTTCGGGGCCAGAGATGGGATAGAACACGTTGGCACCAGGAGCATTGCCGATATCCAAAGAGTAAAACTGAGCAAGGGTACTGTTATCAATGTCTTCGTAGCTACGCAAAACCGTCTCAGGCACACCATTGGCATTGAGGTCTTGATCATTCGTCGGGGCTTGGTTAAAACCAAATTTGAAGAAATTACGTATACCAGTGGCATTGGCACCCCCAAATACAATTTGGGTATTGGCACCAGGCACAGTCTGCTCATTGCGGATGATCAGTCGATCCTGCACGGGCTCATAGACAGCACTCACGCGCCCGCCAACAGTCGCCCCATAGGCATTAATCGCGCTAACAATATGCGAAATCGTATTGCCACCCGCAACTGGATTGGGATTAAAATCAACCCCAACACCCAAAGGGTTAAAGGCATTGAAGTTAAAAGTACCATTCACCCCAAAGTCAATTGAAAAGTCACTCGAATAGCCGGGAGGCGGAACAGCCACAAAAGGCACCCAACCGGGATCATTAACCGCGGGCAAAACATAGGGATCGTCGTAAATATAGGTCAAGCCATCGGTGGTCGTCGAAAAATCATTTTTAATCCGCAAGGGCAGATCGCCATCGACTTGAAAAACCGTAGAGCCGTATTGGGACATCAAAAGCCCATCTCGATTGGCCGCACTCACCAGAAGAAAAGCTTTGTCGCCATATTTGGTCAACTCTTTGGAATAGCCATCAATGCTGAAAATATCTGAGCGGTCGGTGGGATCTTTGCGAATAAAGCCTTGGCCACTGGAAACGACTTTCAGGCCCGCACTGTTGCACAAATAGCCTTCACTTGTCCAATGAAATTCACCATCACGGGTCAGAAAATAACGCCCGGCATCATCCGCCAACACAAAGAAACCCTCTCCCTGAATGGCAAAGTGGGCTGAGGACTCAGAATTGACAATCGAACCTTGGCCCCACTCCATGGTGGTGGCCTGAACACTCATGGTTGAAGCCGGCACATAAGAATCTGTGGTCGTATAGAGTTGCCCCAGACCATCGGTAATGCTCAGTCGCGTAGGCTTATAAGCAGTACGGGAGGTACCTTGCATATTGCCATTAATAATGCCGATCCAGGAGTTGACTGCAACGAGGGAATTGACACCAACTTTATCGAGAGCCATGTGAGTTGCCTTTCAGTGCTGTAAATGGGTGCGGAAAGACCCTAGATTCATTTTAGCGGGTCAGCTTTGTTTTGATCGCACGACTTATCAGGAATTTAATCACAAAAAAAAGTATTTTGCAATTTTTAATTTATTTTTAATAATTATCTAAAGGTGCTGTTGATATCATCAATCATCGCATTTTGGGC
>CAZRFI010000076.1:0-4765 GCA_964598905.1 uncultured Candidatus Sericytochromatia bacterium | reverse complement strand
GTGGCTGTTTGCAAAGTGACAGCTGTTCCATTGGCATCACGGGGCCGTTGTTGCAGGGTCACGGCACCCGTACCCGTATTGTAAATCAAGGCGTAGCCAGAAGAGTTAATTTTGTGGGCCTCTGTTTGACCAAAGCCAAAGACGATCACCCCCGCAGAGGCTTTGTATTCTACTTCCACATCAAAAATCGCCGTTTGTTGCGACTCCCCGATCACCATCACCCCAGAGCCACCAGCCGTGGCATCGGATTGCAAAAATCCATTGGGTTTGTCGTGAAAATAGGTGGCCGGGTGAACGGGCCCAAGACTCAGAGACTGAAGGGTGGCATTTAAATCCACCACGGCCAAATCCAAAACTGTGCGAAACCGGCTGTTGTCGATATCAATATGACTGCTTAAGACCGTTTCCAGGTTGGCGTCGTTGTCTCGGTCATCTACGGGCAGACTGGACTGGTTCTGGTCAAATTGGAAGAATTTGCGAAAAGACAAGCCATTGGCCCCCCCCAAGACAATGGGGGTATTGATCACGCCTCCGCCAATATTCTGTTCATTGTGAATAAAGAGCTGATCTGAACTGGTGTCGAAATAGGCCGAGACCCGCCCACCCACCGTGGCCCCATAGTTGTTGATCGCACTCACAATATGCGTAATGGTATTGGTATTGGCATCAAAATCAACGCCCACCCCCAAAGGGTTAAAGAGATTAAAATTGAAAAAGCCGTTGTCGCCAAAATCGATTGAAAAATCACTCGAATAACCCGGTGGTGGAACCGCCACAAAAGGCACCCATTCGGGGTCATTGACCGCAGGCAATTGCAGCGGGTCATCATAGATCAGACTCAGACCATCGGTGGTCTCACTCATGTCATTGCGCAAACGCAAAGGCAGCCCACCATCAATCGAAAAGACCGTGGAACCAAATTGGCTCATGCGCAGACCATCCCGATTGGCCACATCGACCACCAACAGGGATTTATCGCCGTAGCGCAAAAGCTCTTCGGAATTGCCGTTGTGGTCAAAGGTGTCGGAACGGTCGCGGCGGTCGCGGCGAATAAAGTCCTGGCCGCTGGAAATGACTTTTAAACCTGCGCTATTGACCAGATAGCCATTGCCATCCCAGTGAAACTCCCCATCGCGGGTCAGATAATAACGTCCGGCATCATCGGCCACCACAAAAAAGCCTTCGCCCTGCAAGGCAAAATGGCTGCTTTGATCAGAATTAATGATCGAACCCTGGGCCCACTCAAAAGAAGTTGCTTGCACATTAAGCGTGGGCAAAGGGGTAAAAATCTCATTTTGGGTATACAAATAGCCAGAGCCATCGGTCAGGTGGGGTCTGACCGTTTTATACCCCACGCGCGAGGCGCCCTGAAGATTGGAGTTGATCAAACCAATCCAGGAATTCACGGCCAAAAGTGAGCGAACCCCGACCTGGGTCATCGACATAGCGGACCTGCCTGCAGAAAATGGGATTTAAACTTTATTGTAAGCAGCCACGCGGAAAATTGCAATTTTATCCCTCAGCCGATTTGGGCGCTGAGACACGTTGCCGCACCACTTCGTACATGGCCAAAGAGGCCGCCACAGAAGCGTTTAAGGAACGATCTCCCTGCATCGGAATGTGTACCAGGCGATCGCAGTGTTTTTGCACATTGGGTCTCAGGCCTTTGTGTTCGCTGCCGATCACCAAAGCCACAGGCCCTTTAAAATCGGCCTGAAAATAGCTCTCGGGCGCATCGACGGCAAAGCCCGTACTCCAGATATTCATCTCCTGCAAATCTTCCAGGGCCCGGCTGAGATTGGTCACCTGAATGACAGGGATATTTTCAATCGCACCAGCTGAGGCCTTGGCCACCCCTTCGGTCAGCCCCACGCCGCCATGGCGAGGAATGACCACACCATCAGCCCCAGCAGCTTCTGCCGTGCGCAGAATTGCACCCAGGTTGTGGGGGTCTTGTATCTGATCGAGCAGGATCACAAAGGGATCACCTTCTTTGGCCCGCAGTTGTGCACAAAAATCTTCCCAGGACAGGTATTCATAACTGCCTGTATCAGCAACCACGCCTTGGGTTTGCACACCCGGCGGACAGATTTTTTGCAACCGCTCGGGCGGTGCAACCTGTACAGGAATGCCCTGTTCACGGGCCAATAATTGAAACTCTTTTAAAATACGCGGTTCGAGATTATTCGCCAACCAGAGCTTATAAACGGGGCGTTCATTCTTGAGGGCCGAACGCACAGGATGTTTGCCATAAATTCTGGCAATTGAAGCTTCATCAGTCGCATTCATAGATTGTCTTCTTTCAAGGGTTCCAGCTCTACCAATACCTGACCGGTACTGACAGACTCTCCCGCCGCACAGTGAACTTTTTGCACTTGGGCAGCAAATGGGGCATTTAAAGCGGTTTCCATTTTCATCGATTCGAGAATCACCACAGGATCCCCCACTTCAAGCACTTGCCCGACGCTGACATTGACCTGCAGGACTTTGCCCGTCAGCGGCGCTTCGATCAAATTGGAGTGGTTCAGGTCGTGGATCTGACCCGCATTTTTCTTGATCCGCTCCAAGACAAAGCTCCGCCCCTGAAACGAGAGCATGAGTTGGTTGCGCTCCTGCAGCCCCTGCACCACTGAGACCTGCGCTCCCTGACGCACCAGAAAGGAACCGGGCTCCAGTTCCTGCACAGTGAGGAGATCTTCTCCCTCTGGCGAGGTAAAGACAAAATTCTCTTCTTGCCAAAGTCCTTTGAGGTCGAGAATTTCCTGCTGGTGCTTATACAGCGCCATTAATATTTGCCTCCACCTGTGGCCTTGGTGCCTGTGGCAATGGCAATACTGGCGCTGGCACCAATTCGGGTCGCACCGGCCTGAACCATTTTGATCGCCGTTTCGCGATCGCGAATGCTGCCCGAGGCTTTGACTTCCATATCTGGGCGAATCGTGCGGCGCATCAGGGCAACATCCTGCTCAGTGGCGCCACCGGTACCAAAACCCGTCGAGGTTTTGACGAAGTGTGCACCGGCATTGGTCGAGAGTTGGCAGGCCAAGACCTTTTCGCTGTCGCTGAGCAAAGAGGTTTCAAAGATCACCTTGACCGTATTTCCTGCAGCGGCCTGGACCACCGCCCGGATATCTTCTTCAACCAATTTTTCTTTGCCACTTTTGAGCGCCCCGACATTTAAAACCATATCAATTTCTTGGGCCCCATTGGCAATGGCATTGCGGGTTTCATCGGCTTTGGTTTTGCTGTCGGTGGCGCCCAGAGGAAAGCCAATCACGGTACAGACTTTGACCGGCGTACCTTTGAGCAATTGGGCACTCAGCGGCACCCAGGTGGGATTGACGCAGACGGAAGCAAAGCTGTATTGTTTGGCCTCGGCACAGAGCTGACGGACCTGTGCTTCGGTGGCCTCGGGTTTGAGCAGGGTGTGGTCGATCAACGGTGCCAAATCGGCGGGCACGGGATGCATACCCAAGGCAGAAGCCACCCGTTGAGCCCCGGATTGTACCAGCGAGCGCACCCGGTCGGTACAGGCCGTAGCACAATTGCCGTGAAGTTCACAGCCCTGGCAATTGGCGGGCAAACTCGGGGGTTTGCCAGCGGCTGAAATGGCATCAGCCATGATTGAAACAGGCAGCGGAGGCAGGGGAAAAATATGTTCCAAATCGCTCAGGCGGCCCAACTTGACCCCCAAAGTACTCAATTTTTTGCCCAATTCGGTTTCGTGTTCGAGCATAAAATCGTCCAGCAGCAAGGCTGTTTTGCTGCGGCTCAGGGCCTCAACCACCAGGGCCGAAGCCAAACTTTCGCGGTTGAGACGGCCAATTTGCTGCAAAAGCGTGCGGTTGGCCCCCACAATTGCCAGACGGTCAACGCTGTCGAGCAAAGCCTTGGCTTGACCGGGCCGGGCCTCGGGACTCATAAAAGTAATTTGCAGACCTTGGGCCTCAAAGGGCGCACTGCTCCACAGGCCCTGGGCCCATTTTGGGGCAACCAATTGCAAATGGGCCCGTGACTTCCACTGGCCGAGTTTGGCCAGCACCGGCTGCAAATCCAGATCCGAACGGGAGAAGACAATTAAAACACGGCTATAAGGCACAGCAGGAGACTGCGCGGCCTGGCCACTATAGAGTTCTGAGAGCAATTCGCGGGTCACTTCTTCAGCAATTTTTTCAATATTCATAGGGTTATTTTCCGAATCCGTAAATTTGCTTTTCGAGGTGCAGAATCTTGTCGATGCGCTTTTGGTGACGCACTTCAAAGGTTGTTTCGAGCCAGACTTTGACAATTTCTTGGGCCAGACCTGTACCGACAACCTGAGAGCCGAGGGTCAGCACATTGGCCTGGTTGTGGGCACGGCTGTTGCGGGCCATATAGATATCGTTGCAATTGCCTGCACGCACACCCGGCAACTTATTGGCCACCATCGCGCTGCCGATCCCGGCACCATCGACAATGATGCCCAAAGGGAACTGACCTTCAGCCACGGCAGCAGCCACCAAGAAGGCAAAATCGGGGTAATCCACGGCCTCGGTGCTGTGGGTGCCAAAGTCCACCACTTCGTAGTGAAAGGTGTCTTTGATGTATTGCTTGAGTTTCTCTTTGAGTTCGAAGCCGCCGTGATCGCTGCCAATTGCCAGTTTCATGCTGTCTAAACCTGTGCCTGAGATTGTACCTGAGATAGGGCAGAAACGGGGGATCGTCCCAGTTTTGATCAAGAGAGGGCAACCCAGCCTGCCGCATGTCATCTTAACATGGATAGGCC
>CAZRFI010000075.1:1341-16343 GCA_964598905.1 uncultured Candidatus Sericytochromatia bacterium | reverse complement strand
CAGACGTGATCCAAAAATGGCTGCGGCGCACGGGAGCGGTGGGCCAGCCCTGGCAAGACAGTTTGTATCTCAGCCAAACGGGCCGCATGCGCACCAGCCCAGAGGGGGCCTGGCAGCCTGTCAAAGCTGAGCAGTATTTTAATGCCTTGGCACCCGGCTTTGTCTGGCAAGCGCAAGTTCAGCTTTTTCCGGGTGTCACGCTCTTGGCCCGCGACAAATGGCAAGATGCGCATGGCCAGATGTTGATCTCGGCCTGGGGCCTGATTCCGGTGGTGCAGGCCCAAGGGCCAGAAATTGACCAAGGCACCTTGTTGCGTTATTTGGGAGAAATGCTCTGGTTTCCCTCTTCGGCCCTGCGGCCTTCTGTGCAGTGGCGGGAATTGTCTTCAGGCAGTGCTGAAGCGGTTCTGACCGTGGGTGCCCAAACCGTCAAGGCGGTGATAACTTTTAATCCCGAGGGGGATTTTGAGCGTATGGAGGCCCTGCGCTATTATGCGCGCAAAACAGGAGCCACGCTTGAAAAATGGCGAATTACGGCAAATCCCAATTCCTTAAAAACCTTTTCAGGTATTCAGATTCCCAGCCAATACACCGTCTCTTGGCTGCTCAAAGAGGGCGCGTTCGATTGGCTTGAACTGGAAATTGGCGACCTGGCGTATAATCGGCCTCTCCCCTTTCACATCCCTTAAAATAGGGCAGCTAATGCCTTCCAGTTTTGACTGGAGGTATCCAGGCGCTGTACTGGCATTTGGCTCAGTTGGGCATAGTCGCGGCGGCGCTGCTGAGATGTTTGAAAGGCTTGCAGGGCAAGAGCTTCCGAGCCATAAAAGGAGATATTGCCCGTGATCCAGCCCTCGGCCTCGCGCTCATAGCGGTAGAGGCTGCGGGTCGCCAGGGCCTGATCGGGCAAATCGAGCAGAACCAGTTGAAATCCCCACTCAGCCAAGGTCTGATCATAAACGGTGTAACGCTCAAATTCAGGAATCTGGGCATAATACGAGGGGTGAAAACGCTCCAGAATCACCCAGCCGTCGGGATTCATGCGGCTTGGCAGGCTTTCGAGCAGCGTATCTAAGCGCTGGCAGAGATGCCAATCAGGGGAGGGCGCTTGTAATTCCTCCATCAGCTCGCCAAAGGTCTCTTCTTCAGAGATCACTTGGCAGGGCAAACCTTCCGCTTCCGCCCGCGCTTGCAATGCCGCGATCAGCGAAGATTTGCCCGTGCCACAGACCCCTTCGATCAAGAGGTGCTGCTTTAGCGCCAAAGCGCCGTTCCACCCAAAATACCAGCATCATTGCTGATCACTTTGACATAAGGCGGCAGAAGCGTGGGGTCGAGCTTTTTGGCATTGCCGCCGCCGAGATAGAGCATGTCAAAATTAAAGATCCGCTGCAAGAGATCCAGGGCTTTGACCAGGCGTTTGCTCCAGCGTTTTTTGCCAACGGTATCCAGGGCCTGTCGTCCCAATTGCTGTTCATAGGTCTCGCCCTTGCGAAAAGGGTGGTGGCCCAATTCCAGATTGGGCACCAGCACCCCGTCGATAAACAAAGAGGCCCCCAGGCCGGTGCCCAGGGTGATCACCATCTCCAGGCCGTGGCCTTTGATGGCACCATAGCCCTGAATATCTGCGTCATTGGCCACACGCACCGGGCATTTGAGCTGTTTTTCTAGTTCTGCCGCCAATTCCAGCCCGACCCAATCGGGGTGCAAATTGACTGCAGTGCCAATCACACCCTGGCGGACCACACCCGGAAAGCCCACGGCAACCTTGCCAAACGGCACGTCTACCTGGGCAATTAAGCCCTGCAGCGCAGCCAAAACGGGTTCGGGTTCAGCGGGCACAGGTGTTTCCACGCGCAGGCGTTCGGTTAAGGGCTCACCTGTGGCACTTAAAACCCGCAGCTTTAAACCACTGCCGCCAATATCCACCGAGAGCACCGCGTCCGAGACGGGAGCTGCGGGCTGTTCTGCTGCGTGTTCCGCTACTTTTGCTTGGGCTTTGCTGGCCTGGGTGTTGCCCCCTTTTTTAGCGGCCTGTTTGGGCACCACCATTAACCGAGCACTTCCGATACACGTTTGACCAGTGCAGCAGCGTCGATGCCGTATTTGGCCAGCAGATCTTCGGGTTTGCCCGATTCGGGGAATTCGGTCACAGCCAGTTTTTCGACCTTGATACCACTGCCATTGAGGGCTTCCAGCACGGCATCGCCGAGACCGCCTGTGGCGTAATGGTCTTCGAGGGTAAACACCGCAGGGCCGCCCACTTCGTCACAGATCCGGCGAATTTCTTCGCTGGGAAAGGGTTTGAGTGAATAGGCATCGACCACACGCAGGTTAATACCTTGCTCAGACAGGGTTTTGGCGGCATCGAGGGCTTCGTGTAAGACATAGCCACTGGCCACCACAACGGCTTTGTCGCTGTCGCTGGCTTTGAGCACCTTGCAGCCGCCCAAGGGGAAACTTTCGTCGATGGGATAAAGCACCGGGCGGTTGCCCCTGAAGGTGCGCATATAACAGAAGCCGGTGTGGTTGAGGATTTCTTGGGTCAGATAAAAGGTGCTGACATAATCGCTGGGGCAGAGCACCACTGCGCCGGGAATGGCGCGCATAAAGCCGCAATCGGCCATGGCCATTTGCGAAGCGCCGTCTTCGCCAATTGAGATGCCAATATGTGAGCCCACGACCTTGAGATTGGCCTTGGAATAAGCGCCCATTTCGATCTGGTCAAAGGCCCGTTCGAAAAAACGCGCAAAAGAATTGGCCAAGGCCACTTTGCCTGTGGCAGCCACACCCACACCCACGCTGATCATATTCTGCTCAGCAATCCCGCATTCAATGTGGCGTTCAGGGTACGCGCCGGCAAAGCGATCGCTGAAAGTAGAATTGCTGACATCGCCATCGACGACCCAGACCAATTCACTTTGGCCTCCCAGGGTCTTGAGCGCGTCACCATAAGCGGCACGGGCCGCGTGTTGTTTGCTGGCGTCAAATTCACTGCCATTGAGGCTGTGCTGAATCTTCACACTGGCTTTTTCGACAGGGGCAAAGCTGTGTTTGGAAGCGGTAAAGGCTGCGATATCCAGATCTTCAGCCACGGGCAATTCGGCATAAGCCTGAACCTTTTCGTCGGCTTTGAGGGCCACGCCGTGGCGTTTGAGTTTGCCCGAGAGAAAGGAGACAGGGAAACCTTTTTCTGTGTCGGCAATGATTGCAAAGGGTTTGCCGCTGTGGGTGCGAATGCGGGCAAAGACTTCGGCAATGGCGTCGTGGTCGTGGCCGTTGATGCGGGCGACTTCCCAGCCAAAGGCCGTGAATTTGTCGTGCAGGGGTTCGGCATCGACAATGCCCTCGCAGAAATTGCTCTGTTGGATTTTGTTGCGGTCGACAATTGCCACCAGATTGTCCACTTTGAGTGAGCCCGCCAGCATGGCGGCTTCCCAGACTTGGCCTTCGTTGATCTCGCCGTCGCCGAGCAAGACATAGACTTTTTGATCGCGTTTTTCGCGTTTATACACCTCGGCCATGCCCACACCAATCGAGAGGCCCTGGCCGAGAGAACCCGTGGCTGCAACCACACCGGGCAGGCGCAGGGTGGGATGGCCTTCTAAACGTGAACCAATTTGGCGGAAGGTTTTGAGTTCGGCTTCTTCGAGGTAACCCAGGCGGTACATCAGGGCATAGAGCAGCGGGGCGGCATGGCCTTTGGAAAAGATGTATTTGTCGGCGTGGGGGTGGTCGAGATTCTGGGCATCAAGGCGCAATTCGCGGAAAAAGAGCCAGGTCATGAGATCGGCTGCGCTCAGGCAGGTGGTAGGGTGGCCAGAGCCAGATTGGGTGGTTAGGTCAATGCTGTCACGGCGAATCAAATTGGACAGAGATTGAAATTGGGATTTGAGTTGGGCTTCCAGGGGCATGAGGACTCTCCTTTTGGTCTGAAGACATTTGCCAAGCAGTATACCATTTCTGATCTGGGGTTCAGTCAGAGACCCCAACTCCAACGGTCACCCTGAAAAAAAATCCCGCCATTCGAATTTAAACCCAGATCCTCTTTTTCGAGCTGTTGTAATAAAACTTAGCAATACTTAACAATCGAGGATGGTCTTCTTCAGCTATGTCCAGTTCTATTCGGCCCCTGACTCTCTTGCCAAAATCCGCTCTGGTCCTGCTCTGTCTCAGCTTTTCTGTCTCGGCCTGTGCCCGCAATCCCGTGCCCACAACGCCCCAGCCCTCTGTCAGTGCGTCAGTTAGCGTGGCGGCAAGCTCCCCGCCCAACAGCCATTCTGAACCCGGTCAGGTTGCTCTGCCAGCAGATATTTCCGCTGATCCCGAAGCAGAAGAAGACTGCCAAGTGGCCCAAACGGCCAGCCGCCATTTTTTGCCGCGCACCAGTGTGCCGCCAGTGGATCGGATTTTGCCTGCGACCGAAAACGACTGTGGTTTTTACAATTGGGGCTGGCAAACCTTTCTCTTTGCCACCCAACTTGGCAGCAATCGCCAACCGGCATTTCTCAATTACACCCCTTTTGAAAGTGTCTTTGAGCTGAGTGAAAGTGAGTTGCTCTCGAAGTTTTCAACCACAGATTCGGATCTTTACAACGCCCGCCGCTTTCGGGTCAGTGCCTTGGCAAGTTCGTCGCGTTTGCCCCTGCTCAATGGGGGTTTTAAACAGGCAGGAGAGGCGGGGGCCATGCTGATCGACCAAAACCGCAACGCGGTCTTTTATTCGATTCATATCAACCCCAATTTTGCTGACTTTGTTGCAGCAAACCAGCTCAACGACTTGTCCACGCTCTTTCAGGAATCGGGTGCAGGCAGTGTTCCAACCGATCTGGAATTTCCCCCTGGGGCCCTTGAACTCAAAGCGGCCTGGAAAATAGTCGAGCCCGGTGAAGATGTCTCGCGCTATTTCACGCGCCGGGCGCGGGTGCCTTTGCTCAAAAATGCAGGTCAGCAGGTGATTGCCACAGGCGGTAGCCGCGAGGTCAATTTGGCTTTGATCGGCTTGCACGTGGTGGGGGTGGTGCAGGACCACCCTGAGTTTATTTGGGCCAGCTTTGAACATGTTGATAGCTTGGGTCGCCCCGATTTGGCCCCCGCAGCCAAAACCAATCCCCTGCCTGGTACACCCCAAACGCCCCAAGAACTGGAAACGCTCTTGCAAAAATACCCGCTCTTTGGTCTGGCGACGCCACTTTCTCTGGCCAATCAGCAGCCCGCCCAGCACGCCGTCGAGGCCCGCAGCCAAAAATTCCAGGCATCCACCTCGGTCTTTCGGGTCTTTCCTGCCTCGTTGAGCAAACAGGCCGAAGAAGATCAGGCCCTCAAAACCCTCAATGCCCATATGGGTGAACTCTTTGCCAGCAGCGATCCCAGTGGCCAAGATCTGCGCCGCCATTACCGCATGGTCGGCGCGGTCTGGATCGATCAGCCTGGTTCAAAAGACCCCAATGGGGTGTTTAAAGCCAATCGCAGCTTTGAAAACAGCCCCGAGCACACCCTTTTGGCAGGCGAAGACGCTCTCTCCAGCATGGCGATGGAGTCGTTTACCCAGCAGAGTGCGCCCAATTGTTTTTCTTGCCACAATACCACCCGCAAAATGATCCTGCCCGATCAGTTTTTTCCGCCGCGCCGGGTCAATGTCAGCAATGCCCTGACCTTCTTTGCTCAGGCCAAATTGCTGGGTAATGCGCCTTAATCAAGAGCCGGTTGGAAGGCCTGTCTCCAGGAGGGGTGTATAATACTGGCGTACTCCCCAATCGGAGACTTTTTCATTCACGGTCTTGAAAATGGAGGTGGAATCAGATGAACCTATTTGAAAAGGGACTGATTACCCTCTTTGCCTGTTATGGCCTGTTTATTCTCCTGGCAATTCCGCTGCTGCTCAAAAAAATTCCCCCCAACCCGATTTATGGCTACCGCACACCTGACTTAATCAAAAGGCCTGCGCATTGGTTTGAAGTCAATGCCTATTTTGGCCTGTGTTTGCTCCTCAGCAGCCTGTTTATGGCCGGCGTCTGCTTGTTTTTGTTGGCCTGGAGAGGTTTTCCCGCCAGCTTTTTTCTCAATTTGAGTATTGTCTTAATGCTCTCCCCTGTCGCTATATCTGGTATTCTAACAAGCGTGTTTTTACGTCAAAAGCAATCCCCAAGGATTGAAAAAAAGGAGACATCCGATGGTGGCTGAGCTGGTTTTAAATAGCTCCATTGTCGCCACCCAGCAATGGGTGCTGCGCCACAAAAACGGTCTCAAACGCGAAATTGAAATTTCTCGGCAGACCCACCCCCAGCGCTATGATTTTGTCGCAGCCCTGCTTGCCAGTGGCGGGCTCAGCCCCGAATTGCAGAGAATTTATGCCCAGCTCAGCGAAACTGATCGCCAATGGTTGGCCGAGGAAAAAATTCTCTTGCCCGCTTCTGAGCAGGCCGCCCAGGTGAGCTTTGAATGCCCCCTGGATCTCACCCTGCCAGACTTGTTGCCACTGACCGTCCGACGGCAATTGCCGCAGCTCAGCCCCGAAAAACGTGAGCTGTTTGGGATCAACCCGCGCATGGTCTTGCAGACTGAGCCCGATCTGGATGAGACCTATGCCGAACGGGTTCCCTTTCGTGAGGTCTTTTCTGAGCGGCGGCCCGTGCTTTGGGTGCGTGAACCCCTCTATGAAATGCTCTTTCCCTATTGGCCCAGCCCTGAGATGCTGCCGATTATTCAGGCTTTGCTAGCTGGACAGATTCCCCCCGATTTAAGTGACGAGACCTTTCATGTGCTGGTGCTGGCGCGGATTTTGCTTCTGGCCAAACCCCACGAATATGTGCAGTTTCAGGCCCAGATGGCACAGTTGATGAAGGCCAAACTGGAAAAAGAACAGTACCTGATCTTTCAACAATGGCTCAGCCCGATTCTCTTGGCTGCGATGCGCGGCTATTACCGCGAGATCAAGGCCGAGGGCTATTTATTTGCCGAAAACTCCCCCGATGCCGTGCGCACCTGTGCCCACAATGATCCGCTGACCTGTTATTTGCAAACCCAGATGACCAGCTGGCTCAATCGGCTTTTGCCAGAAGCGGTCAAACCGACCTATACCTTTGTCTCTTATTACGATCAAACGGGCATGGGCAAACACATCGACTGGGAGCAATGCGCCTGGAATATCTCAGTGATGGTGGACCCTGTGCCTGAAGAGGCACCCACGCTGACTTGGCCGCTCTTTATTCAATTCCCCGAGACCTTGGTCGAGGCCCATTTGGAACCCGGAGACGCGATTCTGTACAAAGGCACGGACTTTCCCCATTGGCGCGAAGATCTGCCGCCGGGGCACCGGGCCACGGTCAGTCTTTTTCACTTTGTGCATCAGGATTATGTCCCTGCGAAGCGACCAAATTAGCTCTAAGCACTTTGGGCAGGGACTTGGTTGGCTTGAGTGCATAAGCTTGGGCTTGAATCAAAGCCTGCAATTGTTCCACCCGCTCCTGAGGGTGGGGATGGGTGGTCAAATAGCTCAAAAAACGCGGGCTTTTTTCCTGTTTGGCCAGTCTTTCAAAAAAAGCCGTGGCCCCACCTGCATGGCCGTATTTTTTGACCAGCAGTGCCAGTCCCAGCTGATCAGCGGCACTTTCTTGGCCCCGTGAAAAGCTCAATTGCAAGTTGCGCAGCGAATTTTCAGCCATGCCACTGACAAAATTCTGGTTGCCGAAGAGGGCATTGGCCAGGGTATACATCACCAGACTCCGGCCCAGACCGCGCAAATGATCGCGGTGGATCAAGTGGCCCAATTCATGCCCGAGCACAAAGAGCAGCTCGTTTTCGGATTCAGCCTGGGCCAATAAACCACTTAAGACCAAAATATGCCCGCCAGGCAGGGCCAAGGCATTCACATCTTCGTCGCTGTGCAAATGGACAAAATACGCAGGACGCTGGGCTTTGTCTGGGAATTGCAGCGCCAGCAACTGATCCAGTTCTGTTTGCAAGGCCCTGCTGCCCGTTTTTGTCTCTGGGCTGGCATCGCCAGCCTCCAGCAAAGGGCGGTAGAGCGTCGCCAATTGGCTTTCGCTGCGCGCATCCAAACGTGGAACGATCCAATCCACAGCCAGGCCAAGCAACAGCCAAACCAGACAGATCACCCCAGCCAACCCCCCGAGCAAGATCAAAAATTCATGCAGGGGATGGTTGGGGCTGACATTGACATTTTCAGCGGTGGCAGGCGGTTCTTTGGGCACAAAGACCATGTTTGAAAGTCTTTAGCGGCGGTAGCGCACGGCTGTGCCGTAGACCATGGCTTCGATGCTGGGCAGGCCATTTTTCTGGCCCGCAGTGCCCCCACCAATCGAGGCGGTCTCGACCCGCAGGTTGATAATCATGTCGGCACCTTGCTTGCGCGCCATTTCTTGCATGCGCAAAGTGGCTTCGCGGCGGGCGCGGTCGATCACCGACTCATACGCCGACATCCGTCCCCCAAACATATTGCGCAGGCTGGCCACAAAGAGCTTAAAATAGTCCACGGCCATGACGGCATTGCCATTGACCAATTGGGCCCACTCGACCTCACGGGGGTCTTGGGGGGGGTGTTTTAAATTGGTGGTGGGCAGCTTGGTAAAGGCTTTTTCACGCTCGATAATCGAAGCATAATGGGTTTTTTCGGCGTGGGAACCGGCAAAATAGCCGATGGTTACCATGATTGCCAGAATAAGCAGTTCCATCGTTCGTTTAACCTACCTTAACAGCGGTGCCGTAGACATAAATTTCAGCCGCGCCCTGAGCCACCGAAGAGGTGGAATAGCGAATGTTCACAATTGCGTTGGCTCCGAGTTGGCGGGCTTGGGCAATCATGCGCTGGGTGGCTTCGTCGCGGGCCTCTTGTAAGAGTTCGGTATAGCCTTTGAGTTCGCCGCCGACAATATTTTTGAGTGAGGCCATCAAATCCCGGCCCACGTGTTTGGCGCGCACGGTACTGCCGTTGACCACACCATACATTTCCACGATGTTTTTGCCCAGGATAGTTTCGGTATTGGTGAGAATCATGCTGTCTTTACCCATTCTGTTTTATCTATATATTACTTTTTATTTTGCCTGATCCCCCCTTAAAGTGGCTGTATAGGGGGTCACAGGGCAAAGAGACAGATATGGTATGATGAGAGCAAGCAAAATAACGCCAAAAGAGGCCCGGTATGTCTGAAAATTTTGTCGTCGAATCGATTGAGTTTAAAATGAAAACCCAGGCCATGCTCAATTTTGCGCCCATGATTTTCACAATCAAACAGCCTCGGCGGCGCGACCTGGTTTTAACTGAAACCCCTTTCTGGTCCGAAGAGGCCCACAAATTGTTGGGGCCCCATTTTGTCACTGTGGTCGATCAAGATGGCTGTCTGCGCCAGATCAAAATTGCGAATTTTCTCAAAGAATATGCGCGGATTCAATCGGCTTTTGAAGTTAATTTCCACATGATTAAAGATACCTTTACGGTTTTGCAAGAGGGTTTAACACGGGTGACTTTTGTGAATATCATGGAGCTGGCTTATAACAAATACGCCATGAACGCCAAAATGCGCAGCCGTTCCAGTCTTTAGTCCTGCCTCTAGGCCTTCTTTTCGGATGTCTTTTGGGTACTTTGTTCCAAAATCCAGGTATCAAAGGCTTCACTCGCTGTGCTGCAATAATGCAGCTCATCCAACCAAAGCGGCGCACGCTCGGGGTTTTGCAATTGGGAATACGAAAAGATCCCCGGCGCATAGATCGGCAATTCTTGGATAAACGCACTGGCTGTACTGCCGACGGGAATCAGGGCATTTCCCACCAACCACAGTTCTCCCGCTAAAACGGCCTCCAGCAAAGGGACTTTTTCCAACTCCCACTGAAAAAAGAGCTTTTCAGGCAAAGCGGGATTTTTGCGCGGTTTAAACATATCCAGTAGCAAGGTCTGGCCTTCGGCATTGAGGTAATAGCTTTGCGGATTGGCGCGCGCGAAGCCTTTGAGCCATTTAAACAAAGGGCGGCGCCAGCGCAAAAAGGGAGTGACCCAAGCCTGCTCCCGTTCGCGTTTGGCCTGATTGTCTTCGGCATTTTCAACTTGGTTTTGCAGGGCCCAGGGCTGTTCGAGGGTCTCCATTTGACCCGTGACCGGGTGCAGGCAGTGCTGGCCCAGGACAATTTTGCGCTGCAGCTTTTGGCCCGCTAAATAGCTGGGGCCAAAGACCAGGCATTCCTCCAGCACTGTGCCCTGTTCGATCCGCACCTGCCCACTTAAGAGACTGTGGCTGACTTGGCAATCCGCCCCGATCTGGGTTTCGCTGCCCAGCCATACTGGGGGTATCAATTGGGCATTCTCAGCCACCTGAACCTGCCGCCCTTTCCAAATGCCCGCTTCGACCAGTGCAGGCAGTTCAAAACGCTCACCCCGTGCCATCACTTCGAGATTGATCTGCAAATAGGCGGTCAAATTGTGCAGCGGCACCACCGGGAAGCGGATCTCGGGGTGGTAATCCAGCGAGGTCTGTACCCATTTTTCAAAGCGGTTTTCGGCCAGCAGACCATGTAAAAGATTGCGCGGCATCAGCAAAATATTGTCGGTCAAATTGAGGTGGCGCTGGTTTAAACTGTAAATGCCTTCGCGGGCCGGCATGTGCAGGGGTTTGAGCGCGGCGCGGTCAAAGAGCGGGAAAAGCGGTCCATCGATGATCAGCAGATCGTCATGAATTCCTGGTGCGAGGCGTTCCAGGGTTTCGGAGATGACCTCACCCGCATGGCCCTGCAAATAAGACAATTTGAGACCCCAGGCACTGCCTGTGCCAAAATGGGAGGAGATTTCTCCATTGTCCAAATAGTCGACCAGCATCACCTCGCTGATACCCAAATAGAGAAAGAGTTCCAAACAGTATTCCAGCAGCGGCTTTTCACAAATGGGTGCCAGCCAAATGGAGCTGGGCAGCGGCAGATCAAAGCGCGGTTCGGGCAGGCGGCAATTGAGCAGACCTTTCATAAAGTGGGCAGTTCTCCAGGGCTTAGGCTTCACCCATTCTAACCGAGGGCCGGGGTCTCTGCCGGTACATCTCTCACAGGCCAGCCAGGAGAGTCGAAGCTAACGTCAGGGGTTTGTGCCAATTCGGAGCCACCCACCCCCAATCTCCCCTTTTTTGAGACCTATTTTCTAAAATCACTTGCTCTCTCAGCCTGGGCATGCCATCCTGAAAAAAAAGAAACAGGCCTGCTTGATGCGTTTAGCTTTTCCGCTGCTTTCTCTGCGGTTGTCTTTTCCGCTTTCTCTGCCACTTTCCCTGCTTCTGCTGGTTCCCTTGTGCTGGGCCGCTCCGGCGCAGGCCACTCCTCCTGAAGTGGTCTGCGGCCAGGATCTTCCCCCTGCCATTTGCCAACGCATCACCCAGCTTTTGGGCCAGCCACAAGCGCCAACCCAGCCGATGAAAATTGTCTTAGGCCAAAGTCCTGCTCCCCCCTCGCTGGCGGAAGAGGGATTTGTCTGGCAGGCCCAGCAGGAAGGGGCCCAGTTGATCCTTTCTGTCAGTGGCAAAGCCGACAGCCATGCCAGTAGCGGGGTCAATACAGGTTTGCTCTACGGGACTTATGCCCTGCTTGAGCGCCTGGGCTTTCGCTTTAACCATCCCTTTCATCCCACTGTTCCCCCTCAACTCAACCTCCCCAAACCCGGAGAGCAGCAAAGCGAAGCTCCGAACTGGCCACAGCGGGCGCTCCACCAGCACACCATGCACCCGCTGGAATTGACCCATGTACTCAATGGCTGGGGCCCCAAAGGCCCCGGTGATCAGGTGGGCTGGGAAAAGCTGCGTGGCGAATGGGAGCTGTATTTGGAGTGGCTGATTGCCAATCGCCAGAACGAAGTCGAATGGGTTTTGCTCGAAAAAGGCCCCTGGCAGAGCTTTTCGCGCAGCACCCTGCGCCAGAAGCGCCTCTTGGCCCTGGTTGAGCAGGCCCATGGCTGGGGCCTGCGGGCGGGCATTGACGTGCCTTTGGCCCTGGGTCAACAAAACGCTTGGCGTCTGCTGACCCAGGTCGGTGATCGGAGTGATGAAAAACGCCAGATTGAAGAAAATCTGGACTGGCTGATGGGAGCGGGCTTCGATTTCGTGACCACCGAATTGGGGCTGAGCGAGTTTCACAATGCCGGAGACGCCGCCATGTTAAATTGGTTGAATCAGGCCACGGCTCATTTGGCGGATAAACACCAAAAAGCCTTTTTTACCAAAATCCACATCTCCAGCGGCCAGCTCTCAGAGAACTACCGCGATCCCGAAACGGGCAAGCCGCTGAACTTCAATTTTTTGCCCCATTATGCCGATCCGCGCCTGGGGATTATGCCTCACACCGTGCAGATCTACAGCCTCGACGACCCGGCTCCGACCTATGGCCACCAGGACTTTCGCGAGATGCTGAAGTTTATTCGCTTGGAGATGGGCAAACGCCCCCTGCTCTGGTACCCCGAGACCAGTTATTGGGTCAATTATGATATCAACGTGCCGCTGTTTTTGCCGGTCTATGCCGCCCGCCGCTTACACGATCTGCGCCTGTTGGCCCAGGCCGAAGCCGAGAATTTGGCCCAGGGCCAACCCCAAGCGCGGATCCAGGGCCAGGCGATTTTTTCGAGTGGCTTTGAATGGGGCTATTGGCTCAATGACCGCATCACCGCGCGGGGAGCTTGGCTGCCAAATCCGCTTGAACGCTCTGAAGCAGACAATCTACGGACCTTGTTAACAGAGGCCCTCAGCCCGGTGGGCAGCGATTTGCCCGATTGGGTGGCCCTGCTCGAAAAGACGATTGAAATTCAGCACCAATTGCTGGTTTTGGGGCAGGTCAACGGCCAAAAGCCCCAAAACATCCAATTGCGCAGTGGCATGGCCTACCTCGCTGGCAGCGATACCTGGAGCGAAATGGCTGGCTATTTGCGCAAAAGTGGCATTTTGCCGGGTTTTCAGACCCAACCTGATCGCCTTGAACCCCAAGCTGTGCGCCACCAACGTGAGGCTTTAAAATTGTATTTAGCCGAAATTCAGCCCCTGCTCACAGCCATGACCTATGAGTTTCAAGCTCTTTCCCAGCAATGCCAAACCTTGCAAAAACGCCAACCCTCTGACTTGGCGGCTGAAATCTGCGACGGTCTGGAGATCAACGCTTTGCGGGCGCGTTTTGTCTTGGGGCAATACAAACAGGCAGCTCAAGCGCACGTGGGCCAAAAACAATCAGCTCAGCGCTGGCTGGCTCGGGCCCAAGCCAGTTTAGCGGCGGCTCAGCAAGTGGTTCTGCGCCGTGAAAAACACTACCGGGCCGACGCTCAGCGGATCGCCGGTTGGGGACCCAATCCCACGGCTTACCGCTATGGCTATCTTTGGCAAGCGCATGCCTTGCATTTCTGGCGCCGTGATTGGCAAGCGATGGCCCTGGGCGATCACCATCCCTGCCGCTTGAATATTATCGACCCGCTTGAAGTGGCCCTGCCCGATCCCGCTTGGGATCCCCGCGCTCAAACTGCACGCGAATTGGCCCCACTTGTGCCCGGCTGGCGTGATTGCCTGAGGCCCCCAGAAAGTGAACCCGATTGGGAAAAGGAAAACCCAAAATCTTCATCTGATTGACGCAAGTTTAAGATATAGTTTTCTATATGTTAAATTAACGTTAAGTTATTCAGATTTTTCATCAGTTCATTTTGAAGGAGCATCCCCGATGCAATCGATCCAACCCACTTCTCTGCAGAGTTTTATTACCCCTCCCGCCAATAGCTATTATCTCAATCCCGCCAGTCTCAATCAGGTGGCCCGTGTCTTTGACCAAAACCGCGATGGTGTGATTGGCCGTGACGAACTGCGGGTTTCCCCCCAATTGCTGCGCCAGCTCGACCGCAACCGCGACACTATTATCCAGCTCTTTGAATTTGAGAGCGGCTTGATCAACAACCAAGTCAGCGTGCAGCAACTCGCTCCCGCCGTCTCTCACCAAATCGCCCAGGTCTTGATCGCCGACCGGATTTTCAGTGCCGGTCTGGGCTCGCTCGGCCAGGTCGTTGACAGCAATTACGATGGTTTTGTTACGCGCCAAGAATTGGCCATGGCCCTGAATACAGGCCGGGTGATTCTGAGCGGTTCTTATTTGGTTGCACCCCATCAACCCAATTGGCCCCCGGCTTATCCCCCCAACCCCGGCTATCCCGGTGGTCCCGGCCAAGTTCCCGGTGGCCCTGGCTATCCCCCTTACCCTGGCATGGGCAAAACCGCTGAAGAAACCCGCTCATATATCGCCGAGCTGGAAAGCAATAAAATGCGCAAAGACAGTTGGGGCAATAATGACCCCAGCACGGGCATTTTCACGCCCGAAGAGGCCAATGCCAAAATCCGCAAATTTCTCGAAGACGAAGTCGTCAATTCCAGTGCCATGTCACTCAAAGACAAATTGGAAATTTTCAAAAGCCAGCGCATGAAAAAAGACAGCTGGGGCAATGACGACCCTTCCAAAGGCAGTGTGAGTGGCAAACAGGCCAGCGATCTGGCTGAAAAAGCTGCCAAAGCCAGTCAGCCCAACCCCTTTGAACGCGACTTTGCCAAGAACTATATCGACACCCTCAGTGGCGAAAAAATGAAGCCCGATAGCTGGGGCAACGATGACTATGGCAGCGGTCTCTACACCCCTGCCCAGGCCAATAATCTCATTAAAGCTTTTATTCGCAGCGCTGTGCTCGACTCCCGTGAGATCAGCCGCGACGAAAAATTGGCCCTGATTCGCAGCCAAACCATGAAAAAAGACAGCTGGGGCAATGACAACCCCCGCACCGGCTCCTTGACCACGCTCGAAGCGCAGCAATTGAGCAAAGAAGTCTTTGAGAGTTATTCGGGTTTTCAGAGCTTTAAAGCCGCTGCATAAAGCCGTTTTAATTTAAACATTTTGGGTGGGCATCTCCTTTTGGGGGTGCCCTCTTTCGTTGGGGGGGCTTGTAGGGGCAATCGGCTCCGGTTGGCGCAAGCACCTGAAGTGCGGGCCGCTCACCGCGCACA
>CAZRFI010000075.1:0-1241 GCA_964598905.1 uncultured Candidatus Sericytochromatia bacterium | reverse complement strand
TAAGTGCCGCGCCTTGTCTATTCCATCCATGGGTCTGCGGCGCGGCAGGTTGCCCGCCCTTTTCAGGTGCTTGACCAACGCCCAAAGATGCTGCCAATAAGGCAAAAAAAGTGGGGATCGCTTTTATAAAATTAGATGCATTCTAAGCAATAAATACCTGATGGCGGTGCCAGTTTAAGTAGGGTTGATGTTTTGGGGCAATCCATCGCAATTTCAGAGTTGGGTCCAAGTTCAGGAGTTTTTGATGCGTAACCGTGAGCCGTGAAGATAAGATGATATTTCCTTCTTCGGAAAAGCTGAGCAGCCCCTGATCAAAAAGCACATCCAAATGAGCTGCTAACAAAAATCCGTTGAAGACATCGAGGCGTTCTTGATCCGTTTCGCAAGTAGCCCAAGGTTTTGCGTGACTGGCTCGCAGCAGTTCTTTGATGTCGAGCCCTGTCACAGAACAAGCTCCACCCCAATATTGCAGCATGGCCTTGCGGAACGCATCTTGCCCGACCCTTTGTTTGACGAGTCTTTCAACTTCAGTGCCGTTTTCTCTTACCTTGATGAGTTCTATTTTTACTTGCTCTTGATAAGTCTCAGCCGCTTGATCAGGCAAGGAGTAGGACAGTTCGGCAATGCGTTTGAGGAGTTGGCCCAAGGTTTCATCGTCCTGAACTTCTGCAATCAGGCCCTTGATCTGCTCAGGAAAAGAGCGGCGCATTTCTTGAGCCAAGAGTTCAGAGGGGAGCGTTAAGTGCCAGCTATCTGGCTGCTGACCGGGCTTAATCTGAACTTCGGCCTTGTGCCGGGCTGATGCCAACGTAATCTGAGTATTATCTTTTTGAAGGATGCGTTCCCAACCGTTGTCTTGGCCCGCTTTTTCGAGCAAAGCTTGCTCAAATGCGTTGATTTGTCTTGGCTTTATGGCTGTATTTAAGATATGGAAGTGAAAGTCTGGGCCTAAGTCCAGTTCAATTGTGTCACCTTTTTTGAATCCCTGTTGTTCAAGAAAATTTGCAAGGCTGAGCTGATGAGAAAAAGGTTGAAAAGAGTTTGTGGAAATCCAGTAAAGCTGATCGTTTTCTGACCAATGTAACAATGCTGGAATCATGCTGCTTCCTGCCAAAATATGGCAGGGGGTGCCGGGTTTTCCTGAAGGGATAGATGGGTGTATCTGAGCATTGTCCAGTTGAGAGATACGAAGTTCTAAGGCGTTCTCGTTTGGACTATTTACTGTGCTACGTATCATGGGC
>CAZRFI010000074.1:5728-16365 GCA_964598905.1 uncultured Candidatus Sericytochromatia bacterium | reverse complement strand
GTAAAGTGGAAGTCAAGCAGCTTAAGGGCCGGAACAGCCAATTTACCAAAATAGCCCTGAAAGGCATAAATCCGGTCGCCCAAGGCTTCGACATTGGCAAAGGCCTTGATCACCGACTCGTTATAACGCATATTGCGCAAGGGTTTGCTCAATTTGCCATCTTCAATCATAAAGGTACCATCGCGGGTCATGCCTGTGATAATCGCCTGCTTGGGATCGACCACATTAGAATACCAGAGACGGGTCACATAAATCCCGCGTTCGGTCGAAGCAATCATGCTTTCGAGACTGTCTTGGCCGGGCTGCAGCACAATATGGGTCGGAAAAGGCCCCATTGTGGCAGGCGGCATCAAAGCATGGCCCGTGGATTTCACACCGGATTTTTGCGCCATGCGGCGATCATAGGCCACATTTTTGATCACCCCATTTTCAATCAAAGCCAAGGCCTGTTTGGGATGGCCTTCGTAGTCAAAACCGGGGCCCAAGACCTCTTTAACAGAGGGGTTGTCGATCAGAGAAATGCGCTCATCAAAAAGCTTTTCACCCATTTTTCCAGCGGTAAAGGTGCGATTTTCCTGATAGGCCATGCCGCCAAAACCGAGGTAATTGAGAAATTCCACCAATTCGATCACGGCACTGGGGGCCAAAACCACCGTATACGCACCGGGCTCTGCAGCCACAGGATTTTGGCTCAACAGAGCCCTTTCCATGGCCTGTTCCGCCAAGGTTTCGACTTCCACTTCACGCATATCGTGGCTGTGAAATTCCGCCCAGGCCGAGCCCTGATTGGGAGCCATGGCCGTGTAGGTAAACGAAGCCGACGTCAAAGACTGATAAGCAAACAGGCCTTTGGAGTTCATCATCGTCAGCATCTGATCGCCATTGACCAACATACCTGCCGAGGTCAGGCCACGTTCAATCGATTTTTTTAAGATCGGCGCCAAACGCTCAGCTTTTTCACTGGGGGTATAGTCAATCGTTGCCTGCAAATAGGCATTTTGCATTTCGGGGGTTTCACGGGGCTCCAACACGGACGTCCAGTCCAGATCGGGTTTACTGTGGCGGGCGGCCAGACAGGCTTTGTCTACCACCTGCTTGAGATTGTCCCCATCAAAAAGATTACAAGAGGCCACACCCACCTGTTGACCAAAGGCCACACGTACGGTCAGGTCATACTCCTTTTGAGCCCCGTTTTGAGAAATATAATTATTGGTAAAACGGGTCGAAAAGGTTTTGCCTCCACTGAGAATCACTTCGGTTTCGTCAGCGGGAGAATAGCGAATGGCCTCGGCCAGAATTTGCTCGGCTTTTTTCTTATTCAGCATAGCCCACACCTACTTTCACATTCTGGAAGCGGGCAAACGACACACCATGGCCCACACGGGCCACCTGCATCGGTTGGCCTTTGCCACAATTGGGTGTGCCCCAGATTTGGTAATGATTTTGATTGGCAATGGCATCACAACTGCGCCAAAACTGAGGGGTAATGCCCGTATAGGTCGGGTTTTTGACCATGCCCACTATTTTACCGCCTTTGATCTCCCAACCCACTTCGCCCCCAAATTGGAAATTCAGGCGTTTGTCATCAATCGACCAACTGCGGTTGTCAGAAATCATAATGCCATCTTCGGTCGAGGCGATCATGTCTTCCAATTCCCAATTGCCGGGCAGCAGGTTGATATTGGTCATGCGCACAATTGGGGTGTGGTTCCACCCCTGGGCGCGCATCGTACCGTTAGACTCCATTTCAAAGCCCTCAGCAGTTTCACGGCTCATCAAATAACCCACAAATTTGCCATCTTTGATAATGTCGGATTTTTGCGCAGGGGTGCCTTCGTCATCATAGCCAAAGGTTCCCAGCCCACCGGGAGCCGTCGCATCCGCGACCATATTCACAATCTCAGAACCATATTGAAAGTTATTGCGCTTTTCAGGGGTCAGAAAACTGGTACCCGCAAAATCGGCCTCATGGCCAAGCACACGGTCAAATTCGACGGGGTGTCCACAGGATTCATGCACCTGCAAAGCCAATTGAGAGCCGCCCAGAATCAGGGTTTTTTCACCTGCGGGGCAGGCTTTGGCGCTGAGCAATTGAACGGCCTCTTCGGCAATGCGCTGGGCATTATCTTTGAGATTGAGCATCGGGATCAGTTCATAACCGGCAGATTTAAACTGACCGCCAAAAGAAGAGGGAAACGAGCGCGATTGCACATCAGTATCCGAAACGGCAGTGGCAGAAAGGCCAGAACCCGTCTGGACAATTTCTTGCTCAATCTGACTGCCATCGCTGTTGACAAAGAGCTGCCATTCTTTCCAGAGGTCCATGCCCGCTTCGGTAAAGGCAATGCCTTTGACCCGGCGCATCTCTTCTTCGGCCGCAAACAAAAAGTTGAGCTTTTCTTCTAAGGCCACCCCAAAGGGGTCAATTTCACAGGGGGATTTCCAAACAGTCACAATCGGCGTGCGGCGGGCCAAAACCACCGGTTTGTGATAGAGATGGGCCGAATCACGGGCCAGGGCAATCGCCCGATCAACCGCAATTTCGACCTTGGACTTTTTTAAATCGGGGTTGGCAGCAAAGCCCCAAGCCCCATCTACCAAAACCCGAATCCCAATACCCACTTCGAGGTGTTGTTTGATTCCATTGACATTGCCATTGCGAATATCCAATTGCTCGGTTTGCAAACGAATAATCCGGGCATCTGCATAGGTTGCCCCGCGTTGCAGGGCCGTATCGACGGCCAATTGGGCCAAATCTCTTTCAATCACAGGCGTTCCTCAATTATTGAAGCGAATTGGTTTCACGCCAAAGCGCGAGCCAGTGTTCTATTGTAACCGGATTCCCCCCCAAGCGGCATGGGGTTCACGCTTTCTCAAACAGACCTTAAAAGACGATTGAATAGATCTCCGAGGGCCCCAATTCGTCCATCCCAGCAAGGTCCTCCAAGATTTGCTCCTGGCTGTGCCGGGTCAACAAAGTCAAAGCCAGGGTATCATCCAAGAGATCTTTAAAAATAGCCTCGGGGGAGGGGTGTAATTTGAGCAGATCCCCTTGGGTCTGCAACAAGTCCACCACATGGCTGGCCTGCAATTGACTCATGGGCTCCCGATTATAGGTGTGCACATGCAATTCAAAACAATTTAAGCCTGCCAAGAGCGCCTCATGAATCACATGTTGCTCGATTTTGTTATACATCAAACGCCAGAGAGGGCGAAAGACAATCACAGGATGAGAGCGGTGACTGAACTGAGCTTTGATTTGCTGCAAGTGCTCTACTTGTTGATCTAGCAGGGCCTGCAAGACCTCTGAAGCCTCTTGGGAAGAGAGGTGTTTACCTGTTTTTAAGCGTGTAATTGCAGCTCGACTCTGGGCCAGTTTCTGAATGCCCGCCTGTACCTCAGGAAAGGGCTGCAGGGCAGTATCAAAGGCCCATTTGCTCAAGCGATAAATTTCACAATTGGAAATGGCCTTGACCGTGGCGCTGCGCGGTTCACTTAGTACCAAAGCCATTTCACCAAAAATATCCCCCGCGTCAAGGGTGGCTAATAGGGTATCAGGTTCTTTTAAGACCTGAACCTTGCCCTTTTTAAGAATAAACATCGCATCCCCGGCCTGGCCCTGGGTTACAATTTTGTCTTCCGGATAAAAGGTCTGAAGGGTGAGATAGGGTGTCAGAGATTCAAAGAAAGCAAGCGGTGCACCCTGAAAAACGGAGGTCCGGGCCAAGATATCATTGAGGGCCATTGAGGCTTGGGGAGCGGCATCTTGCTTGCTGATCCAAGCCACAAAATCAGGGTTGGGATCCAGAGTATGGCCATTGTCTTCATGGCCTTCATAGCGCAATTCACTCAAATTACTCACCCAGAGGGCATGTTTTTGAATCAGGTCTATCTCCATAATCCGCCGCCCATTGCTGAGTAAAATATTCTGATTTTCGCGGCGGAAATAGTGCAGCGGATCATCCATGCGAAAACGGGGGTCAAGACTTTGATTGAAGTAAACACACTCTTCTTCAGGCACCCCTTGGGGGTTTAACTCCAAAACACGGTAATTGCCGGCATCCACCACCAAGAGGTGGTGATTGGGCAATTTTTCAGCGAAGGTCGGCAAACTTAAACCCAAATCTTGCGGCGATTCCCAGGTAATCAGATTGCTATCTGGGTTGACCTCCAGAACACGGTGATTGCCGCGATCGGCAATTAAGACATGGCCCTCAGACGTGAGTTGTACATCAGTCGGTGAGTTCAAAAACCCATCATCTTTGCCAGGCTCCCCTTTGACACCGTATTGCCAATGAATGCGGTGATTGCGATCGACCATCAAAATACGGTGATTGCCAGTATCTGCAATCAACAGATAGGCGTCTTGGGCCCGGTGATGTAAAGCCACCCGACGGGGCCCCAAAAGCTGGTGTCGTTCAGAGGTATCGGTTTTAAACTCCCAATGGGTCTTGCCCCAAAGATTCGCTTCAAAAACCCGATTTTCTTGCTGATCAACCATCAAGAGATGGTGATTTTCCAGGTAAAGAGGACTCAATGGCGCAGCTGCTGACCATTGTTCAGCATCGATCTCCCAGACCACCCGGTGACCTTCGCGACAATTGACAAAAAGCAAGCGGCGGCGTTCAGGGTCTGCCAACAGGGCGGTATGAAAAGGCAAAAATTGGATCGCAGGCTGCGATGACGAACGAATCTGCATGCGCTGATAGGGGCTTTCCAGCTCCAGACCACAGGCCAAACAGGTCCAACTCTGAGCCAGGGGCATATCACAGGCTGGACAGCGAGTGGGAGGCTCCTTGCCATAGGTCTGTTTCTGCGACTGAAGGGCCAACCAGGCTTTGACCTGGGAAAGATAGACAACGGCATCCAACCCATGTTCTTCGTACAAATTCATCAAATGCACGGCAGCACGGCCTTTTACCTGAATCTGGGTGCGCACCTCGATTGCCACTTCCCGTAAACGCTTCATGCTCTCAAAATGATGTTCAAGGGAAATGCCCTGTCGGTAAAGAAACAGCGCAGCCAGGATTTGGGCAATGGCCTCCAGGGATTCATTTGGCAAATCCGTCACAGCAATTGGTTCCGCGTCCATTTTCTTCACCCCTTCAGATTTCAAGATACAAAACAAAATCCAGATAAACCAGATCAATTAGCGATTAAACGCTATCATTATAGCCGACCTGAAACGACTTTTTTGACGTTCTTTGGGATAGCTGTGTGTTAAGGTAAAAACAAGGAATTTGAACCTCAAAATCTGAACAGGGAGCTTTTCAAAAGATGGAATTGTTTCTGGGGGCCTTCATGATTTTTCCCCTGATTGGACTGGGGTTTCTCTTGAGCAGTGTCGTCCTTTATTTCACACTTAAATTTTTCACAGTGGCCCAGAATTCATTTGGAAGGGCTTTAAAAGTCACGGCATTGGCAATGGTCCTATCCTTGCTGGCCAGTGGGGCATTGGGCTTATTGGGGTTCATTATTCCCGTTTTACCCTATTTATTAAGCGTTGTGGCTCCCTTTGCGATTTATCTCTATCTCTTACAACGGAACTATGGCCTCAGCCTGGTCAGTGGTTTGGTTGTTAGCCTGATTCAGGGCCTGATTACCATTCTGATTGGCGGAGCCCTGTTAATGGGCATTCTTTTACCCTTGGGATTGGGGGCTGCCGTCTTCGGCGGTTAAGCGGGTGGCGAAAACAAACAAACGGCAATCTGAATTCCCGACAGTCGAAAGTCTGACACAAATCTGGCAAACAGCCTTGAAGTTCTGGAGCGCTTTCCCCAGTTCATTCCCAGTCCCTGAGCTCCATACAGATCCCCAGCAGCTCTTGGATCTCAATCTCAGCCACGATCTGGCGCGGGTTCACTTGCGCTCTGGCAGCGTTTTGCTCAACGGCCTGCGTCTAAAAGAGGTCGGCCTGCTGACAAAATTGCCCTTGATTTTGGCTCACGAAGCTGGACATCTGCTGTTCAGCCCGGCTTCTTTACTGGTGCAGCGCAAAAGCCTTGAAATCCTACAATCGCACCTGCCCAACGCGATTCCTGAATTGCCGCATTTGGCCAATCTTTGGCAAGATTTATTGATCAATCAGCGTCTGTATCAGGCCCACCAAACAGAACTCATTGCCCTGATTAAAGCCCTTTGCCCCACTCAACCCACCCCCCTCTGGCAGTGGGTCTTAAGGGGCTATGAATACCTCTGGTATTTGGCTCCGGGTAGCTTAATCCCACCCAGCAACGATCCCAGCCTTGAAGCCGATGCCTCAGACTTGGCAGATTTGGTGCGTGGATTTCAATACAACGATCTGGGCGGGCTCGCAGGCTTTGCCCAACTGTGTAAAACCTATTTAGACCAAGAGAGCAGACCCTGGCGTCTGAGAGAAGGCACGGCTTGGCCAGGCCAACAGACAAAATCCGTGCAGTTCACGGCAGGGGCAGACAAAGAGACAAGCCCATCAAACTCAGACAACCCCTGGAGCCTGGAACTGCCCAAACCCATTTCCATCAGCCATACCTCGCAGACAGCTCAAAATTTGCATGAAAGTCCCCAGCATTGGCAGCAGTTCTGGGCTGAGTTGGGCTTAGATATTTCAACAAATGCGAGTACCCTGATTTTTTACCGCGAAAAGGCCTTACCCCTGCTGGCCCCTTGGAAGATTCCGATGCCCGGCATGCCCGCAGACCGGCTGCCCGAAGGGCTCAAACCCTGGCTTTTAGATGCTCCCGTTCAGGAGATTGACTGGGTCGAAAGCCTTTTGAACAGTCCCCGAGTGGTACCGGGTTTTACCACCGTCAAACAGCGTTGGAGCCACGAGCCAGAACAAGACCCAAGTGCAGTCAAATACTTGGACCTCTATCTCGATGCCTCGGGATCTCTGCCCGATCCTTTTTTAGAAAAGGCCTGGATGGTTCTCACTGGATTTGTTTTGGCCCTTTCGGCTCTGCATCAGGGCTGGTCGGTCAGAGTGACACTTTGGAGCGGCACAAATGAACCCATTCAAACCCAGCCCTTTGGCCGCAACGAATTAACTATTCTCACCACCCTCACCCATTATCTCGGAGGCAGCACCCGCTTTCCGTTGGAATTGTTTAAAGAGCGCTACCCAGAACGCAATTCATTGCTTAAGCCTGAAGCGAGTTATATCTGCCTGCTCTCCGATCAAGGCCTGCTCGACTCTCTGCAAGCCGAGCAGGGGCTAGAGGTCTTCAAAAAAACCCTCAAACACAGCCATGGGGGAGGCAGTCTGTTTTTACAGTGGCCCGCAGAGGCCCCTGCTCATGTGCTCTTCGGACCGCTCCAAGTCCAGGGCTGGTCGATTCATCCGATTCATACAGAAGATGATATCCGCAGCGCTACCCAAACCCTCTTTCGGCCAAAGAAACATGCCTGAAATCGCGTTATCTCCGCTGCTCAGCCATCTCCAAGCCTGTCCGCCAGATTTTTTCCGGCCACATCAAATCCCTTATGACCCATGGTCGGCAATCATCCCCGCTTTATTATTTGATTTTTTAAGCGATCATGCCCCCTATCGCGAATGGCAAAACCAGCTCAAAACCACAGAAATCCTCAGTCAACCGGCCCAAGCAGAATGGCTCCCCCCACTCTGTTGGTTGCTTTCACATCCCCTCTTCGAAACGGTCGTCAAGTCGGACACCCTATTGCCCTTGCTTTTAGAGTTGGCTCAGCATTTGGGTGCTGGTTTTCCTCCCAGAGAAGTACTGCACCATCCACAACGTGCCGAAGAATGTCTTCGTGAGTTACTCTCCAGCTTAAAATGGCCGATCCAGTATGAAAGTGCAGCGCAGTCTGCCACCCAGTTGGCCTACCTCTCTTCAGTCCAAAAACAGCAAAGAGACCAGTTGCGCCAACACAAACGCTATCGCGAAGCGGCCATTTTAAAGGCCCAGCAACGGCTGCTGGCAATGGACAGCTCAGATTAAAAAGGGCTCCAAAGACAACCACCTTGAATACGGCAGCAACTTCAGAGCCCTCAATTAAACAGAATTAGCCATTGCGCTTGAGCAAACCCGCACGCTTGGCGTGGGTCTCAGCCAGATGAAAAATACCCAGCCCAAGGGGAATAAAGGCCAGCGACATCAGCACCAAAATGGCGGCTGTGGGCAAGAGTTCAGAGACCGTCGCCCCTTCCAACAAAGCCCTACGCACCCCATCGAGGGCGTAGGTTGCCGGAGAAATCACCGCAAACCCCTGCAACCATTCAGGCAACGCTGTCACCGGATAATAAATCCCCGAGACCAGCAAAAGCACCCCCTCCATGATATGGGTAGCCTGAGAGCCTTTTTCAGGCGAGAGCAAAGGCAATATCGCCGCCATCAGCCCCAACCCCACAAAAGAGAGACTGGCCGCCCCCAAAATCAAGAATGCTCCTGCATAATTGGCTTTGGGCAAGCCCATACCAAAGAAACAGGTAATCGCCACCAGCACAATGATGGTACGCAGTAAGCCGTAGAGTACGGCAAACGAACACACGCCTCCCAAATGCGTTAAACGCTGAATCGGCGCCATAAAGGTCTGCTCTATCGTGCCTTCCCAACGCTCCCAGGTGATCGAGTTGGAGATTTCATGGAAGATAATCCCCAAGAATCCCCACATCAATGCCCCTATCACAAGGTAAAAGACATAGTCGGGTTTAATCGCATGTCCCTGTTTTTGCATCCCCACGGCGATAAAGGCAATCGTTAGGGTGTTGATCACCGTGTAGAAGAGAAACACAATCTCCCAACCCAAATAGCGTTTGCAGAGATTAAATTGGCGTTCGACAAAGGCCATCACGGCATAAAGTTCACGCATTCCCCCGATTTTTAAACGACGACTATGAAACATGGCTCATTCCTTCCTCATAAATAGATTTACCGGTCAGGCGAAAGAAAATTTCTTCCAAGCCCAATGTATTTTTGTCTTCAGCTGGCTTCAGCACAATATTCCGCAGAGTATCCAGTGTTCCAACCTGCACCAGACGCCCGTCACTCATGACCGCAATCCGATCACAAAGATCTTCGGCTTCCTGCATATCGTGGGTGGTCAAGAGAATCGAAGTGGCGTGATCCTGGCGCACCTCTTTGATAAAGCTGCGCACCTCGCGTTTTGAGACCGGATCCAAACCTGTCGTGGGTTCGTCCAAAAGCAAAACAGGAGGAACAGCAATCAGTGCACGCGCAATGGCCACCTTCTGCTGCATCCCGCGCGACATATCCTCAATCGACTCATCCAGCTTGTTTTCGGGCAGGCCCAAGCGCTTGAGAATCTCAGCAATCCGCTCACGGTTACGACCAGGATGAATCCCGTACAAACGCGCCGAATAAGACAAATTCTCCCAAGCTGAGAGCTTCTTAAAAAAAGCGGCTTCAACAGAGACGCGGTTAATTTGCTCGCGCACAGCCATGGGGTGCTCAGCAATATTGAGCCCCATGATCCGAATCGTGCCACTGTCGGGCAAAAGCAGGGTGGAGAGCATGCGAATCAGGGTCGATTTGCCTGAGCCATTGGTGCCCAAGAGCCCAAACACTTCACCTTTAGCAACCTGAAAGCTCACCTTGTCCACAGCTTTGAGCACTTTGCGGTTTTTCGACCACCAAAAGCCATCGCTGAAAGATTTAGAGACTTCATGGCATTCAATTGCAAACATAAGAACTTTCCTCCTTGTTTTTAAACATAAAAAAGAACCTCTTCCCGGTGATGCCCGGCAAGAGGCTGAATTTTTAAAGAAAAACGCAGAAGTCCCTGCCGGGTGAACCGATTTATCTGTCCACACCTGCAGGGGTCAAACAGAACTCAGTAAAAAGGAGGCACAGAAAAACCCAGTGCCACAGGCAAAACAGCAATATCAACTGTATTCATCCAGAATTGCATAGGTTCTGTACTCCTTTTTTAAAAATTTGGAAAGATGGTTTTATCTTTCGACGCAAGTGGACTTTATTTTGTTCCCCAAAATAGTCCACTTGTCTGGTTTTTCTCCAAGCGACTCGTTTTTTGGGAAACAATTCAGTTACAATGGCAGCCAAGTCTCTGTTCTCATCAGCCTATCTAAGCAAATACAAGGGTGAAACTGTATGCAGCGAAAAATGCCTGGAAAACCCGGTCAGCCGCCCCCCAAGCGCAGCCGTTACCAAAGCCTTATTTTTGATGCCGACCGCTTTTTTGCAGAAAAAGACTACGATACGGCCTTTCAAATTTACCAACAGGCCCTGCAAGAGGTCCCTCCTGGCGAGAATCATCCCTATGCCCAACTCTGCCGCTGCTACCGCAAACAGGCCCGCAAATTGCTCAAACGGGAAGCCTGGGATGAGTTGGTACAAAGCCTCGAAACCATGCTCAAAATCAATGGCAATCGCCCCAATCTCAAAGGCTTGGATTTTAAAGTACTGGCCGAAGCCTATCTCGAAACCGGAGCCTTAAACAAAGCTGTCGAAGCCCTCAACCAAGCCTTGAAACTCAACCCAGAATTAGAACCTGAGTTAAAACGGCTGAATCAGCGCGTTCAGGCCGAAAGTTTAAGCCAGAATATGCGCAATCTGTTTTAAAATAGTCCTACTCAAACGCCCAAAATAAAACCCAGGCATTGCTGCCTGGGACAAGTGTAGGAAATAGAGTGTAGAGAATTCGTTGAGGGGTTAGCGCCG
>CAZRFI010000074.1:0-5628 GCA_964598905.1 uncultured Candidatus Sericytochromatia bacterium | reverse complement strand
GGATCAAATTTCATCACATAGAGATCTTTGCGTTCAGCAGAAACTTTTAAATCGACAAAGAAGGTGCAATTGCCAGGTTGTTGGGCAAAAGCCATGCTGCGCTCAAAATACTCCTTGGGATTGGCCGGAGGCGTTTTAAACAAGGCTTTGGTGGCATTAAACATACCTTCAACATTCAAATCAGGGGTTTCGGCCTTGCCTTTGCTCCAGCCAGTTACTTTTAAATTGACGGTTTTTTGCAATTCTGCCTTGACCAAAGCAGCATCAGAAAAACCGGCTTTGCCCATTTCAGCAAAGAAAGCATCAATGGCAGGATTGCTGGGAGGGGCAGGGGGAGCGCCAGGATCCGTGGGCGGCGCAGGGGGAGCACCGGGATCCGTGGGCGGCGCAGGAGGGGCAGGGGGAGCAACAGGATCTGTTGGTGGCGCAGGAGGGGCAGGCGGGAGAACAGGATCCGTGGGGGGCGCAGGAGGCGCGGGTGGGAGAACAGGATCTGTTGGCGGCGCGGGAGGGGTTCCTGGTTCAGCAGGAGCACCAGGTTCTTCGGTGCCGGGGGGTTTATCTTGATTGGGCAAACGACGTCCACACGCCACATTGCTCAGAACAGAAAATGAAAACAGTGAAACCAACACGAGACGGGCGTATGGTTTTGACATGGTTCTAACGACTCCCTACACAAAAATTAACTTGAGAATGACCTACACATAACTTTTATTTAGGAAGTGCTTGTTTTGATCTTGTGTCTAAAAAGAGGACAGATAGCAAACTTTAACTAATTTTAACTTTTACTTCATTCTATCTTTAACAAATCCCGCCAAAACAAGGCTCACCAAAAAACCAATAAAGTGACAGCTTCGAGAAAGCCAAAGACAAAAGGCCAGTAAGTTGCTTTGAGCAAAATACCATCATCGAGGTTCCAAAATGCCTGTGGTTCTTTGTCTTGAAACAAAAAATGGGCGACCACCACCACAATCATCCAATAGACAATGAAGTAAAAAAAGTCGAGGTAAAAAAGCCGTTCTACCCCCGTCACACCCAAATGTAAATTGGAATGGGCAAACAAAAGCGGAAAGAGCAAACCAATTGCGGGACCAAAGATATCCAGCGGGCGGTAAAGTTCTTGATAGCGATGGGTGGTGCGGATCAAGACCCAAAAGAGCAAAAGTAAAACCATCCCAACATAGAGCAGGTTCAAAATCACGACCCCCCAAAAACTACGGCGAATCGAGAGCTTGAGGGTAAGTTCAGGGGTTTGTCGTTGCACATTTGCATTCAAATGCAAACCCGAGCTCTCTGGCAGCACATAATTAAATCCAGTCTGATAGACCTGCCAGCCATCAATTTGAAAAGTCGAATCCAAACCCGGATTTTGAGAATCTGAATAGGCCTCCAGATCGGGAATTAAAACCAAATTTTCTGAGTTCTCAGGGGCACTGAAACGAATCAAAATTTGCTCCCGGTTGAGCGGGTAACGGGTGTGGTTTAAAGGCTGTTGCAATAAGACTTCAAAACGCCCACCCAAAAGCTCTTCCTGGGGTGTCTCACGCAAATAATTATCTCTAAAAGAGACTTGACGCGCCTGGGGAAAAATCAGCCCTCTTTCCGCTTCAGGAATACGGCTGCCCCTGCCTGGCGAAAATTTTTGCCAATAATCACCACTGATTCTGACCAAATCTGGTTTTTCAAAACTCAATGCGCGAATCTGCAAGCCCGTGGGCACAAACAGAGGATCTTCTTTGGCTTGGGCCGAAGCGGTCACCTGTATCAGGGCCCGGTAGCGTGTCAGATCAGTTGGCGACTGCAAGTTTTGGGGAAGAGAGGAAGCCACGTTCAATTGTATTTGCAAAAACCAGGCAAAAGAAATATTGGCAATCAGCGCCAAAGAAGCATAAGCAGACAAGCGTTTCAAATCTCGGTATCTCAATTGCCAAAGCTGCCGAGACAAAGCCAAGCCAAGCACCAGAACCATGCTGGCCAATAAAAACAAAAGCAGATAAAAACGCTGTATCTCAGGTATCAAAGCCAATTCAGACTCACTGCAGACCAGTCCCATAAAAAATGAGCTGTCCGCCAAAGGCTCCATAAATAGCCAAAAAACCTGACCTTGATCAGTGTAGCGGATAAATTTCCGCTCTTTTTGCTCCAGGGCCAGCTTTAAGGTTGGCAAGGTTTTTTGCGGAAAAAAGGCCTGTACATTGACTGAGGCAATCGACAATTCCCGATTGGGGTGGTGCACAAAAATGCCGTCTTTATCCGCAATAAACAAATAAGCAGCATTGCCCGCCTCGACCTTAAACACCGCATCACGTATTTTTTGCAGGGTGCGTGTCGAATAGATTCCATCAAAGCCCGCAATCAAGAGCAAAGGCTTCAATTCTTCAGTCAATAATTGTGCAGCCTTTTCAGCAGAGGTCTGATAATTGCTGCGATAGTCCGTCAACAGACGCTGCTGAAAATAGAAGAGCAAACCCACTGTCAACAACAAAAAAAACAGGCCAACAATAAATGCCGACTGACAGATTTTTTTCAGCCGCAATGGCCATGCCAAAGGAAAACCTGACTGAGACTCAGCCATCATTGAACTTATTTAAGCGTAGAAGGCAGAGCTGTTTTTTTATACTCTTGCTCAATAAACGCCAGCATTTCTTTGCGCTGTTTGTCTGTTAGGCGAATTGAAAATTGCGGACAGGCACTGGTATACAACAATTTTGTCCAGGCCTTTAAATCCGGCAAGACAGTGACAGGTTTGGCCTGATGACAAAAACTGCATTGATTTTGATAGTTGAGTTGACCCGCTGAGATCAGAGCAGGGTTCGGAACAGGTTGTTTGGAGACGGTGGAAACAGGCACAGGTTTCACGGGTGTTTTAGCAGGTGTTTTTGCTGACTGCAAAACAATGGCCAGCATTGTTACCAGCATGAAGATAGACAGACAACGGTGACGCATTTCAATCTTCCTCGATTATGATCCCTGGGCGAAACCGCCAAGTTAAATTCTCAGTCAAATATACCATGCTCTCAACAATCAAGCAGAAAGTGAATGGTATACTTAGGAAAACATTCGGGCAAATGCGGGGAATTCATTGAGTCTGTACGATCTTATCAAGCAGGCTGATTTACAGGCCAGTTGCATCAGAGCATTACAAGCTGCAACGGGCAAAATGGTCATATCAGCTCGAAATACCACCCAATTGAACCATTCACCCTATCGACTCTTGACCCGTGTCGGGATTTTGGGACCAGCGATGGGGGGACAATGTGTTTTTGATATCTCCCTCTTAACGGCTCTCAACCTCAGCGCCTTTAGCCTCTGTGGAAAAAACTACACCAGTTTGAATGCCGAAGAAAGCCCCCAACGCGATGAATTATTGCGCAAACTCTTAGGTCTTCCCACCCAAGACAGCGTACGCAGATACAGCTGTAACGATGCCTGGGTCAAACAGATTGAAATCAATCTCGGGCCGCTTTACAATCACGAGAAAATGAAAATTGCGGTGGTTGAAAGCAAAGGTGAAGACCGGCGGCCCGAACAATTGCGCATCCGTCTCGGGCAAGAGAAAGCGATCAGCCTGCCGCTAGATAGTCAGCAACAGGCTGAATTGCAACTTGAAAATCGGCGTTTTATTTTTAAAGCCATCGATACTGACCGGGTGGATCTCGATATCGATGAATCCGCACTGACCTTGGGTACAGTTCCCTCGATTTTAAACGAACACCACATTGTCACCCGTTTGAATGGTCAAAAATATTTGGTCAAGGCTGGCAGCACCCTTGTCAGGTCCTGGTTGCTGGAAATGGCCAACCAAGTTGCCCCCTCTTTGATCCCTCCCCAATTAACGGGAGACATCAGCACTCCCCAGATCATCCCGGCCCGCTCTCGTCACCTGCCATTGCCCAACTTACACAAACTCAATCTGAATCTGTTGATCATGGGCTTGGGAACTTTGACAATCAGTCTGGAACTGTGTAATATTGCAGAACTTCATCCTGAACAGATCCATGTCTTGAAAGGTTTATTCAATTTCACCTTCTATCACCCGGAGTTGAAAAAAATATTTGGCTGAATGCAAAAAAATCTGGTAATCTTTGGGTTAGTCTGGTGTTTGCTTTTTGCAACTCTGACCCCGGTCAGTTTGGCAGAAGAAACTCTTAAATCCCCCAACCAAGGGTTAGAAGAGCCTTCAGAAGAAGAAAAAAGTCCCTGGTTGGCTTTTGCCTTTTCGCTGGCAGTACCGGGCACAGGACAAATGTATGTTGAAGAGCGGGTATGGCCTGAGGTTTTAATTACTGCAGGTTTGGCCCTGGGTGTTGTGGTATTTTTTCTCGTCGATCAGCAGCGCACAGCCTCGCTGAAGTATCGAACGGTCACCCTGAATGGTGTGCCCACCACAGAAAGACTGCCTGATGCGCATTGGGAAGCCTTTACTTTGGCTCTACAACTGGCTTTACCTGGTTTGTGGATCTGGAATTTTGGTGACGCATGGCGTCGGGCTGATACCCACAATCAAAAGGTGACAAACACCCTAGACCCGGCCGAAAATGCGTATATAATGAAAGGGAGTCTGGTATCGGTGACATTATGGCAGTTTTAAAGCAAAACAAAAAGCATTTTCTCAGATCCGCGCTCTCCATAGTGACAGCAGCAGCAATGCTCCTGTCCTCGTTTTCGGGTGCCGCCCAAGCGGTTGAGAAACCGCTGAACCCCGTTCAAGCCCAAGTAACTCAAGCTCAAACAACAACATATACTTTGGCTCAGGCCAGCATTTCTGATCCGCTCAAGGGAATGGACCTCAAAGCCCTGGAAGCCGAAAAGCAGCGCTTGGCAGGTCTCAAAGCCAGTCCCGAAGTGGCGACCCTCTTCTCGATTGTCCCCGGTGCGGGCCACCTTTATGCCGGGAATATCAATCGAGGTGTATGGGTTTTGGGTGGATTTGCTGCCACTTTAATTGTCAGCTTTTTAGGCAGTTATCTCCTAAGCAGCATCGACTCCGATATTGCCCGCACTGCCGCAGTGATTGTTAACGTCGCCCCGCCATCAGCTTATATGGCTTGGGGTGCCACCGATGCTTATTACCAAACCGAACTTTCTAATCAACAGATAGAATCCCGTATTCGGGAAATTACTTTGAAACAGCAGGAACATGGCTATTATTCAACCATTTTGGAACTCAATTTCTAAAGCGCTGGTTGTTGCCACAGCCCTACTCTTCAGTGGATGTGTCACAGCCCAGGGCAATAACCCAACACCCGCCAGTACACCTGTGCCTGGCTTGGTGAGAATGGCCTATTCTCCGACTTGGGCTCCCGATGGGCAGCGAATCGCATTTCTGTTCCGCTCCCGCAAAGAGAATACCCAAGAAGTACACGATATCCTCTATTCCTCTCTGCTTGATGGCAGTGATCTGGTCAAGGTACGTGAATTGCGTCCCGCGCGTTTTAAAACCGTGAGCTGGGATGCCAGCGGCGAAAATTTTCTTTTGACCAGCGAAGATACCGAAGAGATCTATCTGATGGATAAAAACGGTGAAAACTTCCGCAAACTCAGTGATGGTGACAACCCCAATTGGCATCCCACAGAGGCGCGTTTTGTCAGTACCTTTGACAATACATGCGAGGCCAATGATCGGGT
>CAZRFI010000073.1:3215-16385 GCA_964598905.1 uncultured Candidatus Sericytochromatia bacterium | reverse complement strand
AAACGAGACCCGCCCTTTGTGCAATTGCATGATTTTGTCTACAATCGCCAGTCCCAGGCCATTGCCGCCGGTTTTGCGGGTGCGGGAGCTATCTGGGCGGTAAAAGGCCTTGAGAATGGCCTCTAATTCGCTGGCGGGCAGGCCCGGCCCCCGGTCGCGCAGGCGAATGCCTGCCCGATCTGTTTGGGCAAAGACCTCAATATCCACCTGTGAGGATTCCGGCGCGTATTTGAGCACGTTGGAAAAGAGGTTGTTCAGGGCCCGGTGCAAGAGATCGCGCCGCCCGTTGATAAACACACTCTCTTTGGGGTAAACAGGCACCACCTCGAGTTGCTGTTCTGCCAGGATAAATTGGTGGCTCTCCAGACTCTCACGCACCAAATGCCCCAGTTCCAGGCGTTCGAGCGGGTAGTTTTGGGCATTGAGTTCCAGGGCTGAGACATCAAGCAGGTCGTTGATCAGCCGGTCGAGTTCTTCAATTTCGTGGATCGAGCGCTCGATATACTTGGCTTTGCCTTTGCCCTCTTTGGCCAGCAATTCCAGACTCACCCGCATACGCGCCAGGGGCGAGCGCAATTCGTGGGAGACATCGGCAATCAGGCGCTGTTTTTCTTGCAACATGGTCTGAATTTTGCCCATCATATGGTTAAAGGCATCGGCAATCACCTGGAATTCTTTTTGCCGCCCAATATTGATCGGGCGTGAAAAATCCCCTTCGGCGACTTTTTCAATCGAGGCAAAGAGCTCTTGGAAGGGCTTGAGAATATACAAGACAAAGGGAATCAACAGCAGGCCAATAAAGAGCAGAATCAGGCCACTGGAGATCCACATCGGGTTGATATGCGGCGGGGGTGGTTTGTGAGGCCCGCCTTGCAAACGGTGGGGCGGCATGATTGCACCACGCGGGGGCGGGGGCGGGCCATTAAAACCCGGAAAGCCAGAGCCGGGGGGTGGTTTCATTGGTTTTTCGGCAAAAGCCGGCACGTATTGCAAATAACCTTTGCTCGGGGCTGCCGGGTCGAGATAGGCCAGCACGCGCGGGGGCTTTTGTTTGTCGAGAATCAGGGTGCCGCCGCTGGCTTTTAACAATTTCAATTCGTCGGGGGTGGGTGAGGGCTGGGCCAAACCTGTTGAGATCTTCAATTGGCCGTCTTGCCAATAGGTGATGCGCCAATGCAAATAATCGCCAATTTCACCAATTTGCTTTTGCATGTCTGCGGGGCGGTTTTGCGCCGATTGTTTGAGCACAAATTGAATAAACCCCACCTGGTCTTCGAGAAATATGCGCTGCATGTGGCTTTCATCGCGTTTAAACAGCAGGTTCATGGCTGTCACGGTCAGCAGTATGGCGGCAAAGACACTGACCACCGCATAGAGGTAGAGTTTGCGAAAGAGGGGCTGAATCATTTTGTGAACAAATAACCCACGCCGCGGATGGTCTTGATGATCTCTGGTTTGCGTGGGTTGTCCCCCAATTTCTGACGCAGCCGTGAGACAAAGACGTCGATGGTGCGGTCAAAAGAGTCAAAATCCAGGCCGCGCACTTTGTTCATCAGGGCGTCGCGGGTGAGGACAATGCCGGCATTTTCGACCAGGCAATGCAACATGTCAAATTCAGTGGTGGTCAGATCCAGTGCCTCGCCCTGGTGCAAGACCTGGCGGGCATCGAGGTTTAGCACTAAGTCATGGGCCTCAGACAGCAGTTGGTTTTCGCTGGGGGCCTGTTGCAAAAATTGCTGGCTGCGCTCAAAGCGCCGCATGATGGTTTTGATCCGGGCCAGCAACTCACGCGGGTTAAAGGGTTTGGCGATATAGTCATCGGCACCGAGTTCAAGGCCCACGATGCGGTTATAATCGTCCTTTTTGGCGGTGAGCATGATGATCGGCAAAAGCGGGTTGATATTCCGCAACTGCCGACAGGCTTCAAAGCCGTCCATTTCGGGCATCATAAAGTCCAGCAGGACCAGATCGACGGGGTGTTTGCGGACATAGTCCAGGCCTTTATGGGGCGTGGGTGAAGCGCTGAATTCAATCGCTTCGTCTGCAAAATAATCGCCGAGCAGGTCATGCATTTCTTCGTCGTCGTCAATCATATGTACTTGAATCATGAGGGGTGACCTCTTCGCACGTTTGCTATTTACAGTGTAAACAGGAAATGTGAAAGGGGTGTGGCGTTTTGTAAAGGCTTTGTAAATCTTGGATTTTGAATTCGACTGGACTTTTGATACTATACTCCTTATTCTATATGAGAAGCAGATAGTTTTTTTAAGCTAAATTTATAAATTATTGAGAGCATTGATCATGAATCAATTAAAAACCGAGTCTCACGAGAGTGAACGTCAATCAATTGAGCAGTTCTTGCTGGATTTTGCCAATGGTGATGTGCCAGAAATACCCGATTTAACCAACTCAGACCAATATGCTTGGCTGATGCCCTTTCTCAAGGGGATCAATGACCGCCGTGTGATTAACTACGCCAAACGCGATCAAGAGCGCTTGGATTGGCTGGCACAAACCGAACGTTTGACTCAACAATTGGCAACGGCCAGTGAAATGAGCCATCGGCTTTTGGTTAATGCCAAAGACACGATTCAATTTGCGGATTTCACCTCGCAGAAAAACCGAGAAATTCATCAACGCACCCGGTATTTGGCCAATAATATTGAACAAATGGGGGAGGGGATCCAAGAGTTGGCAAGGCAAACAGCCTCTTCGGTGGGGGTGGTTTCCAAAGTGAAAAACCTCACCCAAGATACCACCGAGCATATGCAAAATTTAGCCAGTCAAAATGAAGCGATCAATGGCATGATTCGCGTGATTGAACGGGTAGCGGATCAAACCAAAATGCTGGCATTAAACGCCACAATTGAAGCGGCCCGTGCTGGTGAGGCTGGCCGTGGATTTAGCGTTGTGGCTGCAGAAGTCAAAACCCTGGCGAAAGAGACCGCCGATTCGGTCTCGTTGATTCAGCCCAAAATCCAGGCCATACAGGAGAGCACACAACAAGCTGTGGGCTATGTGCAAGAAATTGCCCTGATGATGGATCCTTTGAATGAACTGTCTGCCGGGGTGGCTGCTTCGGTTGAGGAGCAGGCCGTGATTTCTCAGGAGATCAGTATTCAGGCCCAAGAAACCACCCAAGACAGTTCAGATATTCTCCTCAAAATGGATGTGGTGGTCTCAAACAACCAAGTGGCGACTGAGCTGATAGAAAAATTAGAGTTGGGGCACAAAGAGATTGTTCAGTTTGCCCATAATCTCAAAGCGTCTTTGCAGGACTAAAAACAACAGGCCCGTTTGCGTTTCAGACCAAATGGGCCTATTTGAGGGGGAACTGGTGCAGGCTTAGCGGCTCATTTCATAGCCCTCTTTGAGGGCAAAGACAGGAATGATGCCGCCCCCGGCGCTGACGTTGATGACCTTGGACTCAGAGATGCGGCCCAGGCAACCTGCGTATTTGCCGTCAAAGACATAGGGGTTGAGGTTGAGGTTTTTCTTTTCCAAAACCACCTGATTGCCTTTGATCACGGGGAATTCGTATTCGGGGATTTCGACGGCCTCTTGAATGATCCACCAGGGGCAGCCCATGGCACTTTCGATCGCGCTGGCCCATTTTTCACGCTCGGTGAATTGACCCACATAGACCTCATAGCCACCGGCGGCCCAGGTTGGTTTGAGCACCAATTCGTCGCGGTGTTTCATGACGTAATTAAACAGCGAGATGTCTTGGCCATCTTTGGAGATCGTGATCGTCTCGTCCATTTTGCGGGTCCAGGGGATGTATTTTTTGATACAGTCAGACTCTTCTTCGTTGAAATAGTGGTGGTTTTCTTCGTTGCTCAAGAATGAGAGCATTTCTTTTTGCGAGCCCAGGGCCGAGCGGAAATTGTTCACGCAGCAGACGGCCCCGTCGCGCAGAGCATTGAGGAAGTCTTTCATTTCGCGGGGGAAGCGTTTGAAGAAGGTGAAACGCAGGCACATATTCACAATGTCGAATTGCACATTGCCGGAATAGAGTTTGCCATTGCGGTATTCAAATTCGCGCGGGTCAACAAAATTGGCTTCGATCCCGTGTTCGATCAGATAGTCGCGCACGATCTCGCTATCCGAGCCTGAGAGAAATTCTTTGAATGAAACCAGGGCCACGCGGGGACGCTCTTTGGTTCCGCCCCATTCGCGGTAACATTTGAGCAGCGATTCTTTTAAGGCGTACAGCATCGGCCGGTCGGAGGTCACGGCATAGTCGGCGATCAGCTCTTTGTAGAGTGGCGAGTTGATCAGCAAATCTTCGTAGGTGTCGAGCCAGCCCCGGCCACCGGGATTGTCGGTGTTAAATTCAATGAATTTGAGGGTTTTGCCGTCGTAGAGGGCATCGTGGCGGTTGAGTACAGTGGGTTTGCTGTAGCGGTAATTCCAGTGAATCCACTCCAGGGGAATGTCTGGGTAGGGGAAATAGCTCTGGATATACTCATCTTCGAAATACAATTTGATTGCTTTGTCGAGGGTGCGATCGAGGGTCTCGGCCACGTCGGCAATCAGTTTGACTGAGTCGTGTTTGAGAAACATCGGTGAGAGGGTTACAGGCAAAATGCCACCTTCGCCGTAGCTGCAGCGTTTTTTGAGCAATTGCTGCATAAAGTCTTGGCGGTATTTGATTACCTCGCGGGGATGGTCAATCATCCACTGGGTTAAAGCTTTGTCTGCTTCATCAAAATGCTGTTCAAAGGTCGGTGTGAGATTGGGGGCTTCGGTGCGGGGCGGACGTTCGCTGCTGGTGGATTTGGTTGCGGGTTTGGCTTTTGCTGCGGGTTTGGCCGGAGCTTTGACTGCGGCCGCGGGGACAGCCGCTTTGGCTGTGGGGGCAGGTTTAGCTGTGGGTGCTTTGCTTTGCGGGACAGCTTTGGCTGCAGGAGCGGGTTTGGCTGCGGGGGCTTTGGGTGTGGCTTTGGGGGATTGAGCGGGTTTCTTGGCCATGCGATTGCCTCGTTTGCAAAGATTTTGGATCGAATTTGGATTCAATGTAGCATGGAAAATAGCTTGTGATAAGGCCTCGGCAGGGCTTTTTCGGGAGTGGTTTTCCCTGTCTTTTTCTTCTAAAAAGTCAATACCCAATCAATGTTATACTTAGCAAAGCGAGAAAAACCGGGGGTAAAAGCCGATCTTATCCGTCAAACGCATCACTGCTAAAGACTTTCAAAACGGGGCAACTGTTTTGGAATTGCTGCATGCAGACATCCCTTTTGTGGTGAATGGCTTGCCTGCTTATGAAGAGGCTTACCAGAAAACCCTGGAAATTTTTAGGCAGGTAAAAATCAACCTGTTTAATCTCTTTGGTACCCACCAGGGGGAACAGGAAATCCGAAATTACCATGAATTGGTCGATGCTTTTTCGCGTCTGAAAATCGCCTCTTCTCAAGCCGTGGATCCCCAGGCGATTTTGCGGGAATACCAGGCCCTTTTCTACAAGTATATTATCTCTTCTGAAAACCTCAATACCGAGAACCTTTTCAGTGTGCAGGTAGATGTGCTTCCCTCCAGTGAATTGGGGAGAAATATTGTGGCTCCCGCTATTTTCCCCTATTCGAGCTTATTACAGCAGCATTTTCAGCGAATTTATCTCAATACTGTCCTCAATGTTTCCCGTGGGGATGGAAAAGTTCACAAACGCAGTAAAAATTTCCATGCCCATAATTACGATACCTTTACCACCTTTGCCCAAGCGGGAAATCAAACAAGTGTGTATTTTTTTTCCCCGGCTTATTACACGCGTTTCAAGACCCGCCTGATCTCCAGCACACCAGGGATTGCGCTTTTCATTCCAAATGCCGATCTGTTGGACGACGACGTGATGGCTGAGGCCTTGGTCTATGAGGGGGTCCAACCCGGAGATATTGTCTATACTCCGCCTTTGTGGTTTCACTCTTTCCACCACATGGGAGCGTATTTGAATATTGCCAATGGCGAGTTTTTTCCCTCGCTTTTTCAAGAACGTTTGGCCAATTTGAGGCCCGAAGTTTTTGGGGCGGATGGAGAGAACATTCTCTCTCATCAGCAGGCCTTACAGCGTTATGCGCTCACCCCTCACTGAAAGGCGCTCTCATATGCAAATCAGAACTGTTCAAGTCACCCGATATCTGACGCCCTTGCGCGAAGGGGGCTCACTGCCTGCGATTGTCGAGGGCGACGATGACGGCACCTATGTGCTGAAGTTTCGCGGTGCGGGCCAAGGCGTGCGCGTCTTGGTTGCTGAGTTGATTGTCGGAGAAATGGCGCGCATGCTGGGCTTTCGCATGCCCGAGTTGGTGTTTATGGAACTCGATCCGGTACTCGGGCGCGCTGAGCCAGATCCTGAAATTCAGGAGCTGATACAAGCCAGTGGTGGGCTCAATTTGGCCCTGGACTATTTGCCCGGCTCGATCACCTTTGATCCGCTTGTGCCCAAACCGATGCAGCAAGATCCCCAATTGGCGTCAGAGATTGTCTGGCTGGATGCCTTTTGCTCGAACGTGGATCGCACGGCCCGCAATGCCAATATGCTGATCTGGCACCAGCATCTCTGGCTGATTGATCACGGGGCCTCGCTGTTTTTTCACCACAATTGGCAAAATTACCAGGCCCGCAGCGTGAGCCCGTTTAGCCAAATCAAAGACCATGTGCTCTTGCCCTTTGCCAGTGCCAGCCAATTGGCCGCGGCTGATGCCAAACTGGCCGCGCTGCTGACGCCCGAACGTTTGCGTGCGATTCTGGCCCTGATCCCCGATCAGTGGCTGGGAGATGTGCCGGCCTTTGAAAGTGTCGCGGCGCATCGGCAGGCCTATTTGGATTATTTTCTCTCCCGTTTGCAAGCGCCGCGTAAATTTGTCGAGGAAGCCCAGCATGCTCATTTGCAGCTATGAATATGCCATTATTCGCGTCATGCCGCGGGTCGAGCGGCAGGAGTTTATCAACGTCGGGATTGTCTTGGCCTGTCAGGCCAAGCGCCATTTGCAAGCCCGGATTGAACTGGATAAGCCCAGAATCAAGGCCTTTGCGCCCCAGCTCGATTTGCAAATGCTGGAAGACTATTTGAACACCCTTCCGCAGATCTGCCAAGGCCAAGGGCCTTTGGGGCCTGTCTCACAGCGGGAGCGCTTTCACTGGCTGGTGGCCCCCCGCAGCACGATCATTCAACTTTCGCCGATCCATTCGGGCCTGTGTGAGAACCTCGATGCGGCGATGGAGGATTTATTGAATAAGCTGGTGCGACTGGACTATGTGTCGTCATAGTGGAAACGGCAGGCAATCAGTACAATTGTCTTGTCTTCAACGGCATATACCAGGCGGTTCTTGTGGTCAATTTTGCGTGACCAATAGCCTGAAAGATTGGCTCTCAATGGCTCGGGTTCTCCAATCCCTTCAAAGGGATCGCGCTTGATCGCGTTAATCAACGTGTTGATCCGCTTCAAGGTTCTTTTGTCCTGGGTTTGCCAAAACAGGTCGTCTTCCCAGGCAGCGTGTGTCCAGATCAGATTTTTAGGCATCGAGCAGGGCGTGTTCTTCTGTTTGGCCCTGTTTGTGTTGGGCAATGGATTCGGCCAGATGGGCGGCATTTGCAGGTGTGCTCAAGAGGTGCATGGTTTCCATCAGGCTATTAAAATAGTCCAATGACATCACCACGGCAGCAGGTTTTTCTCGGCGTGTAATGACTGTATAGCTTGCATTCTCAACCACTCCATCGAGAACCGAATTCAGGTTATCTCTGGCTTTGGTAAAGTTAATTGTGTCCATTGGCCCTCTTTTAAACATGTACGGTTTATGGTACATATCATAGCCAGGGCAAAGACAAAATGCAAGTGCTTAGTACAGCGCTGTGCCAAAGAGGGTTCTGTATTCGCTGTTGACTTTGTTTTCGTAGGTGCTCACATTGGGATCGCCGTAACGCTCCAAAGCCCGCTCCACATTGCCATTGTTGCGGTCTTTAATTTCATAGGCCATGTATGCGGTCGAGGTCCAGATATTCTGCCGAATATTATAGCGCTGATTGATATTGGTTTCACTTTGAATAAAATTATCGCGGTACTGGGTAAAAGGCTCTCGGCCTTGCTGACCTCTGGCCATGCCAGCCATATAATGAACCTGACGAATGGCGATCCCGGTCAATTGACCTAATCCGCCAGCGCCTGTATTGCTGCGGGCTCGGGGGTTAAATCCACCGCTCTCATGGGCATACACGGCCATCATGATTTTGGGATCCACGCCAAAGGCCTCTCCCGCTTTGTCCAATTCAATTGCAATTTCGCGCATTTCGGCGTCGGTGGTCTGTGTCCGGTTGGCATTGCCCAATTCAGCGTGGTGGGTCTGGTACTTTTTCAGGGCTTCATACAGTTCTGCAGCTCTGGGGGTCATGCCCTCCGTATTGACAGGGCCAGCTTCGGCCACGGCACTGGCTTCTCCCGTCTCATCACTGGGTTTGGCTGCGCTGGTGGGGATTTTGAGAGTCATACCAGCTCTGACGGCTTCAGGGCTTGAGAGGATGTCTTTATTGGCTTCATAAATTTCGGGATAGCGTTCCGAATCTCCCAAATGACGCAAAGCCAGGATACTCAACGATTCGCCGGGTTTGACAGTCACTTCTGTGAATTGCGGTGCTGGGGGCTCAGCAGGGGGTGTTTCTGTGGCCGGGGGCTCAGTGGTTGGGGCTGTCTCTACAGGCGGGGTTTCAACGGGCTTGCCAATTGGAAAGTCCACGCTGTTGGAGGGGGTTGGAATTTTGAGGGTCATGCCGACATGCAGATCGTTGGGGTTGCGCAAAATATCTTTATTGGCTTCATAGATATCCATATAATTGGCGGAGCTGCCCCAGAGGTTTTGGGCGATTTTGCTGAGGGTGTCGCCACGTTTGACTTGGTATTCTGTGAAGTGGGGCGCACCATTGGCCTGGGTGCCACTCAAAGAGCCAAAACTCAATTTGTCCTGGGGCGCATTCGTGGTGGTTTCTGGGGTTGTCGCGTTGCCAACGGGGGGTGTTACAGTGGTCTGTGCCGGAAAGGCCAAGGGCGTTTGGGGTGGGATAATCACAGGGGTGGGGGTGTTTGAAACGGTGGACATGGTGTGTCTCCTCAGACTTCTCTAAATAGGCATCGCGAACAAATCATTTTCCAATTATAGAATGGGATCAAGCTCATGAAGCGTATCTTAATCAAATCCTAATATCTGGTTGGCGCACATGTCTGAAAGCCGTAATTGTTTTTCTCGTCAGGTGCTAAAATATAATCATATTTCTGGTCAGATAATACTTTTTCTGGGGGTGGGATGAACATAAAGCCTTTGGGATATACCGCTCTGATCCAAAAGTATGACCTTTCAGTGATGCCGCATTATTGCGGTTCATATTTATTAGATTCAGGTGTGATGCGGGTTGAACGTGTGGGTGAACAGATTCAGACCTTTTATCCAGCTAAATATGATCCGGGTGAGAGCGATGGGGACCAGCTCAGTTTTGCCTTGAAATATGAAGGTGTCCATCTTTCCCTGCTGGCTCGCCTGTTTCAGGTGATGCCCCCAAGGGCGTTCTGTGCCTATTTGCTTAAAAAGCCCACAGGCAAATATGTGCGGCGACTCTGGTTCTTATCTGAATTTTTGACAGGACAGCGGCTTGACTTGCCGGATTTGCAACAGGGCAATTATACCGACCTTTTGGATCCAGAACACTATTATGTCAACCCTCAACCAGATAAAGCGCGCAGGCAAAGGATCAATGTCAATTTCTGGGGCTCTTCGCGCTTTTGCCCTGTGGTGCGGCGCACGGAGACACTCAAACAATTTGAGCAGATGGATCTCTCTGCGCGTTGCAGCCAAGTGATTGCCGCCTATTCCCCGCATTTGCTGAAGCGGGCTTTGGGGTATTTGTATACCCGTGAAACCCGCTCTTCGTTTGAAATTGAACAGGAGAAACCCGCTTCAGATCGGGTGAGCCGTTTTGTTGGGCTCTTGCAATTGGCGGAACGAGATGACTTTTGCCAAAAAGCAGCCTTGATCGATTTACAAAATCGCACAGTCGATCCCCGTTTTTGTGATAAAGATTATCGCCAGACCCAGAATTATGTCGGTGAAACGGCCCATTGGCACAAAGAAACCATTCATTTTGTGGCCCCCAAACCCGAAGATGTGCCTGAACTCATGGCTGGCCTGATTGAGGCCCATCAAAAAATGGGAGAAAAAGGCCTCTATCCCGTGATTCATGCTGCTATTATTGCCTATGGCATTGTCTTTTTGCATCCCTTTGAAGATGGCAATGGGCGGATTCACCGTTTTTTAATGCACAATATTTTGGCTCGTCGGGGCTTTACGCCCAAAGGCATTATGTTTCCCCTCTCTGCCTGGCTGCTCAAACAGCCCCTGGCCTATGAAGCCTCGTTGGATGCCTTTTCACAAGCTTTGATGCCCCTGCTGGATTATGGTCTCGATTCAGAGGGGCAAATGACTGTGCACACGGCCACGGCAGATTTTTACCGCTATCCAGATTTGACACCCCAAGCCGAGGCCCTGTTTGGCTTTATTCAAGCGACCCTGGAGCAAGAGTTGGCACCTGAATTGGCGTTTCTCTTGCAGTACGATACCTGCAAACAGGCCCTGCAAAATACGCTCGATTTGCCTGATCGCCAGATAGATTTGTTTATTCGCTGCTGTCTGCAAAACCAGGGACGGCTGTCTGCGGCCAAACGCAAGCGCCATTTCTCCGATTTAAGCGAAGCCGAAATTGCGGCACTGGAGGCCGCTTTTCAAGTGGCTTTTGGTTCATCGTTAAATGACTCAATCACCAAAGGTATAAGCCAAAGTGGGAACCCATTGTAAGAGGGGGAACCTCTTGATTGGGATCGGGATTGGGGTAATACCTTACCAGTTGAACCAAGGGACTTTCTGGGCGTTTGGAATGGGCGAATGCTGTCTGACTTAAGAGCAGACTGAGTAATGCCAGTCTCCAAATGATTGCCCAATTTTTTTGATTTATTGACATGTCATTACACTCCAGCACATATTGCCATTTTGGGTAAATCTGAGGCTTAAAACACTCCAGCGCTTGCCTTTATTGTCTCTCATTCAATCTCAATTATAAAGCCTTGATAAAGGCACCCTTTCACACCTCGACCCAACCGAGATCCCCCTCCTCCCACCCCCTGAATCTGGTATCATGAAGGCCATGCAAACCACATCCCCCCCCATCCCCGAAAGCCTCGAAAACCTGGACTATACAGCCTTTGGTGCCGAACTCGAAGCCCTGCACCAGCGCCTGGTCGCCAATATCTCCGAAGCAGATTTTAAGCACCTGCGCAAAATAGAGGGTTGGGGGCGCTTGAGCAGTTTTCTGGGTTATGCCACGGCCTGGCTCTTGCCCAACCCGATCAGCGCTCTGCTGATCAGTACGGGCCAAATGGCGCGCTGGGGCTGTCTCAATCACCACATTCGCCACCGGGGCTACGACCGCGTGCCCAATATTCCCAAACGCTATACCAGCAAAGGTTTTGCGCGGGGCTGGCGGCGCTGGATCGACTGGCCCGATTGGCTCGTGCCCGAGGCCTGGGATTTTGAACACAATGTCTTGCACCATTACCACACTGGCGAAAAACTCGACCCGGATATCCTCGAAGACCGCGTGCAGCTCATGCGCCGGATTAAGGCACCGCTGTGGTTGAAATATGCCATTGCCTCGTTTTTTATGGTCACCTGGAAATTGACCTATTATGCACCCAATACGCTCTGGATTTTGCAACAGCAGCGCTCACGCCCAGGGCGTCAGGGGCTCGAAGATCGCATTGCCGGGCATCAGCCCGCGATTTTTCACGGGGCTCCGCTCTGGTGGCCCTTCAGCAAAGGCAGTGGTGAGTTTTGGCTGCGCTGTGTCTTTCCTTATATGCTCTTTCGCTTTGCTCTGATTCCCTCACTGTTTTTGCCCTTGGGGGTGCCAGCGGCACTGAACGTATTGCTCACCAGTGTGCTGGCTGAGCTTTTCACCAATTTGCACACATTTTTGATCATTGTGCCCAACCACACCGGCGACGATGTCTACCGTTTTGAGGGGCCCGTCTCCGACAAAGCCGAGTTTTATCTGCGCCAAGTCGTGGGTTCGGCCAATTTTACCGGGGGCCGCGATTGGCAAGATTTCTTGCAGGGCTGGTTGAATTACCAAATCGAGCACCATCTCTGGCCCGATCTCACCCTGCGCCAATACCAATTGGCCCAGCCCGAAGTGGAGGCGATTTGCCAGAAATATGGCGTGCCGTATATTCGCCAGTCGATCTGGAAGCGCATCGGCCAGACCATGCGTCTGCTCACAGGCCAGATTGTCATGCGCCCACTCAAAACGCGCTCCAAGCAGGAGCGCGAAAAAGAGCTGGCTTCTGTTTAAACCGACGCTTCGGGTCTATTTGCCTTCGACTTTGGCCGAGCCAGAACTGTCGATCGTCACGTTGACCGAAGAGGTATCTGTGCCGCCTTTGTTGTCTGAGACCAGCACCGAAATAATCGCAACGCCGGTTTCCAGGCTGCCATCGGATTTTTGCGGCATCCAGGTGATAATTTCCCCCTGGGTCGAAGACAGGGTGCCTTTGGTGGCTGACCAGACATATTTTAAGATATCTCCGTCTTCGTCGACAGCCACGACCTTAAAGCTGATAATATCTTCTTTCCGGCTCACATTGGTGGGATTGGCGTTCATTTGCTGCACAATCGGCTTGCGGTTGACTTTTGCCTCTTGATTGCCTGTGCTGGGGGTGTTGACCACCACGTTTTGACGGGTATCACAGCCCGCCAGAGAGAGAGCCAAGAGACTGAGAAGGAGTAATTTTTTCATGGTTTTGCACACTTTCGAATTTAAATTTATTGGGCCAGGCCCTGAACCACGCTGATACCACAGCCGCCTGAACTGCTGTTAAACAGCCAAGTGCTGTTGCTGGAGTCTTGTATGGTATAGCGGCCAGCAGGCAGAACCACGTTGGCCGGACGGGCGCTCCAGGTGCGGGCGCTGGTGCTGCTGGTGACGGTGCCGCCACTGGCCGACCAGGGACCAAAGGTCTGGCCGCTGTCGCTCTTTAAGCTGATCTCCACAGGCCCATTGTGGGTGGTGGAGTGGTAATTGACCACCCCGGCCAGCCGATAGGACTGGGTCAGATTAAAGCTGGGCTGACAGCTGGG
>CAZRFI010000073.1:0-3115 GCA_964598905.1 uncultured Candidatus Sericytochromatia bacterium | reverse complement strand
CGCGTCGGGTCGGGTTTGCCCCAGGTATCGAGGCGGTAATAGATATGACGGGCATCGCGGGCCAGATAGAGGGCGCGCAGATCCAGGCTGCTCTCGCTGCTGCCGGTATCGCGGGGGCCATCTTGCGCCACAGGCAGAATATCCTGCCATTCATTGGGCTCGCCATCGAGATTGACCACCAGGGTTTCCAAGCTGGCGCTGCCGAGCTTGAGTGGTGGCAGCCGATCATCTGTGGCGAGGACATCAAGGGCTTTGCCCGAGCTGGGATCTGTTTTACAGAGCAGGTTGCTGGCCTGGGTGTCTACCTGCAATTGGCTCGAACCATCGGCTTTGATCAAAATATTGAGCGCACCGGGGGTGGTGTATTTGCCATCGCTGACCTCGACCATCACAATGCCGATGCCTTTTTCTGGATTGCCATTTTTGAGGGGATTCCAACTCACTTCGGCACCTTCACTTTTGTTCAGACTGCCTCGGGTGCTGTTCCAGCGATAGGTTAAGGGGTCACCTTCGCCATCATAGGCCACGACTTTGAGTGTGGCGCTGCCATCTTTGTTCAGGCTGAGAGCCGACGTGGTCATGGCTTGAATAATCGGGGGGCTGTTGCCAAGGGTGGCTTCGTCACTCAGACCTGTGGGCCGCTGGCCGCTCAGGGGAGTGGTGGCACTACAGGCCAGCAGGGTGGTCAAAGCCAAGCTAAAAGAGAGGAAGGGAAGATGTTTGACTTGCATATTTAGAGTCCTTCGTTGCGATAGAGTTCTTCGCGAACACCACTGCCTGTGGCGCAGCTCAGCCGGGAGATCAGACCTACCTGGGCATTGCCCTCGGGATCAACTGCCAATTTGACAAAGGCTTGGCATTCCCCGCTTTTGCCGTCACTGACTGTCAGGCTGATTGTGGCCACACCACTTTTGCCTTTGCTCGGTTGCCAAAAAACTGAATAACCTTCTGGGGCTGAGAGCTGGCCCGAATCACTGCTCCAAAAGTATTTGAGCACGTCTTTCTCGGCGTCGGTGGCTTCGACCGTGAAGCTGATCTTGTCTTCAGCTGCCACTTTGGCGGTGGGGTTGGCGGTCAGATTTTGAATGATCGGTGGGGTATTCTTTTGGGTTTCAGTTTTGGCTGAGTTCTGGCCAAAGACCAGTCCTCCAGCGCCGCGTTCGAGGCCGGTATAGGGGATGTTTTGACTACAGCCAAAGCTGAGCAATGGCAAACATGCCAAGAGCAGTCGGGAGATGCGTTGATGTGTTTTCATGGTCTAAAATTCAGACCTCCTCTCAATCCTGTGGTAAAGGCCATTGATGTGCCAAAAGACAGGCCTGTGTCGATACTCAGGCTCAGGGCCCAATGTGGATCCAGCTTGTGTTCACAGCCCACTTCAAGCAGAGCGCCGGGCACAAGCGGCGCACCAGGAGCCAGGACCAAAAATCCGCCTGCGCCCGCAAAGAGCGTTTGTGCTGGGTTAAGGGGCTGACGGTAGCGCAGACTGAGTGGCAAATAGGTGCTGAAGCCATTGTTTTGCAGAAAACCACTGGCACCTGCAAACACCCCCCAATGCGGATCCCAGTCGTACTCCAGGCCCAACATGAGGCCGGGAGTCGGTATCCAGCCGCTTCCCCAAGAGAGCGCACCCAGCCCCTGCAAGCTGATCGCCAGAGGTGGGGGTTGAACTGTCTGATGGGGGGCTTCAGGCTGAGCCGTGGACGTCGGTTGTGGGGATGGCTTTGGAGTGGGTTTGGGGGCAGCCAAAACCGCACCTGTCCCACAGAACGTGAGCAAAGCCAAGCTTAAGAGCAAAAGATGGTTTTTCATAATTTTTTCCTCAGGATCAACTAAATCCAGTCTAGTTTTAAATCTGAGGCAAGAAGATGATGCAGATTGTGTGGGATTTTGATCTTTATCAAGATTTTGGGGGGTGCGTGTTCTTGCTCGCCTTGACCCCTGATTCTCAGACGGTTACACTCAAACAGAGAGTCCCCATTTTTGATGAGGTAGATGTGAAATACAAGACCCTGACCCGCTTGCTGCTTTTGACCTCAGCCCTGACCTTGGGCGGCTTGGGTTGGTCTCAGCGTGGTGCTGTGCAGGCTGTGTTGGCCCAGAATCAGGTGTCACAGGCCGTCTATGCGCAGATTCAGACCCATACCCAGCGCTTACAAGACAGTCCCCAAGATGCCGCTCTCTGGTATAACCGGGGTGTTTTAAGGGCGCAAGCCGGAGACGACAAAGCCGCTGCGGCAGACTTAAAGCGGGCACTGGAATTGGAACCCAATGATCCCGATGGCCTTTACAATCTGGCCTGGGTAGAGCTGCGCCAAGGCCAAAACAAAGGGGCACTCAAACATCTCACCCAGCTCTTGCAAATCGACCCCCACCACCTCGATGCCCGCTGGAACCGGGCCTGGCTGCAGCAGCGGCTCAAAAACCCGGCTGCGGCTGCGCATGATTACCGCTTTATTGAAAAGCACCTGCAAAAGCAGCTCAAACCGCTCGAAAAAGCCGAGCTGGCAGCCCTCTTGCAAAAGCCGGCTGTGGCTGCTGCGGCTTATGCTTTGGCCCTCAAAAAAGATCCCGGTCAGCCCGATGCGCTTTTGGGCCGGGCCCGCAGTCTTTTGGCGCTCAAACAGGCCCAGGCAGCGGAGCCCGTTTTGGCTGAGGCCTTTCAACAGCGTTTAAACCCAACCCAGAAAGCTGAATTACTCAAACTCAGGGCCGAAATGGCCCTGCTGCAAAAAAAACCACAAATGGCCTTGGCGGATTATCTGAGTTTGCGCCAATATGAGCCCCAAAACGCGCGTTTACAATTGCAGATTGCCAGTTTGATGGCTCAATTGGGCCAGGAGAGCCAGGCCTTGGATCACCTTATCCGGGCCTTAAAACAGGCCCCCGATTTACAGAAAGACCCACTTTTTCAGGGACGTGAGTTCTTTCGTCTGCGCCGCCTGCCGGAACTTCAGGCCTTATTGGGGGGTGGCAAGACCTCCCCCAGGCAAAAACCTTCGCTTTAAGCTGATTTAAAGTAGGCCATAAACGAGGTCTGGGTGATCTCCAATTGGCGTTTGGTGCGCATCCAATTTAAGTACAACTTGGACGAGATGATATTGTTAAAGGGATC
>CAZRFI010000072.1:5493-16392 GCA_964598905.1 uncultured Candidatus Sericytochromatia bacterium | reverse complement strand
GTGGACTATATCTGTAAACCCTTTAACCAAGCTGAATTATTGGCACGGGTGCGCACCCATTTGGACTTAAAATCAGCGCAAGATGCCCTGGCCAATTATACCCAACACCTCAAATTGCTGAACCAAGAGAAATACGAGCTTTTGCATATTACAGCCCACGAATTGCGCAATCCCCTGAATGCCATCAGTTTGGTGGCCGAAGGCTTAAAAACAGCCAAAGAGCCCTTCTCTCTCCCACAGCTCAAACAATTGGGGGAAGCCATTCAGGTAGATATTAAACATATGCTGGCGATTACACGTAATTTGCTGGAATTAGATCAACTCGAAACCCAAACACTGATAGCTTTTCCCCGACAATTGGAACTCTGTCAACTCATGGAACGGTGTGTGGAAGATTTTAAGCCCTTGGCGGCAAAACGCCGCATAGATCTGGTCTGTCATCCGCCCCCAGCGGACTGTTTTACCTATCAAGACCCATTGCTGCTGCGCCAAATGGTCGATAATTTGATTTGCAATGCCCTTAAATTTTCGCCTTCAGGAACCCAAATAGACATGGGCATCGCGCTGCATGAAAACAGGTTTATCATCTGGATTCAAGACCAAGGCCCTGGCTTTACAGCTGAAGATAAAAAAAAGATCTATCAAAAATTTGCTCGGCTTTCGGCCCGGCCTTTGCACAGAGATCTCTCAACGGGATTGGGCTTGGCAATCGTAAAAAAACTGGCAGATCTGCTGGGTGTCCAGGTCAATTTAGAGAGTGAATCGGGCCAAGGTGCTAAGTTTGAGCTGATCTTAGAGCCACAGTTACAAAAACTGACCCAAACCCGTTTGAGCAACGTGGTATCATAAAAAACATGAGTGAATATTGTCAGGCCATTGTCGGTTATTTGGTGCCCCGGCGCTCCTGCCGGAATTTGCCCGATGCCCGCTGCATCAAATGCCAAGCATCTATCTGTCACGATCACGCCCGCATCGACAAAGCGGGTGTGCTGTGTACAGCCTGTGCTCTGCCCGAGGCTTTAAAAGGCTTTGAACTCAAAAACGAAGTCTGGTTCAGTCCCGAAGATCTGAGCAGCTTTTCTGAAGCCTGGCGCAAACAAAAGGGCGCGCGGGGCGGCTGGGTTGACTTCACCTGAAAGGCGTTTGCTCTTTTACGCCCTCGGGGGCGGAACAGGCCATTTGAATCGGGCCTATGCCTTGGCCCGACAGGTCAAACGCTGTTTGCCCAGGATTACGCCGCTGATTCTCAGCTCTGCGCCGATTATTCCCCCCCTATTGCAAGAGGGTCTGAGTCTGCTGCGTTTGCCCTCTGACAGCGAACACCAGGCCACGGGGCTCAATCCCCGCTGGGTGCAATCCTTGCTGCTGGATTATCAGCCAGAGGTCTTGGTGGTGGATAGTCACAGCAATGGGGTTTGGCAAGAGTTGCCCGCAATCTGGCCCGAATTGCATGCCAAAAAAATCTTTCTGCGCCGCGATGCCCAAATCCCTGATGCAACCTTGCCCTATGACCTGAGCTGGCTTTTGACGCCGGAGGCCGATGGCTGGCTGCTCAATCGCCAGATCTACGAACTCAAGAGCCGGGCCCAGGCTTTGGCTTTGCTCAGGGCCGAGCCCAATTTGCCGGTGGTGCTGCTGGCGCACAATGGTCCACCCCCTGAAACGCAGGCCTTTTTTCTGAAGGCCTTTTTGGCCTTACAGACTTTGCCCTTGCAATTGCGTCTGGTTTCGCTTGCGCCGCCAGGGCTACCCGAATTGCTGCCACTTTGGCTCCATTATTTTCCCATAAGTGAGTTGTTAAACGGGGTGGATTTGCTGATTGGGGGAGGCGGAGTAAATTTGGTGGCAGAGAGCCGGGTCTTTGGCAAACGTGCCCTCTTTTGTGCCTTTGAGCGCCCACTCGATCAACAGGCCTTGCGCATTTTGCCCTGCGATTTACTCAAGGCGGATGCGAGCCCGGCTGAATGGGCCCAGCATGTAAGCGAAAAATTGGTGCAAATACCCCCAGAAGCCGTGAATGCCGACAAAACCCAAGAACTTGCGGTCTTGCTCGCAAAAATGCTGAATTGAATGGCCTTTTGATTCTGGTCTGAGACGGTTATACTGCGCTAAGCGACACCGAATCTTTGCAGAGCGGAAGTTCCCATGCCAACAGACAAACTCAATCTCGATTTTTTGCCCAAACACGTGACCCATTTGTTGGAGCAAGAGAAAAAAACCGAATTGCAAGCACTCTTGGCCCAATTCAGGTCTGAAGATGTGGCCGAAGCCTTGTTGGAATTGGATTATGCCGAGATCCGCACGGTCTTAACCTGGGTGGATGTCGAATTGGCGAGTGAGCTGGTCACCCATATCGACTCAGACTATTGGTATGAATTGCTCATGCCCTTGGATGAGACCCGTTTGGTCGAGATTGTGCGAGAATTGCCCTCCGATGAAGCGGCTGACTTGCTCAACGAACTCGATGACGATCTCGCAGAAAAAATCCTGGCGGCCCAGGGCAATAGCGAATCGTACCAAAATCTGGCCACACTCTTGCAATACCCCGAAGAGACTGCTGGGGCCATGATGAACCCCGATATTGTCTACGTGCCGGAATCCCTGAATACCGATCAGGCCCTGAGTATGATCCGCCAGAATATTGAGTCGTTTAAAGACATCAACTATATTTATATCACCGATGCCCGTCGGCGCTTGACGGGGGTTTTGCCCCTGCCTGCTTTGATCGCGGCCTCCACCCAATCCCTGATTGAAGAAGTGATGACCCGCGACGTGATTGCCGTGGACGTGATGATGGACGAAGACGACGTGGTCGACATCGTGCGCAAATACGAACTGATGACCGTGCCTGTGGTCGATGCCCAGCAGCGCCTCTTGGGGATTATCACGATCGACGATATTCTCGACGTGATTGAAGAACAGGCCGACGAAGAGGCGTATAAAATGGCGGCTTTGGGGGAATTGGACAATCAGGCCTCGGCCTTTCAGGCGGCCCTGACCCGCATTCCCTGGCTCTTGATCTGTCTGGGCGGCTCGGTTTCGGCGGGCACGATTATCCATCTGTTTAAACACACCCTGGAAGAGGCGATTGTGCTGGCTTCGTTTATGCCCGCGGTGATGGGTATGGCGGGCAATACCGGCGTGCAGACCTCCACTCTCTTGATTCGCAATATGGGCGGGGGGCCGCTGCCGCGCAATTATCTCTGGCGCATGGTGCTGCGTGAGTTTCGCACGGCCTTTGTGATTGGCTTGCTCTGTGGCGCCATTGCCAGTTCCGTGGCGATTTACTTTTTTCACTCGAATCCGTTGATTGGTGTGGTGATTGGGCTCTCTCTCTTTTTGAGTATTTTGTTCTCGACATTTTTGGGCACCAGTTTGCCCTATCTCTTTCAGAAATTTGAAATAGACCCAGCAGTGGCTTCCGGGCCTTTTGTCACCACGATCAACGATTCGACCGCGCTGATCATTTACCTGGGTATTGCCAGCATGGCCCTGCGCTATTTGCTTTGAGCCTGAAGTATTGCTAACTTAGCGATAGCTTAATCTTTTTTTAGCTTTCAGATAAGAAAGAAACATCAGCCTGAAGCGGATAATTAATTTAATTAATGCGTAGAGGATTTATTTAATGAAACGTTTTGCCCGTCTGCTACCTGCTCTGTTGGGTCTCTCTCTGTTTGTTGGCTGTTCTGCCCAAACCCTGCCTGTGGCCCTGAGAGGCGCCAATGTTCCCGCTCAACTCAGCCGCATGAGCGCCGCTGGCAATGCCAAGACCATGCCCCAAGCCATGATGATGGACAATTTCAGCGCTTGGGTCAAAGCCCAGCAGCCCCCCAAAGCAGACTTTGCCTTTGCTTCAAGCGAAGTGCCTGATGGCGTTCCCATCGAAGGCCAAGCGGTTGATCGCCTGCCGACGACCCCCGGCCCCAAGGCCTTTACCTATCTGACCTACGAAGCCCTCGATAACAACCTCTTTAGCGATCTCAACCGCATTCTCGATACCCTGGAATTGGTGGGCAGCAACCCCCAAATGAATCTGTTGGCCCAAACCGACAGCTTTGGCCCCGGCAATACCGCCCGTTATTTCATCTCTCCCGACAAAAAATTTGACAACAATGCCCCGATCATTGCCTCTCCCTACGTCAAACTGGCCGAAGAAAATTCAGGCGACCCCCGCACCTTAACCCAGGCTGTGAATTGGGCCTTTGGGGCTTACCCCGCCCGCTTTAATTGGCTGAATCTCTCGACCCACGGCATGGGCTTTGCAGGTATCAACTACGATGACAATCCCGAAGCCAGCATGAATATCATGGGTTTTGCCCAGAGCGTGCGCCAAGGTCTGAATGGCAAAAAGCTTGACGTGGTCAGTTTTGACGCCTGCTTGATGGCCACCGCTGAAGTTGGCTCTGAATTGCAAGATATCAGTAATATCATGGTCGGTTCCGAAGACTCCACTTATTATTGGGGCCGTGGCTATGCTCAGACCATGGCCAAAATTGCCCAAAATCCCGCAGCCATGAATCCCGACCAGATCGTGCGTTCGATGGTGTTGGATGTTCACAGCAAAGGCACTTCCAATATGACCCTGACGATCTCTGCGATTGACCTGCGCAAAATGAAAGAACTCGAACCCGAACTCGACCGCTTCGCCCGTTCGCTGCGCAAGGCTCTGACCACCCAAAAATCTGCTGTGATCCGTGCCATGCAACAGACCCGCGAGTTTCACCTGGGTGAAAATATTCCCTTCCGCGATCTCAATCGCATCCTGAGTCTGACCAAAACCCTGGTCAAAGACGCCGAAGTGACCGCTTCTGCCGATCGCCTCAACCATATTCTCTTCCGCCGTGGCCTGATCATGTTGGCCCGCCAGAACAGGCTTGAAAAGGGTGAAGGCCGTGGCCTCTCGATCTACCTGCCCACCGATGGCCAGGTTGCCAAGAGCTACCTGCAAACCCGTCTGGCCCGCTCGACCCAGTGGGATGAATTCCTGCTGGACCTGAACGCAGCCATTGCCTCCAGTGCCCCTGCTGGCGCTCCTGCAGCTCCGGCCCGTTAAGGCCAAACTAACAGTTTTTTCTAACTCTCTACGCTATTGGGCGGGCATATGTCCCGCCTTTTTCTTTTGACAAGCCAACCCCCTGCTGGGGATAATGAACATGAGCAACTCGCTGAAAGTAGAACCTCCTGAAAGTAGAACCCCATGGCTGAATCCCCCGAAACGCCGAAACCAGATTCCAAACCCGTCTATTATGCCGATTACCTCAAGCTGGACTATCTACTCGAAGCCCAGCACCCCCTGAGCCAATTGTCAGACGGGGCCCCCGCCCACGATGAAATGCTGTTTATTATCATCCACCAGGCTTATGAGCTGTGGTTTAAACAGGTCTTACATGAGTTGGATTCGGTCATGACCCTCTTTGCCAAGCCCGCTGTGAGCGAAGATCAGATGGGCATGGCTGTGGCCCGGTTGGAGCGAATTATCGAAATACAGCGCCTGATGCTGATGCAGATGCAGGTCTTGCAGACCATGCAGCCCCTGGACTTTTTGGATTTTCGCGATCAGCTCTACCCCGCTTCGGGTTTTCAGAGCTTGCAATTTCGCATCTTGGAAAACCGCCTGGGTCTCAAACCTGATCAGCGGGTGCCCTACCACCAGGGCCGCTACGATGCCAGCTTAGATGACCGTCACCGCGCAATTTTGCAAAAAGCCGAGAATGAGCCTTCGCTGTTGGAATTGGTCGAAAAATGGCTGGAGCGCACGCCCTTTTTGACCTTTGGCTCATTTGACTTCTGGGACAGCTACCGCCAAGCGGTTGAAACCCTGTTTGATGGCGATGCCGAGCGAATTTCCAGCAATCCCCTGCTGGGGGCCGAAGATATTCAATCGCACCTCGACCGTTTGGCCGCGACCCGCTCGACTTTTGCCACCCTGTTTTCAGAAGTGCAATACCAAGAACTCCAGGCCCAGGGGGGCCGCCGCCTGTCTTACAAAGCCACCAAAGCGGCGCTGCTGATTCTGCTCTACCGCGAGCGCCCGATTTTACATTTGCCCTACCGCTTGATCAACGCCCTCAGCACTGTCGATGAATTGCTCACCACTTGGCGCTACCGCCATGCCCTCAATGTGCAGCGCATGATTGGGGTCAAAGTGGGCACAGGGGGCTCGATGGGCTATGAATATTTGTTGCATACCATGGCCAAACACCGCATCTTTGGCGATTTTAACCAACTTTCAACCTTCTTGATTCCCCGCTCGGCCCTGCCGGAATTGCCCGACGAAGTCGAGCGGCAGTTCGGATTTTATTACCAGGGAGAACAGGCATGAACAGCTTTGATTTATCTGGCAAACGCGCATTGGTCTGCGGCGCAAGCAAAGGCATTGGCAAAGCTGTGGCACTTTTATTGGCCGAACGTGGCGCAGAAATCGTGGGTGTCTCGCGCAGCGATTTGGCACTCATAGAACTGATCAAGGAATTACCCACCCCTGCTGGGCAGCAACACCGTTGGCTGGCTGTCGACTTCAGCGATCCAGCGTTTTTACAAACAGAACTCCAGGCCTTTTTGGCGGGCCAAGCGCCTCTTCAAATCTTGATTCACAATACAGGTGGTCCTCCGCCCGGCCCAGCCCACACCGCCAGTTTGGAGGCCTTTTCGCTGGCCTTTTCTCAGCATTTGCTCTGTGGTCAAGTTCTCATGCAGGCCCTGCTGCCGGGCATGAAAACCTCCCGCTATGGCCGTTTGATCAATATTATCTCAACCTCTGTGCGCCAGCCGATTCCCGGTCTGGGGGTCTCCAATACCGTGCGGGCTGCTGTGGCAGCATGGGCCAAAACCCTGGCCGATGAATTGGGACCCTACGGCATCACGGTCAACAACGTGCTGCCGGGGTATACCCGCACCGAGCGGCTCGACCAGATCATTGCCAACCGGGCCGAAAAAATGGGCCTCTCGCGTGAATTGGTCGAGGTGGATATGCGGGCCGAAGTACCCCTGGGCCGTTTTGCCGAAGCGCGTGAAACAGCGGAGGCGGTGGCCTTTTTGGCCTCTCAGGCTGCGGCGTACATCACCGGCGTGAGTTTGCCTGTCGATGGCGGGCGGCTGCGGCCGTTGTAATCATTTAACTGGCGTCTTATCCGCAAAAATGGATGCAACCAAATCAGGAAAATGACTGAGGGTTTCTTGACTCTGATCAAGCGCAAATTGGCTGATTTGATCCAGCCAGTGCTGGGCGAAGTCTTGCAGTTCAATTAACCGATACTCTTTTGCCAGGGCCATAAGTTCAGAGGCAAACGATTCCAAATCATTAATTACGACTGAGTCCTTGATGGTTTCCCAACGCGGCAAAAATTGCTCATGGAGTAATCTTCGCAATTGTGTCAATTCTGCAATTGTAAGGGGGGTTTGTGATGCAACTTTTTCTGCTGTGGCTTTTGCGGAGACCGTTTCTCTGATGGGGAGAAAGTCTTTGAGACATTTCAATAATTCTGATCTTTGCACAGGCTTCGACAAAAAGGCATCAAATCCTTTTTGTAGGAGGCTTTCTTGATCTTGTTTTAGAGAATAAGCGGTGAGTGCCACCACCGGAATGGCTTGGGTATCTGCTTGGCGCTTGAGCTGTTTCAGAGCTTGAACACCATCCATCACAGGCATTTTAATATCCATCAGAATCAAGTCTGGATGAATCGTCTGGGCTATTTCACAGGCTTCACGCCCATCGTGAGCCAGAATCACTTGTAAGGGGCTGGATTCTAACATCGACTCAAGTAAAAGCCGGTTTTCTGGCACGTCATCGGCAATCAATAGCTGAGCAGGTAAAAACAGATTCAAATCAATGGGGGCTTGAATCGGTTCTGCCTCAAAAGCTGCTGCCAGATACACATCGGGCAGCACAACTGAAAAACACGAACCTTGGCCGACTATACTGCTCACCTGCAGCTCTCCCCCCATCAGCTGAATCAAACTCTGGGAGATCGTCAGCCCCAAGCCCGTACCACTGGAAAAAGCATGTTGTGAGTCACTGACTTGTTCAAAGGCTTTGAAAATGCGCTTTTGGTTTTCTGCTGAAATGCCAATGCCTGTATCTTGAACCGCCAGTTTTAAACAGCCGCTATTGGCATTCTGAGGTGCAAAATTCAGCTGAAGACGCACTTCGCCCACAGAGGTAAATTTGAGTGCATTCCCAAGCAAATTGATCAGCACTTGGCGCAAACGAAGGGCATCCAGCTCAAGATACTCGGGTATTTCGGCTGATGTTTCCACATAAAAACGCAGTCCTTTTTGGGCAAAAGACCTTTCAAACAAGACTTTGAGTTCTTCTATGACTTGAATGAGATTGACTGGCTCAGGTTGAAGCACCAACTTGCCAGACTCGATTTTAGACAGATCGAGGATTTCATTGATGATTTTAAGCAGGGTCTTGCCACTTGAATTGATGGCTTCCAGGTATTTTTGAAAACGGGGGTCCTTGGACTGCTCCTGCATCAACTCACTAAAGCCGAGAATGGCATTCATCGGGGTGCGAATCTCATGAGACATATTCGCCAGAAACATGGATTTGGCCTGAGAAGCGATTTGGGCTGATTCTATCGCCTCTCTCAGCTCTTGCTCAACCCTTTTTTGGCGGGTGATATTTTTCATCACGCCCTCTTCAGCAATCACAGTGCCCATTTCATTCTTTGTGATATGTTCACTGATCTCCAGAAAGTGTTTTTTTCCCTGTAGAGTGAGATCGATTTCAAAGGGAGGGGGATCAGGATCCTCAACCCCGAGGGCACCTTGATACAGTGGGCCGTTTTGCCCCAATTGAAGTAAGGCATTGCCCGACCTCCCCAACAGCGCGTCCATGCTTTGACCAAAAAAACTTTCGGCAGAGGGACTCAAATACGTGAGAACTCCCTCAGGTCCAATCGTAAAAAAGAAATAATCTTGTTTGACCCCCTCTACCAGATGGCGAAAATGGCGTTCACTGGTCTGCAGCTCATCGGTCTTTAAGTGGATGAGTGCTTCTAATTGCTGCCGATATTCTTCTAATTGCTGTTCTGTCTGCTTTTGTTGGGTGATGTCGAGATTAAATCCAAACCAAGTGATACTGCCATCGGGTAATTTTTCAGGCTTTGATCGGGACAAAATCCACTGAATATCCCGTCCCGGTATGTGTACCCGAAATTCACAAACAAAATCAGTCAAATGCTGGGCCGAATATTCAATCTCGTTGATCACTCTGGCACTGTCTTCTGGGTGAAGAACCTTGGCAATGGCATTAAAATCTTCTTTGACATCTTCTGGGGTACAGCCAAAAATATTCTCTATCCCTTTTGATGCAATCGGCACACAATAAGACCCATCCGGTCGCCGGGTAAATTGATATATCAGGTCGGGAATATTATCCGACAGCTTTCTGAATTGAATGTCCTTTGCACGCATTTCTGCTTCGGCCTGATTCTGTTGGGTAATATCCTGAAATATCCCTGTCAACTTGGTCGGACGCCCTTGCTCGCATGTCACGACACAGGTGGTGCGAACATCGATCCGGCGGCCTTTGGATGTCAATTTTTCCAAGATCAGGTCATAACCTTCTCCCCCCTCAATTGCTGCCTGCAGAGCTTGGGAGACCCGTTTGCGAGATTCAGGTAAATAAAAACTAATACCTTTATCTACTGTCGGGTTAAACTCCGCGGGTGAGGTGTCATGGATCCGATAGGTTTCTGCGGTCCAAAACAGCTCATTTGTCGTGAGATCCAATTCCCAGCCACCCACTTTGGCAATCTCCTGTGAGGCTTCGAGCAAGAGATTACTCCGACGCAAGGCCGTCTCCGCCAACTTGCGTCGACTAATATCTCCGACCGTTGCCAACACAGCGATAACCTCTCCTTGGGCATTGTACAAGGGGTTATTCTTCTCTATCACCCAACCTGAACGGCCCGTTTTCGGGATTGCAAAGGGAAATTCAAGCGGTTCAGTTGGAATTCCTGACAGCGCCTGGTTGATGCGTGTGCTCATGTCGTACCTATCCAGGAAGGGAAAGACATCCGATGGCTGTTTGCCCAGCACTTCCTCGGCACAAACCCCCGTTAGTTTCTCCATGAATGGATTCCAGACCAGATAACAATGGTCCTGGCCATAGACGATAATCCCGACTTGAATTTGTCGGGTAATTTCCAAATTGAGGGAGTCCAGAATTTGAGCTTCCGGCCCAGAGATCTGATCCCGATTCGCCACTTTGAGCTTGGCCATGGCGCGGATCTGAACTTTGAAGTCAATGGCATCCACAGGTAAACGCAGAAAGCCGTCTGCTCCAACATCAAAGGCCTTGGCCAGGCTTGCTTTGTCGGTATCAATCGAAGTCAAAAAGACGACTGGAATCGACTTGAGACGTGGATCTGCTTTCAATTTTTTGCAAATCGCATCGGCTCCTCTGACTGGCAGGGCAATGTCGAGAAATATGACGTCGGGGTCTTCCTGCTCGGCCAATGCAAAGCCCTGTTCGCCGTTCAAGGCTGTCAGTAAATTGAATTCAACGGGATCAGCAAGGCAGAGGGATTTGATTGTCTCCAAATTGTCTTGATGGTCGCTTATGATCAGTAATCTCGGGCGATTGTTTGTTATGGTTTTTATTTCCTCATTCGCAGCAAAATCACAATTAGACCCATCAACGTCGCAAAAATTTAAGCGAGAATCATCTCTGTTCGGCTTATTTGCTACTTGTATTTGAAGTATACATGAGAAAATTCACACTTGAACTGTCCTTCTTACCTGATGGGTCTCATCAGAAAACTTGACGCCCCCCCCCAATTCAAGGCATCATACATCTCTGTCTTGCTGCCCCAACTTAAAACCCAAAACCCAAAACCTAACACCTAGAACCTAACTCCCTCAACATGTCTCACTCCCACACCCACTCCC
>CAZRFI010000072.1:0-5393 GCA_964598905.1 uncultured Candidatus Sericytochromatia bacterium | reverse complement strand
GGCGATGGCATGGCGCGCTTTGAACTGGTGGGCCAAGACGAAGACCACCACCACCACATTATTTGCCGCAAATGCCGCAAATTGGAGCTGATCGACCTCTGTTTTGTGCGCGAACTGGAAAAACTGGTGCGCGACCGGGGCTATACCCAGGTGCACCACAGCCTGGAGTTTTATGGCATTTGCGCCAATTGTCAAGGGAAGTAGTTGCCTCGACTCCGCTCGGCAACCGAGATTCGAAGCCGACTCTTTTAGGGCAATCCCCAGGCCTGCTTCAGCCTAAGATACTCTGCTTCGGGCAATTGCACCAAGACCGGCTGTTTTTTCTGATCCAGCCATTTGAGCAGGATTTCAATCTGATCTTTGTCCATCGCGGTGCAGCCGGAGGTGCCTGTGCCATCGCCTTTCCAGAGATGGATGAAGATACAGGAGCCTGAGATCCGGTCGGTATCGGGGGTATTGTGATTGACAAAAATTCCCCAGCGATAGGCCCCTTCGTCGCGGATGGCGTCCAGGCGCATATACTCGTTGTCGGAATCATCTTTCCAGTCTTTTTTGACTTTTTTACTATCGACAATCTGGTTGTAGAGGCTGGATTCATTGGCGCCAATGCAGCGCATCGAGTCGCTCAGGGTGAGATAGGGCATTTTGAGCCAGGGAGCGACCTCTTTGGGGGTGGCCAGCCCAAAGACCGTTCCGAGCGAGAAGACGCCCGCCGGGGCGCGTTTATCGCCCTCTTTGCGAAAATCGCCATTGCTGGCATCTGCCGGATTGTGCAAGCCACGGCCCCAGCCCATGCCCTTTTTGCCCAGCACCACGGGGATATCTGGGCTGACCGCCTGCCAGGGGGCCGTGTCTGAGTTGCGCTCATAGCGCTGTAAGCTGGCGGGAACAGCACTCCAATCGGTGCTGAGCACGCGAATCATCTGCCGGGATCCCGTTGGAATCGGTGTCGTGGGGGGTGTCATTGGGTTGGTTTGCAGTCCGATTGCCAGTAAAAAAGTCCAGAAGCCCAAAAATCCGCTCATCCGGCTGTCTCCAAGCGGATCTCAAACTGTTCAAAGAATTGACGCCGGGCCGGTTCGAGGTATTTGTCCCGCAATTTGGGGATCTGTTCTTTCATCAAATCGCGGATCTGTTCAATTAACTCAGGCATTTCCAGATGCAAACCGCAATAGTCGAGCAAACTGCTGTACCAGCCCTCCCAGAGCGCATTGAGCAGAGCTTCGGCCTCGTGCTCGCGTTTACTCCAAAATTCCTGCATAAAGACCTGCAGCAAGGCACTTAACATGCCTTTGCAGATGTCGAGCAAATATGTCGGATTTCGTTCGGACTCGCGCCAGAGAAACTGGCTAAACTCGTAGAGAAACCACGACAGGCGGTCCAGAGGCAAATAGGCGAAGGCCATTAAGGCCTCTCGACTCACCAACTGAGCCACCTGTTCCAGGGCCAAACGCTCGGATTGCCCGCGCTGAAAGACCTGCTGAACAAAGCGCTCGACCCGTTTGAGGGTGGGGGCATTGAGGGTCGGTCGCAGTTCTTTTTTGAGTACGTCTTTGCGCCAACGCTCCTGAGAGAATTGTTCAATATGGGAGGTGCGCAGACTGGTTTCGGGGGTGAGCTTGCTGTGGCTGAGCAGCAAATCTGAGATCTGTTGGGTGGCCAAGGTTAACGAAACCCCTTTGCCGGGTTCGCGAATTTGGCCAAAACCTTTGCTGGTATCTGGCAGCACAATATGGTCGGCAAAGACCGAACTGCCATGAAAGACCCCATAGACATCACGCATCACGCTTTGGCCCCAGCCCCGGTTGAGAATAAAAAAGACAAACTCCCAATCAAAGGGGCTGAGATTTTTAACAGTGTATTGATCTGAGCGGGTCAGGGAGGCCCTGAGGAAATTGCGGATCAGTTTATTTGCGGTCCACTCCTGCGAAATGCGGTGAAAGAGGTAGCTCTCCTGTTGGCTTTCGAGGCGTTTGAGGGCCTGTTCTTGAATCGCAAAAAAGGAATGGCTGCTGCAGAACATATAATAGATGATCGCAGTTAAAATGCGCTCCACAGCGGGTTCGGGCTCTGTAACCAATAGCCTTAGCTCTTCGGTTAAAACGGGCAGGGGCACGCCGGAGATCAGTTTGAGATGCAGCAAAATGCTGACATACCTTAAAAAGCTCTCTTGATTGCTGTGGGGCAAGAGATAGGCTGAATACCTCAAAATCTCCCGGATTGAGAGGGGTTGAATCAACTCAGCCAAGGCAAAGGGACTTTTCTCGTCCTGCCAATGCTCCAGCAGGGCAAAGAGCGGGGGCAGCCACTCCATCAGGGTTTCAGCCTGGGAATAAAAATCTGGGATCTTTTCGAAATCGATGGCTGTTTCGCGCACAGCGCGGGGCAGGGGCAATTGGATCGATTCCGGCAACGAAGACAGCGTATTGGTGTGGCGTTTGGGGGAGACGAGCTTATCCACAGGTTCAAAGGTCAAGTTTGAAATATCTGGCAGTTCGGAGGTGCGGGCCAATTTGATCGCCAAAGGCCTGCGGCGGCGGCGCGGCACTGGCTGCAGCGGGCGATTGCGCATTTCAAGCAAAATTTCATCAGCCAGCAAGCGGATCAAGCGGTAGGTCTCGCGCGAAGGATGGGTGCGCAATTGCTGGGCGGAAATATCTTGAATATGGTGTAAAAACGTACGCAAAACCGGCGTGCGGGAGTCGTCGGCGTTGAGCACTTCCCAGAGTTCTGAGCGCATTTCATCGAGGTCGCCATCTTCTTTGGCATAGCGGGCCAGCACCATTTTTGCCAAAGTCAGGTGCAATTCGTCTTCGGCAGGGGTCTCGGGGGTGCGCGAAATAATTTCCAATAGCGTGGGAATCGAAAAAGAGCCGAGTGAAGAGGCCAAAAGGGTGGGGGCGCGTTCGTCCCAATTGGAGGCGATCGCAGTCACTGTGTCTGTCAATCGCTCTATTTCCCGATGGGCCTCTTCTTCTCTCACGCAGGGCTCCGTTTCTGTTTGTTTAAGGCGCCTTTAGCAGCCTTTAGCTTTGGGCCTTGGGGGGGGGCATCACGGTGCGCAGGTGTAGTTCTTCCATCTGCTCTTTCGAAGCCGTACCCGGTGCGTCGGTCATCAGACAGCTGGCCGCCTGGGTTTTGGGGAAGGCGATCACTTCGCGGATTGTCTCTTGGCCAGTCATCAGCATCACCAGGCGGTCGAGGCCGTAGCCCATGCCACCGTGGGGCGGTGCACCATAGTCAAAGGCCCCGAGCATAAAGCCAAATTTGTTTAACGCTTCTTCTTCGGGGATTTGCATGGCCTGGAAGATTTTTTCTTGCAGGTCGCGGTTGTGGACACGAACGCTGCCGCTCGACATTTCCACGCCATTGATGACCAAATCGTAGGCCTGGGCGCGCACAGCACCCGGATCGCTGAACAATTTGTCGATATGTTCGGGTTTGGGGGAGGTAAAGGGGTGGTGCTGGGCCAGCCAATTGCCACTTTTTTCATCCCATTCAAACATCGGAAAGGCGTTGACCCAGAGAATGTCCCAGCGGGTTTTGTCGATCAAATTGAAGCGCTCACCGAGATCCAAACGCAAGCGGCCCAAGACATCGTGCACGACCTTGGCTTTGTCGGCCATCATGATCACAATATCTCCGGTCTGTGCGCCTGAGACTGTCTGAATGGCGTTGAGCTCGCTTTCGCTGAAGAATTTGGCCACGGGCGAGGTCAGGCCCTCGGGTTTGTAGATAAACCAGACCAGACCTTTGCCGCCGTAGCGAATGCTGCGACTGCGCAATTGGTCGAGTTCATTGCGGGTCATCTGTTCGGCTGCGCCTTCGAGGCGGATGCCTTTGATCAATCCGCCACTCTGGGCGACCGAGGCAAAGGCCTGAAATTCAGCGGTTTTCATGATCTCAGTAAAGTCCACCAATTCCAGCCCAAAGCGGGTGTCGGGTTTGTCGGAGCCATAACGGGCCATGGCGTCGTCGTAGGCCAACACAGGCAGCGGCAATTTGACCTCGACATCGAGAATTTCTTTAAAGAGATGGGCAATCAGGCCTTCGTTCATGCCGCGCACGTCTTGTTCATCCACAAACGACATTTCCAAGTCGAGTTGGGTGAATTCGGGTTGGCGATCAGCGCGCAGATCTTCGTCGCGGAAGCAGCGGGCAATCTGGAAATAGCGCTCCAAGCCTGCGACCATGAGAATCTGTTTGTAGATTTGGGGCGACTGGGGCAAGGCATAAAAATGGCCTGGGTGGACCCGGCTGGGCACCAAATAGTCGCGCGCCCCTTCGGGCGTGGTTTTGATCAGCATCGGGGTTTCGATTTCGTAAAACCCTTGGTCTGAGAGGTAATTGCGAATCGTCTGGGTCACGCGGTGGCGCACCTTGAGGCGCTCTTGCACCGAGGGACGGCGCAAATCCAGGTAGCGGTATTTCAGACGCAGGCTCTCGTCCACGTTTAAATCGTCGTCGATTTCAAAGGGCGGGGTTTTGGCTGTATTGAGAATCTCCAGCTCGTCGACCTTGATTTCCAGGCGTCCGGTGGGGCGGTCGGCATTGATCTTGTCTGCGTCGCGCTCAAGCAGACGGCCTTTGGCCGCTACCACAAACTCTGCCCGCAGCCGGTCGGCACTGATGTGGGCCTCGGGATTGACCTGGGGATCCATCACCAATTGAATTAAACCTGAGCCGTCGCGGAGGTCCACAAAGACCACCCCGCCATGGTCGCGGCGGCTTTGAACCCAGCCACAAACTGTAACGGATTCGCCCAGGGGTGCTTGCAACAGCGCGGTTGCCATATGGGTGCGTTTGAGTTTCATTGTCGAGATATTCCTGTCCATCAATTTGTCGTGTTGTTATTTGCCAAAAGTTGTCGATTGGCTTCTCTGTTCTGGGCTTCCTGTCGGCGTTGTTCCTGATCAAGAAAGTCTTGCAGAATATGTACGGCGGCCTGTTGGTCGATCAGTGCTTTTTGTTTGCGGCGTTTCATGCCTGTCGCGCGCAAGCTGGCTTTGGCGCTTTCGGTGCTGTAACTCTCGTCGATATAACTGAGCTGCAAATGCGGAAATTCTTTGATAATCCGCTCTGCGGCCCCCCGGCTGTAGCGGGCCTGCTCTGTCATTTCGCCATTGCTGCCCAAAGGCAGCCCGACCACCAATTGCGCCACCTCATACTGCTTGAGAATTGCTTTTAATTGTGCCAAGTCTGCTTTCCAGGATTGGCGCTGCACCGTGGTCACCCCACGTGCAAACCAGCCCATGGGATCGCTGACCGCCACGCCAATCGTGCGGGTGCCAACATCCAGGCCAAGAATACGGGGTACGGGTTGCATTTTTTCTCCAAAAGGGTGACTCAGCAACCTATTTTACCTTGGAATCGGGCCCAGCGGGAACGGCAAG
>CAZRFI010000071.1:2463-16396 GCA_964598905.1 uncultured Candidatus Sericytochromatia bacterium | reverse complement strand
ATTTAGCCTTTACACGCTCCACACTCACACTCAACATCACAGTAAAAACCAAGCGTCCCCGAAATTCGGGGGCGCTTTTGTTTAGGACTGCTTGTTTCGACTTCGCTCAACGAGCGAGGATAGACTGTCCAGGTTCTCTAAATGTTCTCCTGTCAGCAATTGGCTGCCTAACTCTAGCTTAAAATGGCGATTGAGCAGCAGAATCAGCTGTACCAGATCAAAGGAATCCAGGCCCAAATCTTCTTTGAGGCGGGTCTCTGGGCCCAGTTCAGATTCAGGGGCAGCCAGGCCCTCCTGCTTTAAGAGGACCTGAATTTGATTTAAGACCAGGGATTTCTCGGCCATCTGGGCAACTCCTTGCGAATTAACTTTCCATTGGGGGTCAGGGGCAACGTATCGACGCGGTAAAACTGGCGCGGGATTTGGGCGGGCTCCAAGGTGCTTTTGCACAAGCGCCGCAAAGCGTGCAAAGACGGAACCTCGGCCTCTGGGGCCAACTCAATTAAAGCCACCAAATGGCTGCCCAGAACCGGATCGGCTTCGCCATAAACGGCAGCGTGTAAAATGGCCGCTTGGCTCTGCAAGGCACGCTCGACGGCCAATGGGGCCACTTTTTCGCCGCCAGAGAGCAGGGTGTCGTCGCGTCTTCCGGTAATATACAGTTCACCGCTCTCGCTTAAATAGCCGCTGTCACCCGTTTTTAGCCAGCCTGCTTGCAGGGTTTCGCTGGTGAGTTCGGGTGCATCGAGATACCCTGTCATCACAGAGGGGCTTTTCACCCAGACTTCGTCTTGAACAAGTTTGACCTCGATACCCGGCAGCGGCCGACCGGCACTGCCTGAGCCAAATTCGGGATCATCGTTGCAAATGGCACTCACACGGGGGCCCGCTTCGGTTAGGCCATAGCCAATCCAGATTCGGGCCTGGGGGAAGGCTTTTTGTAAGGCTGGGATTTCCTCAGGGTGCAAAGCGGCCCCTGCGATAGATAAATGGCGCAGAACCGGCAGGGGCTCGGGTTGGCCCTGCAGCATCAGACGCAGGGTGCTGGGGACCGCTGCGAAGGTTTCAATCTCCGCTGTGCGCAAAAGCCCGAGCAGGTCGCCGGGCCAGATCTGATGGGGCAAAAGCTGCACAGGGCTGGCAGCCAGCAAAGCCGGCAATAATTGCGTGACCAAGCCAAAGGCATGATTCAAGGGCAAATGAATCGCCATTTTTCCGGGCAGATCTAAGTCCTGAAACTGACGCACAGCCTGGGCATTCCAGAACAGAGCGGCGGAAAAAAAACAGGCGGCTTTGACCTCGCCGCTGGAACCTGAGGTGAGCAATGCCAAACAGGGGGCGTCTGCCTCTGCTGGCGTAAACCCTTTTTCAGATGGCTGGATAACAGCGCATCTGGGCGCAGCCACGTCATTCAGTTGTGCTTTTAATTCTGGGCTGAAGTGCAAGGCCTGAAACTGTTTTTGCAGCTTGGCAAATGACGCCTGAGGCAAAGCCGGATGGGTCGGAATTGCCAACATGCCCGCGATCATCAGTGCCAACCAGTCTTGAACAAAAGCCCGACTGTGTGCAGCCGGCAGCAAAAATCGCGTGCCAGGGGAAAAATGGGCCTGTAAAGCCAAGGCCAAAGCCTCTGTGCTCTGGGCCAAGTCACGGTAGCTGATCTGTCCCTCGCTGTCGCAGATGCCCATCGAATCTGGCACCGTGGCCCAAAATGCCAGCAGAGTCTGAAAGTTATGTGGGGCTAAAATTGCCAGACCAGGCCTCCCCAGGTCAGGCCCCCACCGACGGTATTCAGGCCCACTTTGGCTCCGGGTTGAATTTGGCCTTCGTTCAGGGCTTCTAACAGCGCAATTAAAACCGCTGCTCCGGCCACACTGCCATGGCGATCCAAATTGTGAAACTGCTTTTCGGCGGGAATCCCAAGTAGCTCCGCCACTTTGCTTGTCAATTGGCGATTGACCTGGTGGGGCACATAGAGATCCAAATCGGCAGGTGTCAGACCCGCTTGCGCCAAGGCGCCTTGCATCGCAGCCAGGTAGCGCACGGGGACGGCCTCTTTTAAGCTGGTGGCGTCGCCGTGGTAATAATACTGTTTTTGCTCCAGGGCTTCGGCGGTGGGTGGCAAGAGGCCAGGGGTGTTGACCAGCACACCCAATTCGCCATCGGCACCGAGATAGCCACCGAGCAGGCCCTGTTCTGGGCTGCCTTTTTCCAACCAGAGGGCGATGGCACCGTCACCGACCCCCATCACCGTTTCGGGAATCTGGGGATTGGCGTATTTGGAAGGGGTTTCGGCAGCCACCAGCAGCACTGGACCTAGGCCTGCTTGCACATAGAGGGCGGCTGTGACCAAGGCATACAGACCCGTGCTACAACCCGCTTTGAGATCCAAAGAGGGCGCTTTGATGCCTGTGGCAGCCCCCACGGCACAAGACGAAGCTGAAGTAATCTTGTGGGGGGTGGTTGAGGCAAAAAGCAAAAGCCCCACTTGTTCGGGGCCCAGCCCTGTCTGTTCAAACAGGGCTTGCACGGCTTTTACGCCCAAATCCACCGCATGTTCTTCGCTGTGATTGGGGGGCGTTCCGACCAAATGGGTCCATTGACGTTGGCTCAGACCGACGACCTTTTCGGGATAATCCGGGGTCATCTGTTTCTGGGCCAGAATCTGTTCGTAATTGGGGCCCAGCAAATGTTTAAAAATATCCAGGTTGTGCAAGGAGGGGATGTCTTGGCCCTGAATCTTGAGGGGGGTGGGCCAGGCTGTGGCCCCCGCGCGAATTTTTACACCAGTAATGGCACCAAAGGCTTTTCCGCCGGGAGGGGTTTCTGACATGCCCTGTGTCCTTTTTTGCTATCAGTATACCTGAAAGGACAAGTGGCCTCTATTGTTTGATCTGCAGCCGCATGATCGCGGCACATTCCTGCTTGAGTTCTTCGGCACTGCCGCGATCCCCTGCGACCACGGCGATCTCACTGACCTCTTTGCTGGCAATCAGGTATTTAAATTGAACCTGCCGTTTGAAGGCTTTTTCGCCCCGGTTGAGCTGGTATTCAACGCTGATGCGCATAAAGGGCTGGCCACCTGTGAACTGGATATTCATGTTTTTGATCGACGTGAATTGAAAGCTGCCGGGCTGGGCAATTGGCGCAGAAAAGCGACTCACTTGGGGAGCCGCTGCTGAAAGCGGCAAAACAGGCCCGCTTTGGCAGGCACTCAGGCTCATAAGCAGGGTTAAAAGGGTGATTTTTTTCATGGTCATCTCTCTCTGCGCAATTGGGATAAAGGTTTTATCGCTGATCAGGCCGAGAAACACGGTTATTAAATTGTTAATTTATGGCTAAAATTTGAGGCTTGTGTCATTTTACCGGTCTGCGGATTTTCTTTTGCTGATTGACGGCCCGTCACTTTTCGACTAACTTAGCAGTAAGGTATGTTCAAGATTTTAGAAAACACGAAGATGATGCGATGTTAATTTTACACGCCCTATTGGCAGATCACACGCTGGCACTCTGGGCAGAACAGGCCAGTCTGCCACGCAAAGGCCGTTTGCCTCAAAATCCATTGCATCCAGGGGCCTTGTCTTTGCCCGATTTGGACCATCTGCTGAACGCCTGGGTGCTTTCCCCCTCGGCACACGCCGAAGAACGGTTTTTCTTTTGCCCTTCCTCAGCCAGCAACCCCTTGCCTTCTCACCCCATTTTGGGAGCGCAGACTTGCAAGCAGGTGCGTTTGAGTCCCTGGCGAATTGCCTGCCGGGATTATACCCCTTTGGCACTGCTGCCTTGGCTCTTGGCCCTGCCCGAGCGCGAATTGTACGCCCCAGGTATGATGCTCGGCCCCGAGCTGCGGTTTTTGCAGGGCGTCTTGCGCTGGGCACTTAAACTCACTGCGGAACAGCAGTTTTTGCCTGCTTTGGTGGCTGATCAGGCCTGTTGGCAGGCCCAGCTCAACAGTCGCGAACGCATGCGCTTGCACGAATGGGCAAGCGTACTGCCCCCTGCTCTGACGGCCCTGGCAGCCACCGGGCCCGAACCTGTGGTGCTGCTGGAAAAACTCCTGTCTCTTTTGCTCGATGCCGTGATCCGCTCTGCTGTGTCAACCCAGCATAAACCCCGCAATCATGAATCTGTTTATGATGCCTGGACCCAGGCCCTGGGAATGCCTTCGGGCAGGCTCAACCATTCAACCCAGGCCTTAGCACCACTGGCAAAAAGTCTGGCCCAATGGAAGCGGCCTCTGCAGGCCCTCAATGAAGCGGATTGGCGCTTGGGATTGTTGGTGCACGATGCAGAACCGGAAGAGCCCTGGCTGATCGAAGGCTTCTTGCAATCCCATGCCGATCCCAGTTTGCGCCTGCCCCTGCAGGCAGTCTGGCAGATCAATGCCAGCAAAGCCAAAACCCTTTCCACCTCCCCTGAAATCCTGAAAGAGTACCTGCTGCTAGCCCTGGGTCAAGCCTGTGCGATCTATCCCCCGCTGCAGGCGCTATTGGTAGGAAAACGCCCACAAGCCCTGACCCTTTCCACGGCTGAAATTTGGTCTTTTCTGGCCCAAGCTGCCCCCCTGCTGGAAGCTGCGGGCTTTGCCCTGTTCTTGCCAACCTGGTGGACCCAGCCCAAAGCCCGAAACCTCTCGCTAAAGGCCCAGGTTCGAGCGCCCAAACTCAAAGGCCGCACGGGGCTGGACCTGGCCACCGTGATGCAGGTCAATTGGGAGGTGGCATTGGGCGAAGAGCAGCTGAGCAGCCAGGAATTGACGGCCCTGGCCAAATTCAAACAACCGCTGGTGATGTTTCGGGGACAGTGGCGGATTGTCGATCAGGCCGAGATCCAAAAAGCCCTGGCCTTTCTCAAACGCCAACCCTCTGAGCTGACTTTGCAAGAACTTGTGCCCCTGGCCCTCGGTGCCAGCGAGGCCCCTTTGCCCATTTCAGCGGTGGAGGCTCAGGGCCATGTACGCGAACTCTTTGCCCAATTACAGGGCCAGCAGAGCTTTGGCCTGACCGAGATTCCCGCTGGGTTTAAGGGCACGTTGCGGCCGTATCAGATTCGCGGGGTGTCCTGGTTGCAATTTTTGCATCAATGGGGTCTCGGTGCCTGTCTCGCCGACGATATGGGTCTGGGCAAAACCCCGCAAACCCTGGCCCGGATTCTCAAGGCCCGGCTCGAAAACCCCTCTGCCCCGCCGGTTTTGCTGATCTGCCCGACCACCTTGGTCGGCAATTGGAAACGCGAAGCCTCACATTTCACGCCGGATTTAAAGGTATTTGTGCACCATGGTGCTGAGCGCCTCAAGCTGTCGGCCTTTAAAAAGGCGATCTCCAATCAGGACTTGGTGATCACCACTTATGGGCTCTTGCACCGCGATCTGGCTTTTTTACAGCCCTTTCACTGGCAGGGCATTGTCTTGGACGAGGCCCAGGGGATCAAAAACGCCGAAACCCGCCAGTCTCAATCGGCGCGCAGTCTCAAAGCCCAGTGGCGCGTGGCACTTACGGGAACACCGATCGAAAACCATGTGGGGGATCTCTGGTCGCTGATGGATTTTCTCAATCCGGGCCTTTTGGGCAGCCAAAGCTATTTCCGCCTGCATTTCCAGCAGCCGATCCAGGCCTTTAGCGATCCCCAGACCCAAGCCAAACTCAAGGCCCGGATTGAGCCCTTTATGTTGCGCCGACTCAAAACCGACAAAAGCATTATTTCGGACCTGCCCGAAAAACTCGAAATGGAGCTGTTTTGCCCTCTGACCCGCGAACAGGCCTCGCTCTACCAGGCCCAGCTCAAACAAATGCAGGCCCAATTGGCCAAAAGTGAAGGCATTCAGCGCAAGGGCTTGGTGCTGTCGTCATTGATGCGCTTTAAACAGTTGTGCAACCACCCCGCTCAGTTTTTGGGCGAAAAAGGCCCGCTCTCAGGCCGCTCGGGCAAATTGATGCGCTTAGAGGAAATGCTGGAAGAAATTCTCGAAATGGACGAAGCCGTCTTGATCTTTAGCCAATTTGCCGAGATGGGCGCGCTCTTGCAAACCCATTTGCAAAACCGCTTTGGCGAAGAGGTACTTTTGCTCACGGGCAAAACGCCCAAAGCCAAGCGAGATCAGCTCGTGGAACGCTTTCAGTTTGCAGGCGGCCCGCGCATTTTTGTGCTCTCGCTCAAAGCCGGGGGCACAGGCCTCAATTTAACCCGTGCCAACCACGTCTTTCACTTTGATCGCTGGTGGAACCCGGCGATTGAGAACCAGGCCACCGACCGGGCTTTTCGCATAGGCCAAACCCGGCAGGTTCAGGTGCATAAATTGATCTGCGGAGGCACCGTCGAAGAGCGCATTGCCGAATTGCTCCTGCACAAACAGGATTTGGCGAATCAGACGGTGGGACATGGCGAAAACTGGCTGACCGAACTGTCGAATCAGCAAATCCAAGATTTATTCCAACTCAATCTGGCGGAGGCCATCAGCGAATGAGTTATTTCCACTTTTCTGGTTCAGGTCCGCAAAAGACCAAAGACGGCATTCGCCTGCAGTCTGCTCGGGGCGGGGTGGGTACGACTTGGTGGGGCCAGCGCTGGGTCTCAGCCTTGGAAAAACTCTGCGACAGTGGCCGTCTGACGCGGGGCAAAAATTACGCCCGCCAAGGCCAAGTCCTCTCGATAGAGATTTCCCCTGGCCGGGTTTTGGCCAAGGTGCAGGGCACCCGTACCAAACCGTATACCGTCTCGATCGAATTGCCCCTGCTCAACAGCAAGGCCTGGGCCAAGGTGCGTCTTTCCTTGGCCGACTCGCCATTGCATTTGGCGCGTCTCTTGGCGGGGGAGATGTCGGCAGAGATGGATTTGCTCTTTAAACAGGCAGGTGTCAGCCTCTTTCCTGAAAAACGCGCAGATTTGGAAACCGATTGCTCTTGTCCTGATTGGTCGGATCCCTGTAAACATATCGCCGCTGTCTATTATCTTCTGGCTGAGCAATTTGATGGCGATCCATTTTTGCTCTTTCGTCTGCGGGGCCAAGATCGCGAAGATCTCCTGGCCAGTTTGGGAGCATCTGCAAAACAGGCACCCAGTGCTGACTTGACTGAGGAACCCGCGCTTTCACAGTTCGCTCTGCCCTTAGAAATTCCTGCCTTTTGGCGTGGGGGAGCCCTCCCCAGTTTGGAGCCAGCCCAAACGCCCGCGCTCGCGGCACCTCTCTTGAAGCGTTTAAAAAGTCCGCCACACTGGCGGGGAGAGGTTCTGTTTTTAAAAGCCCTGGAGCCGATTTACACCCAGGCTGGCCAAGCGGCTCTGGGCTATTTGGGCGGCGAGTTGGAACAGCCCCCCGAAGTGGCAGCCTCTGCACAGACAAAACCCCGCCGGGGCCGCCCCCAAAAGTGATGGCCAGTGAGGCTAACCTTGCGACGGCAGACCTTGGGGCCAGCGGGCCCGCACCCTTTCAATCAGTTTGATCATTTCTTCGGCCTGTAAGCGCTCGGTTCTGTCGATGCGGCGCTGCATATTGCTCCACTCAATAAATATCGCGATAAACGCCGCAGCAAAGACCAGCACTGTAAACAATTTGATCAGCCAACCTGCGCTCTGCTGATCGCCAAAAGCCGACAATTGGCTGGTGATCCGGGGCGCCTGCAGGTAACTCTGGTAGAGGGCCTCGCGGCTCAGAGTGAGTAACCCAAACAGCGGCACCTGGGTCAGAATCAGGGTCATCAGGTAAAACATCTGGCGCGGATACGTCGGGCGCTGGTGTTGGGCTGGATTGAGCAGGGGCAACCACATTAACATGCCCGCAAGCAGGACCGAGAGGTGTTCGAGTTGCCCAAACCAAAAATGCCCGCGCGAGAGTTCTGTCAACGCGGGCAGATACCAACTGATCAAACCTGCATTAAAGAGCAACATGGCCGTCAGGGGATGACTCAGCTTTGCGAAGACATGCTCCAGCCAAGCAGACCTGAGCAAAACAGGGTTGAGCAGGCCCTGACCCAAGCCCACCCAGAGCAGGGGGGCGATTAAATACGCGAGTAAGAGATGTTGGGCCGAGCGGGCGGTCAGCAGGTAATGATGCGCCAATGTCTCCAGCGGCGACGTGGTGGCCAGGGCAAAGAGCGCGAGCCCTATAAAAAACCAAAAAAAGCGCAGGGGTGAGCGCAAGACACGGCTGACCTGGGCCTGCCGCCAGAGCCAGAGATAGCCCAAAGCCAACACCCCCACAAGCAAGGCGTTCAGGGGTTGGAAGGTCCAAGTATTCAGTGCAGGGGTTAACATGGGGGATTGATCCGAATCTAAGCTGTATTCCCATCATAGTGAGAGACAGGGGAGGGCGTCAATGGAACGGAAATTCCTTTAATAGGGCAGACCTGAATCGGGCTCTGGCAACCCCGGATACATAAATTCGGGAAAAAGATAGCGAATGACGCCGGTGTCGGGGTCAATTTCGGCATGGGTATAGCCTTTGCCTTCCAAACGAGCCAGGTGTTTTTCGGCCTTTTCGATGCTGATCGGGGTTTCTGCTGCCAATTGGGCAATGCTGATTCGGCCCTGGCGCTGACTGGCGAATTTGAGAATATAACGCTCGTAATCGCTTTCACTGTGCAAGGGCAGGCTGTTTAACGAGCGGTTATCTCCCAACGTTGGGGCCTGGACCCCTGCCACAGGCTGAACCTGGGAAATTCGTTGAATCATCATTCCCTGACTCAAGTAAAAACGCTGTTGAAATTGCTGATCGGTCATGATCAGGTACCAGAGGGCTTCAACCATCCCTGCCATGGCTGGAATGCCCGACCAAAAAAACAAGAGATAGGCAATGCCCCATCCCGGCTGGCCGAGATAGAATTTATGACCGCCACACCAACCCAAAGTCAAAGCCAAGACAGCAGCCAAATAGCGGTTTTTTTCTGCTGAAAGGGGGTTGAGTTGGGCCAGAGTTTCGTTTAAGCCATCGATCTGGAGTTCATTCTGGATATCATGGGCCATGCGTCTCAAAGCTGTATTTGTCGGGCCTTTCTGGGCACATTGGTCACAGAAAATCCGCCCTTTGACTTTGTTCAAACAGATCAAACAGACCCCGTGGCCACATTCCACACAGCTGCCGATGGCCTCTTGTTGAGAGTGAATATAACAGTGCATCTATTCTCTCCTAACCCATTGGATCGGGCAAATCTTCTAATTCTTCCAGATTCTCATCATCGTCGTCTTCACTGAGTTCGAGCAGGCTGGCTTCGACCACCGCCTGCATAATATCTTCGTCTTCGTTGCTGAGAAAACTCGCCAAGGTAGAAAAGACATCTTCGTCCAAATGGGCCACCATCGACAAAGCCGCCTGTTTTTGCAGCAGCCAATGGGAATCTTTCAGGGCTGCACGCAGGGCATTTTTGACTTTTTCGTCTTCTTGCAATTCGCGCAGACCCAAAAGGGCATTGAGGCGGCGCCCCCAGTCTTCGTCTTCGGCCAAAATTTTCATCAGGTATTCATTGCAGCGGGGGTCGCCGATTTTGGCCAGGGCCACGGCGGCATTGAGGCTCACGCGCGGATTTTCAGCCGCAGTAAAGACCTCAAACAGAACCTCTGAGGCACTGTCTTCTTGCAATTCGCCGAGAATTTTACAGGCCTCGATCACCACCAAATGGGAGCGATCTTTGAGGGCTGAGAGAAAGGTATCCACGTTTTCGCCGTCCGACATGCGCCCGAGTGAACGCACAGCCATACCGCGCATAGCGTCGGCAGCTTCGGATTCGAGCACCGCCAAAAGTGCAGGAATGGCCCGCTGATCGCCAATCGTCGCCAGAGCCCAGGCAGCTACCTGTTGGGTCTCGGTATTGTCGAGCTGAGCAATCAGGGGCAAAACGGCACGGGAATCGCGCAGTTCACCCAGGGCCATGGCTGCGGCATCTCGCACCTCTGCCGACTCATCTTCGAGGGCCGCAATCAAAGGCTGCAGGGCCTGCACATCGCCAATTTCGGCCAGGGCCGAAGCGGCCACTTCGCGCAGGCGGGGATCTGCATGGCTGAGATTGCGCAAAAGCAAATCTGTGGCCCGCACCTCTTCGGATTTGCCCAAGAGCCAGATGACTTCGAGATAACCCGGATGAGAGGCCGTCTCTGCTATTTCGAGCAGGGCGTCGATCACATCCGCTTCGAGCATTTCGTAGAGCGAGCGAGCGGCCACTTCACGGACCTGTTCGTCGTCGTTTTCGAGCAGGGATAAATAAACATTTTGGAGTTCATTCATGATCTTATTCTACAACTTTTGCCCGTTTCTATTCTGCCCTTGGGGGCAAAGGCGCGCGTTTAAGTGATGGCCGTTTGGACAAATCTGGCATCTCAGCGGGGGTTTGCACGAGCATGTCTTTTAATGTGTCCAAAGCGGTCTGCAACTGCGGATCCCTGCCCGCGTGATAATCGTGGGGCGCATACTCCACCTCGATATCCGGGTCGGTGCCATAGTTTTCGACATTCCAGCCCACATCGTGGAACCAGAATGAGTATTCGGGTTGGGTGGTGAGCGAACCATCCACCAATTTGCCCTGACTGTTGATCCCAATCACGCCACCCCAGGTGCGTTTACCCACCAATGGTCCGAGTTTAAGCATTTTAAATGAATGGCTGAAAATATCCCCATCCGAGCCGGCATTTTCGTCGGTCAGGGCCAGCATTGGCCCCATCACCGAATACGAGGGGTAGGGCTCGGGCATCCCCCAGCGTGGCAGGTCGTAGCCCAGGCGTTTGCGCGAAAGTTTGTCCAGCAACAATTGCGAAACATGGCCCCCGCCGTTAAAGCGCACATCGACCAAGAGGGCCGGGTAATTGCACTCGCTCAGGTAATAGCGGTGGAATTCGGCAAAGCCAAAGGGGCCCATGTCGGGAATATGCACATAGCCAATTTGGCCATTGGATTCTTCATGCACCTTGCGGCGGTTGGCCTCGACCCAGTCGCGGTAGCGGCCCATGGTGTCGGAATCGAGGGCGTGGACCTGCACTGTGCGGGCATTCTCGCCGCCAAAGCTGACCAAGACATCGCTTTTGGCCTGATTCAAAAGGGCCTGCTCAGGGCCAAATTGGGCATTTAAGCTGAGGCCATTGATGGCGGTGACGACTTCGCCAACGCGGGTGTTGATACCCGGTTTGGCCAAAGGCCCACCGCGTTTGGCATCCCAATGATCGCCATGCACCAAATGGGTGATGCGGTAACCCTGGGCGTCGGCATCCCAGGCAAAGTCAGCGCCCAAAAAGCCCTGGCTGTAGATGGGCTCTCTGCGGTAATCGCCGCCCATTTCGTAGGCATGGGAGGTGGCCAATTCGCCCTGCACTTCCCAGAGCAGATCCGAAAATTCAGCCCGGCTGGCGACGCGATCGAGCAGCGGCAGATAGCGGCTGCGTACTTCGTCCCAATCCACTTCGGACATATTCTCGGTCCAGAAATGGTCGCGCATGCGGCGCCAGGCGTCGTGGAACATTTGCTGCCATTCCAAAGCCGGAACAACCCCGAGCTTGATTCGCTCCAGATCCACCCAGCCGGATTTTTTGCTGGGTTTGCTATCGCCCAGCACTTTTTCGGAGGGTTTTTCACCCACGGGCAGCACACGCACCTTGTTGTCGACGCGCACAATCAGGGATTTGCCGTCTTTGGAGAGGTAGAAGCTGTTGACGCCCTCCATAAAGACCTCTTCTTCGCGGCTCTTGAGGTTGTAGACGCGCAAGGTGCCCCGGATGGTGATGCCTTCAGCCCAGTTCTGATCCAAGCTGCCATAGACCGGGTAGGTGATATAAAAGACCCTGTCACCCAGGCCCAGGACCTTGCGGTAGCGGCCATCTTTGATTGGGAAAGCCAGAATCCGGTCGGCGAGGCCATCGAGGTCGATCTCAACGGGTTTGACCTTGGGTTTGTCTGACTTTTCCTCGGTTTTGTCTTCGGCCTTTTCCTCGGCCTTTTCTTCTGGTTTGGGTTCTTTTTTGTCGATCAGCATCGCCGCATCGGGCTCAAAGGGCGAGCGCAGGTCTTTGCGCAGGGTGAGCAAATAGGGGCGGGTGCCATAGGGGAAACCCAGTGAGAAGTGAATTTCGTCATAAGCCGGATTAAATTCGCGGGTGGAAATAAAGTAGAGGTATTTGCCCTCGGAATCAAAGCTGGGGGCAAAGTCTTCGAGCACGGGCCGGGTGGCTTCGTGGATGCTGCCGGTTTCGACATGGCAGAGCTTAATAATTGTGGTTTGGGGCGCTGTGCCGCAAGAATAAGCCAGCCACTGCCCATCGGGTGACCAAGCCGGGGTGCCAATACCATGTAAATGCGGCGTTTCATCGAGTACACGGGTGGTTAAACTGTCGAGGTCAACCAGCAGGAGTTGGCGGCGGTGATTAACCACAGCCACCTGGTTGGTGGTGGGAGAGACCATCACATGTTCGGGGCGGCCGAGAGAGAGATCGGTCACGGCTTGAGCGGGCTGTGAGCCATCGAGCCAATGCACCTCGACCTGTTCTTCGCCAGCGGTATCCCCCACCAGTACCAGACGCTTGTTGTCGGGCAGGTATTGGGCCACGCGGTAGCGGGTGCCTTCGCGCTCGCCGTGTTGCATGACTGCGCCGCCCCAGAGGGGCATGGAATAGGCCTTGCCACGGGTGACCACGGCCAGGGAGTGGCTTTCGGAATGCAATTGGTAGGCATTGAGGTATTTGGTCGGCGAGGTAAATTTGCGGTTGCGCTGCACCTGCGGGCTGCGCCAGTCGATCGCGATTTTTTCGGCATCAGTTGAAATGGTGCCGCCGCTGAGGCTGAGCTTGTACAGATCGCCGCCACATTGGTAGACAATATTCTGGCCATCGCTGTGGGGGAAACGCACATAAAAATCGTCGTGGTGGGTGTGGCGCTGCAGGTCTTCGCCATCAAGATTGAGCGAATAGAGATTGCCAATGCCCTCGTGATCAGACAAGAAATAGATCCGTTCACCCAGCCAGAGTGGGGTGGCCAAATTGCCGTCGATTTCACGGGCAAAGGGCTCAAAATTGCCGCTGCCGTCTTTGTCGAGCCAGAGCACCCCAACGGTGCCGCCCCGGTAGCGCTTCCAACGGGCGGGATCCCAGGTGTGGCGGCCAATCACGGCCCCTGGGCCCTGGGGGTTCCAGGCAATGTGGTGGGACATGCCATACTTCAGGCAGACGGGCTCGCTGCCATCGACAGGGATTTCGTAGAGTTCGACCATGCGGCGCAAAATCTGGCGATGGGATGAGCTGCAAATGATCGCAGAACTGTCGGGTTTCCAGCCGCTGACGCGGGTCACAGGTGCGCCGAAATAGGTCAAACGGGTGGGCACGCCCCCTTCAGCAGGCATCAAATAAACTTCTTGGTGGCCTTCATCGGAGCCAATATAGGCAATCCATTTGCCATCGGGTGAGAGCTGCGGGCAGGAGATATGGCCCAGATTTGCGGTCAGACGGGTGGCCAATCCACCACTCAGGGGCACCGACCAGAGATCGTCTTCGCAGCCAAAAACCACTTGATTGCCGGAAACGGTGGGCCAGCGATAATATCCGTGTGTCATGGGGATCTACCTCGTTCTGAGCTCTATTGCATGTTCTGCGTCTGGTCTGCCGAATCGGAGCCAAAAAACAGTATGGTACACATAGTACCACGCGCAAGGGAGCCAAGGCAGGATTGCCCCTTTCCGGTAGATAATGCTTGACAACAAATTTGTTGTGCAACATAATTGTTGCAGAAAGAGTTGGAGCGTAAAATGAGAATGAAAAACAGATGTGGCCCCCCTGTTAGCGGAGATGACTTCTTCGGGCGCAATGCTGAAATCGCACAGACCTGGGATTTAATCGAACGCAATCATGTGCTTTTAACCGCACCCCGACGTGTTGGCAAAACCAGTTTGTTTTACCACCTCAAAGACCACCCTCAAGAAGGGTGGGATGTACTTTATGTGGATATTCAGGCCTGCCGCAGTTATGCCGA
>CAZRFI010000071.1:0-2363 GCA_964598905.1 uncultured Candidatus Sericytochromatia bacterium | reverse complement strand
AAAATCAGTGAACAAATTCTGACTGCTTTAAAATCTCCTCAGGCCCAACTTTTGGTGATTATCGATGAATTCCCCATTTTTGTGCAACGATTGGGCAATGAATCCCTGAGCAAACAAGAGGATTTTCTCAATGGCTTTAGATATTTGCGTCAAGCAGTTGAGCGGCAGAGTCAGGGAACGATTCGGTTTTTATTAGGCGGGTCGATTGGCTTGGCAGAAGTCGTCAACCAGACCAAACTTTCAGGCACTATCAATGATTTACACACACTGCATCTGGAACCCTTCGACCCGGAGACCGCGACTCATTTTCTCGACCTGCTTGGAGAGTCAGAAAAACTGACCTGGAATCCAGAAATGTTATGTTTAGCCATTGAACATTTGGGCGATTACCTGATTCCTTTTTATTTGCAGCTGCTGTTTGCCCAGGTCAAAGATCTACATAAACTTAAACGGCATCCTTTAAATCTGCAGATAGTCCATCAGGCTTATGAAAACCTGCTCAAGCCCGAATCCAATAAACATTTTGAACCCTGGGACGAGCGTTTAGATAAGATGTTTTCGGCCCAAGAATTAGAACTTTTGCGCAGTATTCTCAAAGCTGCCTGCCAAGAGAGTAATGGAATTGGCAGAGCCATCATCGAACAGGAAATTCGCAGCCAAATGCCCGACAGAGCCTATAATGAAGCCCTGTTTAACCGTTTATTGCATATTTTGCAGCACGACGGCTATCTCTATCTCACTCCCGAAAAAAAATACCGCTTTAATTCCCCACTGTTGCGCGACTGGTGGAAGAGGAAATACATAGACTGATGCCTGCCCATGCTTCATTTTTATTCAATCCACATTTAGAATCCCCTGAACATTTGGCTGCTTATGTGATTCGCAAGGAATTGCTGGCTGCCTTGATGGAAGAGGTTCACAATCAGCCAGAACATCAGGGTCTGCAACACCTCTTATTGCAAGGCCGCCGGGGCATGGGTAAAACCTCTCTCATGCTCTTACTCAGCTATTCTGTACAAGCAGATCCCACACTTAGCCAGCTCTGGTTGCCAATTAAATTCCCAGAAGAGAACTACCAATTGGGCGATTTGGCCGATTTTTGGTTGGAAACCCTGAGGCAATTGGGTGAGCAACAACAAAACCGCCATATCCTTGAAAAAACAGCCCAATTGCAAAAACAAGCGTTGAACAGTGGTATGGGCAGTGATCAATTGGCCAAAGAAGCGTTGGATTATCTATTAAGCTTGGCCCAAACGCTCAAGAAGCGATTTGTTCTGCTGATAGACAATATCGATCAGGTGTTTGAACATATTCACACTGAGCAAGAACAATATGCTCTGCGCAAAACCCTGATGGAAGAGGGCCGGATTTTGTTGATAGGCGGTGCCTGCGGGCCGTTGGAATCTACTTATCGCTACGATGGGGCCTTTTACGATTTTTTTCGGGTTTATGAACTGGAGAACCTCTCAGAGTCAGAAGTAGAGGGCTTTATGCGCTGGAAGGCCCAAACAGACCCAGATATTCTGCCAATTTTAGACCGCGAACCTGAACGGCTCAAAGCCCTGACTCAATTAACCGGGGGCAATCCACGCATGTTGCACCTGATCTTTCGCCTCTTTCAAGAGCGCCCATTAGGAGAGGTGCAAACAGATTTGGAAACGATTCTCGATTTGGTCACACCCCTTTACAAACACCGCATCGAAAGTCTCTCCAAACAAATGCGCCAGGTCTTTGATGCCTTGGCCCGACATTGGGAACCCCAGGAAGCCGCTGAAATTGCAGAAACCTTGCGTTTACCAGTCAATCAGGTCAGCTCGCAATTGCTGCGCCTGGTCAAAGCGGGAGAAGTCGTCAAACTGAGCACAGGCCACAAAACCACGCAATACATGGTGGCTGAGCGCATGTACAATCTGTATTACCTGATGCGTTCAGGCCGCCACGGCCAAGCCCGCCTGAACTGGTTTATCTCTTTTATGCGCCTGATGTATTCACCCCAACGCTTGCAGCGCATGGCCAGTGGGTATTTAAACGATATGGCTGGGAATTGTCTCTCAAATCCAAGTCAGATTTCACCTTGGGATTACGTCTTGAGCATTGCTGAAGCCATTCAAGAGCCAGAACTGCGCCGAGAGGTTTATCATGACAGCATTAATACCCTGATCCGGACGGATATTCAGACTGCATTGGGCTTGGACTGGGACAAAATTCAAACCCATTTGGGAAGTGATCAAGCTGAGCGCAAGCGCTTGATTCTGACAGCCAAAGAGACGGTTTTAAAAACTCAAACAAATTGGCCCGATTGGGACCCTCAGGCATTTTGGGATGTTTTGAGTGTGAGTATGTCTCTGAGTTGGCAAGAAAAA
>CAZRFI010000070.1:0-16410 GCA_964598905.1 uncultured Candidatus Sericytochromatia bacterium | reverse complement strand
GCAAGGCAACAGGCATCCAGCGATTTGCCTGTCTTGACACAAACAGCGCAAATGGCCCAATTGCCAACAGTTCCAGCCCAGGTAAACCAAACAAATCCCCCCGCACTTCAATCTGTTTTGGTGACCAGACAAGACCCTTTAGAGCCCAAGAATTCCCTCTCAGTTCAGGGTTCAGACCCCCTCCAAGCGATTGCTGGACATGCCGTCACCGCACCGTCAGACGAACTGACCCCTTCTCTCCACGGAGTTCAATCCCCGATTCATCTCTCGTCCGAAAGCCCAAGCATCCCAAAAGAATTGGCAGTGCCGTCCGAAACGCCTCCCAGACCTGCCACAGAGCCTGAAAATCTGCGTTTTGCCCCACTCGGAGAGCGCATCCGTTTGCTGCGCCAAGCAGGTCAAAACCAGATGCGCTTGAATTTGCAGCCGGCAGAATTGGGCCGGGTGTCTTTGCAAATTGTGCAAAAAGAGCAGGAATTGCATTTGCATATTTTTACGGATACAGTGATGGCCAAAGAACTTTTGGAAAGCCAAATCGGCCAACTCAAACAATCACTCATGCAACAGGGATTGCATTTACAGCAATGTCAAATTGAAGTCAATCCCGAACACAACGAACACAGTGGTCAGGGTTTTTCTCAGGAACGCCCGCCCCAACAAAGTGCCCAAACGCGCTCACAAAATCTGCCCCTTGATTGGGATGAAGCAGAGTTTGAATTGGACCTGAGCGCTCTGCCCCTGCCCCAACCAGACGCCAACCACGTCAATTATTTGGCTTAAAGGAGTTTTTATGCCCATCCTCGACCCCCTGATCTTTGGCACCCCCCAGAAAGCGGCAGATGCCTTGCCCAGCCAGCAAATGGGGAAAAATGACTTTCTCAATTTGTTGATGGTGCAATTGCGAAATCAAGATCCCCTCAATGTGCAGGATGATCGCGAATTTATCGCCCAAATGGCCCAGTTTAGCTCACTGGAACAAACCACCAATCTGGCCCTGGCACTTGAAAACCTGGTGGGTTTTCAGCAATTGACCCAGGGCAGCTCGCTTTTGGGCAAAGAAGTCGAAGCGCTCTACGCCTCCGACGGCGAAAATGCAGAGGTCTTACAGGGAGTAGTGACTGAAACCCGCATGATCAGTGGAGAAGCCTTTGTCGTGGTCGATGAAAAAGTCATCCCCATGAAAAACATCACCCGTGTGAGCGAAAAGAAATAGAGATTAAAAACCTATGAACAAGTTTAGTTTAAGCAATGACCAATCACGGAGGCAGATATAATGTATCGCGCATTTAGTACGGCAGTGACCGGCCTGCAGGCCAATCAAACCCGCATGGAAGTGATTGGCAACAATATTGCCAATGTTAACACCACCGCCTTTAAATCCAATCGTGCCACTTTCGAAGAACTCTTTGCCCAAACCCTGAGAGGCGCGGGGGAACCCACCGGCAATAAAGGGGGCACCAATCCCATGCAAATTGGCCTGGGCACCCACGTGACCTCGATCGATACAATTCACTCTCAAGGAGCTCTGCTCACCACCGGAAAAAACACCGATGTGGCGATTCAGGGCAAAGGCTTCTTGGTCATGCGTGATTCACAGGGAGCCAAACTCTACAGCCGCGATGGCAATCTCGGTTTGGACGGGGATCGTCGCTTGGTCAATGCCACAGGTCTATTGGTACAGGGCTACTCCGCTGACAAACAGGGAATCATTCGCGAAAATGGCCCGATTTCAGACCTTGTGATTGAAGCCAATCGCACCTATCCGCCCAAATCCACCACCAAAGTCAATGTCGCAGGCAATATTTACCGTCCATCGGTTTTATCTGCCAGCGAAGCCTACGCCCATGCCCAGCAAGCCCGCGTCACCTCTGGCGTTGCCGTAACGGGTTTTGGCGGAGCCGGTGGCCAATTGCAATTGGGAGCGGCCAATCCCAATAGCTTGGATGCAGGTGAATTGACCATTAACAATGTCTCAATTGTGGGCGGAATTCCACTGGTCAACCCCGGCGATACCACCACCACCGTGATGCAAAAAATTGCAGATCTGATCAATTTTCACAAAGACAAAACCAATGTGGTCGCGACGGTCAAACAGGCAGCCAGCACCGGTGCTGGCCAAGATCAGATTGTCTTAACCCAACTCCAACCCGGCCCCGACAAGCAAATTGTGGTCGCCGGCACGGGTTTGGCCGGTGTGAGTTTAAACGGCACCCAGCTTTTTAGCGCTGGAACCACCACAATTGAGACCACCTCCAGCAATACCCTGGGACAAGCCACTGCGGCCTCGATCAGTCTGATCAGCGGTGATATTTTGGTCAATGGCGTGGATATCGGATCATTGTCGGCCACTCCCGCCACCAGCACCTCGGAGCAAAACGCCCAGGCAATTATCGCCCTGATCAATGCCAAAACCGATATCACAGGGGTGACGGCGTTTTCAGACGGCAATGGCCGCATCTCCATGCGCGCCACGGCCCGCGATATTATTCTCAGTGGTCAGACCGTTGCCGCAGGCACCATTCCCACAGCCGCCACCCCCGGCGGGGGAGCCAATGTTTCGGGTCTGTATACAGGTCTCAACCGGGCCAAGACAGCCTCGGTGATCGCCGGAACCAGCACCGACGTCTTCGACGCGCTGGGCGCCAAACATGCCGTTGGTTTGGACTTTGTCTCAGACTATGATGTGGTACTCGATGCCGCTGGTATTGTCCAAGGTACCCGTGATGCCGGTATTTGGAATTGGGCGGCCACCTCTGGAGAGCCCAATGTGGCCGTCTTGAGCAGCGACGGCAACGCCGCTGGCAGCAATGTCCCGCTGCGCTCGGTTCGCTTTAACGACAAAGGCATTTTGAGCAATTTTTCAGGCCGCTTTACCCTGAATTTTTTGAACAGTGATGCCATTACCTCCACCTCGATTTTCTCGTTCAATACCAATCTGAGCCCCAATATTGCCCAACCCCAGCCCATGACAGTTGATGTCGGCACAGTCGGAGACACCAACGGCCTGACTCAATTCAGCGCTCCCCGCACCCTGACCGTCGCCACCCAAGACGGCTATTCAGCCGGAGATCTGAATTCGTTTACAATCGCGCCGGATGGTACCATTCGCGGCCTGTTTTCCAATGGGCAATTATTGGCCCTGGGCAAATTGGCGATGGCCAGTTTTGTCAACGAAGGCGGATTGATTCGCGGCCATCAAAGTTCCAGCCAGGGTGGCAACGTCTATCAAGAGACCCCCAATTCTGGCAATGCCCGGATTGGTTCAGCGCAAACGGCAGGCAATGGCACCATTGTTGGCGGCACCTTGGAAGGCTCCAACGTCGACCTGGCAGAACAATTCACCGATATGATTGTGACCCAACGCGCTTTCCAAGCAAATTCCCGGACGATCACCACCGCCGATGAAATGCTTCAGGAAGTGCTATCCTTGAGAAGGTAAGCTAAATGATTAAACTGACCCGCCTCAATGGCCAAGCCATTGTGGTCAACGCAGATCTGATTAAATTTCTAGAAGCCACGCCAGACACGCTGTTAACCCTGTCTAATAACGAAAAGTTGATGGTCAAGGAATCGATTGAAACCGTGATGGAACGTTTCATCCTGTTTCGTCGCCAAAGCTTGGAACCCGTGGTAAGGCCGCTGGAAATCGAAGCTGAAGCGGGTCTGTGATACAATATGTTGGGATTTTGTAAAACATGGATTTAACTGCACCCATTGGACTCTTAATTGCCCTGATTGGGATTATTGGGGGCCGCATCTTAGAAGGCGGCAGCCCACTTTTTCTCTTGCAGCATACTGCGTTTGTGATTGTTGCTGGGGGCACAATTGGAGCCATGATCTATGGCTCTCGCAGCCTGGACATTTTGGCCTTTCCCGCTCATTTGCGCAAAACCTTTGTCAAAAGTGAGACCCGTGTCGAAGAAATCATCCCCCAATTGGTGCGTTTTGCCGAAAAAGCCCGCCGCGAGGGTTTGCTCTCGTTGGAGCGCGAAGTGCCCAATGTCGAAGACGAATTTCTCAAACAGGGCCTACAATTGGTGGCTGACGGCACCGATCCCGAAATTGTCAAATTGATTCTGAGTATTCAATTGGAACAGCAAGAAGTTCGCCACGAGCGGGTGATCAAAATGTACGAATCCGGCGCAGGCTATGCGCCCACGATCGGGATCATTGGCGCTGTTTTGGGCCTGATTCACGTCATGGAACATTTACACGAAGGCATTGAAAAAGTCGGACCAGGCATTGCGGTGGCCTTTGTGGCCACCATTTATGGTCTGGTACTGGCCAATGTATTGCTCTTTCCAATGGCAGGCAAACTGCGGATCAACAGCCAATCTGAATTATTGGTGCGTGAGTTGATTCTGGAAGGCATTCTGTCGATTCAGGCCGGAGACAATCCCCGCATTATTGAAGAGCGTCTCAAAGCCTTTTTATCTGCCACCGAACGCATAACCTATGAAGCCAATCGGGAAAGCCGAAAGGGCAATGCGTGAGCCGCCGTCGCAAAGTTGCTGCTGCCCATGTCAACCATGAACGATGGATGGTCTCGTTCGCCGATTTCATGACCTTGCTCTTTGCGCTTTTTGTGGTGCTCTTTGCCGTGTCTTCGGTGGATCAACAAAAATACCAACAGATGACCGAATCCATGGAAAAAGCCTTTGGGGTCGTGCCCCGACAGGGAGATGGTTTGTTGGAAAGTCGGCCCGGCATCCCCGCTCAGGTCAGTATTGTGCCACCTGTGGTGCAACACCTCCCCATGAATCCAGTCGAAACCAGCCTCGCCAAAACCACCGAACAAATGCAAAAGCTGCTCAAACAAACGCCTGAATTGGCAAAGATGATGAGCTTGCGCCAGGAAGAACGGGGATTAATTTTGCAATTACAGGAAAGTCTCTTCTTTGACAGCGGCAGTGCCGAACTCAAGCCAGGGGCTCTGCCAGCCCTCAAAAAACTCGCCAATGCGCTCGAAAAAATGCCCCTCTCCCTGCGGGTGGAGGGCCACACCGACAATATTCCTGTCAAAGGCAGTTTTGGCTCAAATTGGGATCTTTCCGCAGCCCGAGCAACCCAGGTCTTACAGATTTTGCTGCATCACAGCAAAATACAGCCCCAACGCCTTTCGATGGCGGGCTACGGTGAATACCATCCGATCGCATCCAATAACACGGAAAGCGGCAGGCGCAAAAACCGACGTGTGGATATTGTGCTCTTAAGTCCCCGTGCAGATCTTCAAGAACCCCAGAATCAGGGGTATACTACCCAAACACCTGACAGTCTGAATCAGGAACTTGAATCCAAACTTTCGACCAGGAGGAATTGAGGAATGGCAGCACGATTGAGTGGTCGTCCCACTCCACGACGAAAGGGCCAGGAAAACAGCGAAGAGGACACGCCACCGATTGCTGGCAAACAACCCAGGCAAAACCAGCTCTTGATCATTGCCTTGACGGTTGCCCTGCTGATAGCTGGGCTTTCAACCGGCGCAGTGGTCTGGATGGCCCTGAATCCGGGGGGATTAAAAACCAACAGTGCCAGCGAAAGCCACTCTGAATTTGCCGCAGGCCCCATGATTGAGCTGGGTCAATTCACGGTCAATCTGGGCGATATTAACCAACGGCGGTTTTTAAGAGCCTCTCTGACCTTGGCCTTTACCACTTCCGAGCCGGCCTTCCTGTCTGACAATAAGCAACGCAAAGAGACTTGGTTAGAAGAACTCAAAGAGCAAATCAAAGAAAAGCGCCCGATCTTTCAGGATATCGTGGTCACCACGCTGAGTGCTAAATCTGCCCAGGCTCTGGGCACACCCCAAGGCAAAACCGAGTTAAAGGCCGAGCTTTCAACCCGCCTGAATCAATACCTGAGTAAAGAAACCCATATCCAAGACGTATTTTTAACCGAGTTTATCATTCAATAATTGCGCCGCTTCTCCCTTTTGGGTGTGGACGTGGGTTTTCGGAGCCGTTATAATACAAGTCATGGTAAATATTGCTAATTGCAACAAAATATTGCTTTCTGTAAAGGCCCTGCTGTGTTTTCAGCTGCTCTGGCCGCTTTCAGCTTACTCCCAAGCCAACCACGTCAACCGCATTTATGCACCTCCGCAGATTTCAGCCGCTATTTACCAAGAATTTCAGGCCTTTATGGGTCAACATTCGCTCTTAAAGACAGCTTTGCCAAAAGACAGCTATTATGTGTTGCGCTTGTTGAATTACCAGCGCCAACCCGCTGAACATGGTTATTGGGCCCAACTCCATCTTGACGAGCAACAGGAAGTATTAAGTGTTCAGGTGCGCTTGGAAATTTGGAACAAAGATACCTTGCTTTGGCAACGTACGGTCAGTCCCAAACGCAGTTTAAAATACCTGGCTGATGAGGTCAAAAGTACCGGACAACCGATCTTGCCTGCGTATATGTCACTCGAAACAGGCCTCTTACACTTTCCGACCCTGTCAGCGGATCAAGAGACACGGTTGCGCACCGAACTGCTTTTTCAAGCCGCCACTTTGCTGGAAAAAGATCTACACAGCCATTTACACCGACTGAAAACCGAAAATCCGGGGGGATAAAAATGAGGCATGTTTAAAGGCAAGATTCTGGTTGCCGACGATGAGGCCAGTATTCGTCAAATTGTAGAAGCCCGCCTAAAAATGGCTGGATTCGAGGTCGTCACAGCTGGAAATGGGGAAGAAGCCTTAGAACGGTATTATGAGGTCCATCCCGATCTGGTGGTCTTGGATATTATGATGCCCCATATGGACGGGCTACAGGTCTGCAAACAAATCCGAAAACGCGACACTACCCCAATTATCATGCTCACGGCCAAGGGCGATATCGCCGACCGCATCAATGCCCTGGAGATGGGTGCCGATGACTATATCATCAAACCCTTCAGCCCCCGTGAACTCGAAGCCCGCATCAAAGCAGTCTTGCGCCGGACTTATGTACAGCCCGTCAAACCTGCCCTGATTGAAGTGGATGATATCAGCATCGACTTAAGCCGCCGCCATGTTTTAAAGGCCAACCAACGGGTCAAATTGACCGAAATGGAATTCAGCTTATTGGAATTACTGGCACTCAACCCAGGCAAACCCTTTTCCCGCAACGATATTTTACAGCAGGTCTGGGGCTACCGCCTGAATCAGTATTCAGACACCCGCGTGGTCGATGTGCATGTGAGCCGCTTGCGCAGCAAACTTGAAAAAGACGTGAGCGATCCAGAACTGATTCTCACTGCCCGTGGCACAGGTTATATGTTCCAAAATTACCACCTCAACCGCCCGGCTGCCGAAGAAGCTTAACCCCCCCTGATTCACGGCAAAGCAAATGCCCAGCCATTAAAAAACAGCACCGCCAAAAGCAGTGCTGTTTTTTTAATCTGTTCAGGCTCCAAAAGGAATCTAGTTGTCGAGAACCTCGATATTGATCCGCTGCTGAGACTTAATGGCTGCAGCTTTAACCACAGTGCGCAAGGCATTGATGGTTTTGCCACGGCGACCAATCACACGGCCACGGTCATCGGGATGAACCTGTAAACTGATATCCAATTGGACCAAGTCTTCTTCGTCTTCGGGTTCAAAGGTGCTGGTCTGAATCGAAACCTCTTCAGGGTTCTTGACCAGCATTTTGACAATCAATTCTACGGCATCGGTTACGGGCATGGAGGTGCTCCTTAAGCGGATTGGGCTTGTTTGATCAGGCGCTGAACCACTTCAGTGGGTTGGGCACCGCACTCCAGCCATTTTTTGAGAGATTCCTGTTCAAAGCGAATCAAAGAAGGCTCATGACGGGGATCATAAAAACCGATTTCTTCAATCGGACGCCCATCACGGCGGTTGCGGGAATCAATCACCACAATGCGGTATACGGGTCTTTTTTTAGTACCAAAACGTTTCAGTCGAATCTTGACCATTTGAAAAAACTACCTCTGGAAGTTTAGCTTGCATTTTTTGTTTTTTTTACACGTCTGAATGAGATAAACGGGAGTCATCAGCGTGGCTTTCGCACCTGCTCAGAGGTGGAACCCAGTCATTATACGATACATCTCAAGGTGTGTACACTGTATTTGGAGGACGCACATGACTGAGATCTATTTAATTCTGCACAATATCCGCTCTCTACACAATGTCGGGAGTTTGTTTCGCACCGCTGACGGTGCTGGTGTCAAAAAGATTTTCCTCACCGGGTTCACAGGTTGCCCCCCCCGCAAAGAAATCCACAAAACAGCGCTGGGGGCCGAAGAGCACGTTGAATGGTCACACCATTGGGAACTGGAAGAGGTTCTCAAAAAGCTCAAAAACGAGGGGGTGCAAATTGTGGGCGTGGAATCAGACGCCCAGAGCCAGCACTATTTGCAGATTGCCTATGCCCCTGCTGTGGCCTTTATCCTGGGCAACGAGGTCTGGGGCGTGGAACCCGAAATCAGGGAGCAGGTGGATCAGTTGGTTCAGATTCCGATGTATGGCATCAAAGAATCGCTGAATGTGGCGGTGTGTGGGGGGATTCTGCTCTATGGGGTTCGGGAGGTATTGGTTCATCGAGCGCAGCTGCTTCGACAGGCTCAGACCTCACCTTGATCTTTGTTTCTGTTCCCGCTTGCTCCAGGCAAAAGGTGATGGGGCCCTTTAAAGGGGCTGAAAATGTCGCTTGATAAGGCCCCATCGAAAGCGATAATGTGGGCCAAAGCGCTTTGCCCAAACGCAGATCTTGACCACAGGGCCAGGCAAAGAGGGTCTGCTCTAAAAAAGAGAGCTCATCCCTGAGCTGTTCAACCTGTTGCTCCAGATGGTGCAATTTGCGCTGGAGCAACTCTGGATTGACCAAAGGCACCTCTTGGGCACGGACCTGAATCAGTTTTTTTAAGGTGCTGTCCAATTCTTGGCGAAGCTCTGTCAAAGCATGGTTTTTGGCTTCAAACTGATCGCAGGCATAATCATCTTGGCCCAAATGGATATGGGCCACGGACTTGCGTTCATTGCCAATTTGACCGACCCGCAATTGCCTCAGGGCCACCAGCCGCCCACCCAGCAATAGACCTGTCTCAGGGGTTTCGCCAATCACAATACTGCCCCCCGCGCGCAAATGACTTTGATACACCCCTTCTCGAACACGAATATCCCGTCCGCATTCAATCAATACCTGGCTCAAACGGGTGGCAAGAATCTGCCCAGCCGCGCGAATCAGGCATTGCCCCTGGCCATTGACCGCCCCATGGATCAAAATATCGCCGCCGGCTTCCAGCCGCGCCCCCCCCACATCGCCCATAACCTCAATATGTCCCTTGGCCTGCACCAAATAGCCCGATTGTACAGAGCCCAAAATGAGGATGCTGCCAGAATAGTTCAGATCTCCGCTCTCTTCATCGACCTTTTCGACGGTCAGAATCGGATCCAAGCGCACCGAATTAAAGCGTAGAACAGGGCAGCCTCTTTGGGTTGAAACCAAGATTAGAGGATCCACAGGTGAAAAATCACTGCCAGCAGAGGGGACCAATTGCAGATTTTTACCCGACTTTGCAGGCAAAATCTGGCCTGTGACCGTCATGCCTGCTCGCCCAATTGTGGCGGGACGAAGCTGGGCCAAAGGTACCCCTGGCTCCAATTGCACCACCAAATCACTGGGAAGTTCGGTCGTGCTTCGCTGAAAAAGAGGCTCTAACCAGGCATTGACCCCATTTTCAGGCGGACTGCCCCTGGCCACCAATAATTGATCGGCCTGAGAGGTATCCATAATTTCTTTGAGTGCATCATACAAATAGCCCTGTTTAACCCCGGCATAAGCCAATTTTTCCAAAAGCCGTTTCAGGAGAATTTCTTCCCCGCTAAAAGCCGGTTGCACGTTGGCCCAGGCCTGCATCTGATCTTCAGAAATCTGCACCTGCAGTTCAAATTCAATCCGACGGGCCAAACATTTGACAATTTCACGGTTGAGTTGGTCCCAATGCAATTGGGTCAAATCGTCAAAGGCATGTTGGTCCAATTCAAATTGAAACGAAGAATAGCCCATTTCGAGTAGGGCTTCTAACAGTTCTTCGGCTTCGAGACGACCACTTTTAACATCCTGAGGACGAATCAAGGCAAAGAGCAGGGTTTTATCCTTAGAAAAACGCAAGCGAACAGGATTTGTCATTGCAAATCAACGCGCAGTATACGGGGCCCAAACAACATCAAGCCCGTTGGACGTATCCCGCAAGCGCAGTCGCGAAGGCCCCATATCCTCTTTGACAATAAAGGGAATTTCGGCAAAGAAGAGTTTGACACCCGCATGTAATTGTTCGCTCACAAAAGTTTCGCACTGAGAGCGCGAGAGGCGCAAACTCTCATGCAAATTGCTGATTTGCTCCGACAGATTGTTGACGGTTTCCAGCAATTCACCGCGTTTTTCTTCGAGCCCTGTCAACTCATCGGCCTTTTCGCGGGCCCGGGTGCGGATATATATAATCGATTTGATCACCTGTTCGAGTTCACTTTTATAATGCCTTAAATTGTGGTCAATGTCTTTGAGTTTTTGGCGCAGATAGGGGTCTTCCCCCAAAGAAACACGGGTGACAGAAGAGGCCATCGAACCCAAAATTTTGACCCGCAAAGAATTGGCTCCCCAGATATTGCCGCCATTGATTTGGCCTTTACCGCCATTCATTCCGACAAAGATATTGCCCATGATCCGCACCTCGCAATGAAAAAGCCCCTCGGAAATATGCAAGTCGCCAAAACACTCAACACTGGCGTTTTGAATAAAATGGGCGCGAATATCCCCTTTGGCGGTGAGAGAAGCCTGATCCCGGCCAAAGATACTCCCACGAACTTCGATACTGCCGCCAGCATCCAAAATGGCATCTTCTACCGAGCCGTGCACAATAATATCGCCCCCGGCTTTGATCTGAAAACCACTGCACACAGATCCCATCACAGAGACAGAGCCTTTAAACTGAACATTGCCCGTCTCTAGCCCCACCTCCTGCAAGGTGATCATATCGTCTACTTTGACTGAGCGGCTGAGCCGGACAGGGCGACCGGCCCGCGCTGCGACCAGCAGGTTTTTGTCCTGCTCTGAAATTTTAGAACCGACACTTTCAATCAGGTGGTAATCCCTGCCCATTTCTGGGGAAATTTCTTCACCTGTGACTTTGCGCCCAGGTTGACCGGGTTCAGGCGGGTGTTTGCGCATCAACGGCGTGTCCAGGTCAACATTTTGCACCAGATTGAGATCGCGGTAATCAACGGAACCATCGGCTCTCTCGCGGGGGCCCCGCTGCAAATTGGTCTCCAAGAGATATTCAAACCAGGCACTTTTGCCCTGTTGGGCCGGCAGCCCTTCGGCGACCAGTGATTTTTTTAAATGGCCTTGTTCGACCGCCAGCTGAAGTACAGCTTCGTTCAGGCCGTAGACCACTTTCTCTTTTTTCAAACGCGCAATCAACTCTTCCCGCGAAGGAGGAAACGCATCCGTGGCAGGCAAAAGTGTCAACCAGGCCTTGAGCTGGTCATCGGAAATATGCACAATCAGATCCGTTTGAATCCGGGAGGCAATCACGCGACTAAAGGGCTGCTGCAGTCCTTTCCAATCAAGGCTGCAAAGCTCATGCAAAATGGCGGTATGCAGGTGATAACCTGGAAAGCCTTTTTTTTCAAAGGCCTGCTCCAAGAGCAAGAGGGAGGGAGGGGATTCAAGTTCAGATGGATTGACAATCAGCAGGACCTCCGATTGATCGGGGCTCAGGTGAAAGGTCAAACCCTCCTGCTTTTGATTTTCAGAGGATAAATCCGATACATGATAGGTAGAATGACTCATAGTAGCAGATTCAGATCCTTCTGATGCTCTTCCTTGTCACAGCGCATTGCAAAAATACATCCACTCTCCGCACAATCAGCAACTCAATCCCTATTTAAAACAGGACGTACTTTCTGGCACTTAACATTATTAAACAACAAATAATCCATAAATTGAAGGGCAGAAGGCTACATTGCTCTGCTTCCGCCCTTCAAGTTGAGACTGAATATTTACTTCAGTCCCCCATAGAGACCGCGTTTGAGAAATTTACCATCGCCTTTTTTGCCGATATAATTGTTTTTCTCAACCACAACTTTGCCACGAGAAATCACGGTTTCAGCCACGCCTTGAACCTCAAAGCCCTCATAGAGGCTGTAGTCCACATTCATGTGGTGCATATGCGGGTTGTTGATACTGATCGTCTCTTTGCGCTCAGGGTCAAAGATCACGAGGTCGGCATCACTGCCCACAGCCACGGTGCCCTTTTTGGGAAAGAGGCCAAAGGTTTTGGCCGCTGCTGTCGAGGTCAAATCGACAAATTTATTCACAGAGATGCGGCCACCAACGACCCCGCCGTTATAGACCAGGCTCATGCGGTTTTCTACGCCGGGCCCGCCGTTGGGAATTTTGGTAAAATCGTGTAATCCCAAATGTTTTTGGTCTTTAAAGCAAAAGGGGCAATGATCGGTGGCAATCGATTGCAAATCACCAAAACGCAGACCGCGCCAGAGTTTGTCTTGGTTCCACTTCTCACGCAAAGCGGGGGTCATGACATATTTGGCCCCTTCGAAGCCCTCTTGGAAATAATAGCTTTCGTCCAAGAAAAGGTATTGGGGGCAGGTCTCCGCAAAAGCGGGCACGCCGCGCTGGCGTGCCATCGAGACCTGATCCAAGGCATCAGACGAGGAAAGATGGACGATATACACGGGCACACCCGCCACTTCGGCAATCGAAATCGCGCGGTGTACGCCTTCGGCCTCCATGCGGGTGGGGCGCGTTAAGCCATGCCATTTGGGGTCGGTTTTGCCCTCGCGCAGGGCCTCTTTGATAATTTCGTCAATCACAATCCCATTTTCGGCGTGCATACAAATCACGGTGCCATCTTGACCCGCTTTGCGCATGGCGCGAAAGATGGTGCCATCATCGGTGTAGAGCACACCCGGATAGGCCATAAACAGCTTGTAAGAGGTAATGCCTTCGCTGGCCAATTTGGTCATTTCGGGAATGCGCTCTTCGGGCATATCGGTGATAATCATGTGAAAGCCATAATCAATTGCGGCTTTGCCTTCGGCTTTGGCATGCCAACTGTCCAAGGCTTCAAAGGTCGACTTGCCTTTGGTCTGAATCGCAAAGTCAATGATCGTGGTGGTGCCGCCACAGGCAGCTGCGCGTGTACCTGTTTCAAAATCATCCGCAGAAACCGTGCCACCAAAGGGCATATCCATATGGGTGTGGGGGTCAATGCCACCGGGAATCACCAGACGCCCCGCCGCATCGATCAACTGATCTGCGGGCATATCCAGGTTTTTACCGATCACTGAGATGGTTTCACCCTCGACAAAGATATCAGCAAAATAATCATCCACAGCGGTGACAATGCGGCCATTTTTAATCAGCAATGACATAGACAGGGCATCCTTTCCGACGTTAAAAAATGAAAGAAATGGGCGGCGTGAATGTCGGCAAAGGGGGCCTGAATAAGGTTTGAATCGCAGACCTGGACAGGTATTCAGGCTGATTGCCAACAGGATTATGGTAGCACAGAAGCCCTTTTTTTCCAAACCGACGTCTGCTGCAAAAGCCCATCAAGATCGTGGATCTGTTTCACGCTAAAACAGGGCTGTTCCTGTTCAGATTGGGGCAGAATATGGGCGCATTCCCCTTGGCAAATCCAGACGGTGGTCATGTCCAAGGCATTGCCCGCCACGATTTCGTTGGTAATGCGATCGCCGATCACCCAGAGTTCACGGGGATCTCCGCCCAATGTCTGATGAATCTCAGCAAAGACCTCGCGTTTGCCTTGCAAACGGGCAATATCCACATAAAAAATCTGCTGAAAGAGCGCTTCGATGCCCAAAAGTTCGACCTTGCGGCGCTGGGCCTGCTCATAGCCCGAAGTGACCAGGTACAAAGGCAGCACCTCAGCCCATTTTTGCAGCAGGGGCAGGGTCTCGGGAAAGAGGTCCAACTCGCTGAAAACGGGATTAAAATACGCATCAAACCCCGCTTTGATAATCGTCTGACAGGTAAAGCCAAAGTGATTGGCCAACAGGGCATTGATTTCTTCGCGGGGCTGGGCCACAAGCAAATGCTGGCGGGCCTGCATCAATTCCTCGGGGTGAACTGAGAGACCCGCCGCGTGCATTGCGAGACAGGCCTGCCAATGCGCCTCTTGCACCAATTGACCATGGGTATCGATCAGGGTATCGTCGAGGTCAAAGATCAGGGCGCGAACAGGCATGGCTCACAACTTAAAAAGGTGGCAATTCGTCGTCATCGACAAATTCATCGGGGCCAAAATCATCCTGGGCAGCGGCACGGGCCGGAGCGGCGGCTCTGGCGGGGGGAGCGGATTCATGCCGGGGAGCGGGCGCGCCGCCACCACCAAAATCACCTGTGCGCTCTTCGCGCGAGCGACGGGATTCGAGCATTTGGAAGTTTTCGCCGTGGACATAATATTTTTGGCGTTTTTCGCCTTGGGGGGTTTCCCAATTGTCAACGCGCAGAGCACCCGTCACACTGATCAAATCGCCCTTTTTGACAAACTCACCCAGGCGTTCGGCCTGTTTGTCCCAGAATTTGCAAGAAATCCAGTCGGTGATGGGGTTGCCAGAGGCATCTTTGGTGGTGCGGTTGACAGCCAAACGCACCTCAGCAATAGCGGTTCCACTCTGGGTGTGACGCATATCGTCGGACACGTTGTTTCCAGCCCGACCAATCACAACAATCTGATTATTAGCGGCCATAAGTATATTCTCCTTTAGAGAGCATTCAAAGTTATATGTGTTCTAGTATAACATACGCAGACATACATGACAAGCATGTCATTTAGCTGGTAAAGTCGTCGTCCTCATCCTCGCTGACCGAGGCCCCTTTGTTCTTGCGAAAAGCACGAAAATCCGTAATTTGCGCCACTTCAACGGCCGCTTCTTTTTTTGCGGCGGGCGGAGCGGGCGGTGCTTGCGGGACTTTGGCCTCTTGAAAGCCTCTTCCGGTCAAGGTAACAACTGACTCTTCGACCATTTTGGCAAAGTGAAGAAAATCTTCGCGCGAAAAATAGAGGGCCGCCTGATAGGCATTGACCACCACCTTGTTTTCGCTTTGCACTTCCCAAATGGTGCCAAATTCGCATTCACCGAGTGTTTTAAAATCTTCTGCATCCATTGCGTGTTTAATCCTGGTTGTTTAAGCTTGCGGCCTGGGCACTGTTTGGGCACATCTGACTGGCTATAGCTGGATCTGGCTAGGTCTGGCTAGATCTGGCTGGAATCCGCGACAGCTGTGCGCTGGCGCTCATTTTAACACAGCTTTTTGGCCTGCGGTAGGCCCCCATGTTAGAGTGAGTCCCAGAGGATTTTAACCATGCGTATTCTGCTCCTGGCCGTACAAAATCGGCCTGAAAGCGTTGAACTGCCAAGTTCTGAACTCAGCAGCTTTCCGGGCATTTTGCTCGAAGACCCGATCTCAACCCAACACAAACTGGTCAAAGATCTGCCTGCAGCCGTCCAGGAAATCACAGCCTATCAACCCGATCTGCTGGTCTTGCGCGGCGATCCCAGCCTGACAGTTTTGTGGCAAAACCAGCTTGAAAAAGTCTTTCCCCGCCTGTTTAGCTTTGTCTCCGAGCAGGTTGAGCTTTTCGCGATTTTGGCCGAACTCAATCCCCGCCTCTGGGTCCTGCGCCGCAAGCGTCTGCAAGACAAAAGAGCAGCTTATCGGCCCAGCGAGGAAACAGACCCATCTGCCCTTTTTGAGTCGTTTGCAGAACCTGAAAAAAAACAGGCCCAGGAAAAGCTCAGAGATTGGCTGGAAATTCATCCCAGACTGTCGCCATTTTTAAACCAGGTCGAAAGCGCCGACTTTGAACGCATTCTCTACTGCATGGCCCTCTTGGAAAAAGCCCTGGCCGATTGGAAATGTCCCGCCAGTGTGCGGGCCCTGGATGTGGGCACCCACGCATGGAATTACGCCCCCGCTTTGGCCGTGGTCCTGCGCGAAAAAGCCTCGCTGCTGGAGCTAACCGGCCTCGAACTCGACCCCTGGTATTTACATCAAGACTGCACCCGTGGTGATTTGGCCCGCTATTATGCGGGCATTTGCCAAGCCCGCTTTTTGGAAGGGGATTTTTTGCAATTTCGCGAACGCCAGGATCTGATCTGCCATTTTTTGCCTCTGATTCTGCCCCAAAATGCCTTGCTCTGGCGAATCCCTTTGCAATACCACCACCCGGTGCAATGGCTCAAACACACCTGGGATCGCCTGCGACCCGGTGGCCGCGCCGTCTTTTATATCGGCAAAGAAGTGGAATACAACGCCTTTCTTCAGGCCGTCAAAAATGCCGGACTGTCGCTGAGTTATTCAGAACCCTGGTTTTGCCCCTGGCGCCAAAAAGAACAGGGCTATTTGAATCTCTTGAACCGTTAA
>CAZRFI010000069.1:12981-16577 GCA_964598905.1 uncultured Candidatus Sericytochromatia bacterium | reverse complement strand
AACCTGACTGGCGCAGGTTATCTTGCTGGGGGAGAGGGCAAGTCCAACCTGACTGGCGCAGGTTATCTTGCTGGGGGAGAGGGCAAGTCCAACCTGACTGCGCAGGTTATCTTGCTGGGGGAGAGCGAAAGGTCTAAGCAATAATTAAGCAAAGGGTAATTCAAGTTTAATTTTTGTTTAACTTTAAGTGATCTTTGGAAACTTTTTTCACAAATAGATGACAATAGATCATAGAAAGACGGAGCAGTAGAGAGGTTTTGGATTATGATTTTGAGAAAGAAAATGTCGGGATTGATGTGTTCGGCCCTGCTTTTGCTCACCGCCTGTGGTGGCGATCGCAGCAATACCCTGGCCCCCAATTTGCCCTATTACAATCCCGGCCAAGACCAAATCTACAACCCCAAACCCGATACCCACGGCTATAATCCTGCTCAGCCTGCAGGCACCTCTTATTCCGTGCTCAAAAACGTCTTTCTGCGTGTCGACCCCGAAATCGGGGTCAGTGTAAGCCATCTCGAAGGCCGCTTGGAACCCAAACGCCCTGGCGATCCCGTCATTTTCGACGATACCCGCTCCTTTGTCTTTAATATCTTCCACGGTCAATTGACCATCAATGCCGCCAATATCACCCGCTTAAAAAACAAATTCACCTTTAATTATCCCGAAAGCCCGCTCAAAGACATCGAAATCACCTTCTCACAAGGCCGCATCAGCATGAAGGGCAAGATGAAACAGGTGATTTGGGTGCCCTTTGAAATGGAAGGCACCATTCAACCTTCCCACGAAGGCACACTGATCATGGTGCCTGACAGCATTCGCGTGGCGGGCATACCCGCCAAAGGCCTGATGGATGCAGTGGGCCTTCAGACATCCAAATTGCTCAAATTGGCTGGCGATCGTGGTGTGCAATTGCAGGGCAATAATATTTTGCTCGACTGCACCAAACTCTTCCCCCCACCCCAGATTCAGGGCAAGATTGTCGCGGTTGATGTTCAACCCACTGGCCTAACCCTCTTTTTCGACAGCCAACAGCGTGTTCCCCGCCGCTTGCCACCGGATATCAACGCCCGCAATTATATGCACGCTTATGGCGGCAATCTGCTGATTATGAACGAATTACAGCGCGGGGCGGAACTGCAAATGGTGGATATGAACCCCAGCGATTCCTTTGATTTTTATCTGGGTGAATACAAACGCCACCTCAAAGCCGGTTATGTCAAAGTCATGAACGATCAGGGCTCTTTGATTACCCTGATGCCCGACTATACCAAGATCAACACCACCAATGTCTGGGATCAATATCCCGGTGGCGCTCCACTGACAACCCCTGGGGCTGTGCGTTCTATGAATGCAAGTACGGGTGTCAGTGCGGCTTCTGCTGAGCGCCGCAGCCAGGCCAGTGGCAATTTTATTCCGGCGCTTGAGTATTGGAAAACACATTAATCCCCCCTGAAAGAGCCTGTCGGGTGGGTCTCAGTGCCTGCCTGGAGATTGGCAGTCGGCGCTTTCAAGCGTTGTTTGAGCACTTTGGCTCAGCCCAAGCCATTTGGAATGCGCCTTTGGCAGCTTTGCAGACCCAGCTGAAACCGGCCCTGGCTGAAAAAATCTTTGCCCATTGTAGCCAAACAGACCCCCAAGCCATTTTGACTCGGGTCTTGGCTCAGGGCTACCAGATTTGTCTGCGCGAAGACCCCCACTACCCGGCTTGGCTGGCCAGTATTCACGATCCCCCTTTTATTCTCTATTGGTTTGGCAATGCCGAGTGCTGGGCCCATTTGGATCGTGCTTTGGCGATTGTCGGCACCCGTCAGGCCACGCCGTATGGCCTGGAGCAAGCCCGTTGTTTGGCACGGGAATGGGCCGCTTTGGGCATTACTGTGGTTTCGGGCTTGGCCACAGGCATCGACACAGCCGCCCACCAAGGGGTCTTAGAGGCCCAAGGGCGCACAGTGGCGGTCTTGGGCACAGGCCTGGACAAAATTTCTCCGGCAGCCAAACGCGGGCTGGCCCGCGAAATAGCCCGTGAGGGCCTGGTAATCAGTGAATACCCGCCTGGTTTTGGTGGCGCGCGTTGGAGTTTTCCCCTGCGCAACCGGATTATCAGCGGCCTGAGCCAGGGCGTCTTGGTGGTCGAAGCAGGGGAAAAAAGTGGGGCGCTGATCACCTCCGATGCAGCAACAGAACAGGGCCGAGAAGTGATGGCCCTGCCGGGTATGATTTCTTCCCCCCAGAGCGCGGGTCCCCATGCACTTTTAAAAGAAGGGGCCGCTTTAATTACCTCAACGGGGGATATGTTAGAAGTCATGGGCTGGACAGCGCATTTTGAGGGCCATTTTAAACCCGATTTGAAAGCGTCAGATTTACCCATAGGCTTGACAAACGATGAAAATGACGTTTATCTAGTACTGAGTGAGATGCCCCAACCGATTGATGTTCTTGCCCAAGAAATTGAGTGGCCGATCAGCCAGTTACTGACAATATTGACCCAGTTGGAACTCAAGGGGTTGGTGCAGCAATGGCCTGGATCCCGTTATCTTCGATCAGGTTCTGCTGCGCATCAGCGTCATCACTTTCAGCAATAAAGAAAGCAAGCCATATGCCAACCAAGTCCAAGCCGGCGAGCAAAACCCCCAGCCGCAAATCCGATCTTGCGGGTGCAAGTAAATTGGTGATCGTCGAATCCCCCGCCAAAGCAAAAACAATTGAAAATTACCTCGGCAAAGATTACAAAGTGGTGTCGTGTTATGGCCATGTGCGTGATTTGCCAAAAAACAACAATGCCATCGACATCCAAAATGGATTTACCCCGACCTACGTGGTCACCGATGACAAAAAAGACGTGATCAAAGAGCTCAAGAGTCTTTCCAAAAATGCCTCTCTCGTTTACCTGGCGTCAGACGACGACAGAGAGGGAGAGGCCATTTCTTGGCATCTGAAAGAATCGCTCAATCTCAAAGATGAGTCCATTCGTCGCATTGTCTTTCATGAGATCACCAAAACGGCGATTTTAAAGGCCATTGACCAGCCCCGCTCGATTGACACCCATTTGGTCAATGCCCAACAGGCCCGCCGTATTTTGGACCGGCTTGTGGGTTTTGAACTCTCGCCCATTCTCTGGCGCAAGATCAAAACCGGCCTCTCCGCAGGACGTGTGCAATCGGTCGCTGTGCGCATGGTGGTCGAACGGGAACGCGAGATCGAACAATTTCAGACCCAGTCCAGTTTTCGTGTCGTGGCTTGGCTTGAAGTCGAGCCGGGCAAATCACTCAAAGCCGAACTCAACAAACGCTTTCCCGACGAAGCCTCCGCACAGGCCTTTTTGGAAAAATGCCGCCAGGCCACTTTCGCAATCTCGGATTTGCAGGTTAAAGAGGGCAAACGCTCTCCAGCCCCGCCGTTTACCACATCCACACTGCAGCAAGAAGCCAGTCGCCGCCTGGGCTATTCTGTGGCCCAGACCATGCAATTGGCCCAGCGCCTGTATGAAGCCGGTAAGATCACCTATATGCGTACCGACTCGTTGAATCTCTCCCAAGAGGCCGTGGGCAAAGCAGCCCAAGAGATCAAGGTACAATTTGGCCCCGAATACGTGCAGA
>CAZRFI010000069.1:10004-12881 GCA_964598905.1 uncultured Candidatus Sericytochromatia bacterium | reverse complement strand
CTCGAAGGCAACGACGATGAAGACGATGAAGAGAGTCGCATGTTGCCCCCTTTAAAAGTGGGTCAAAAACTGCCTCTGGAGGCCATGCAAGCCCGCCAGACCTACAGCAAACCCGCAGCCCGCTATACCGAGGCCTCGCTGGTGAAACATCTCGAAGAGTTGGGCATTGGCCGACCTTCGACCTATGCGCCCACAATCTCCACGATCCAAAAACGGGGCTATGTGATCAAAGAGACCCGCGAAGGCAAAGAGCGCAAATTCAGCGAATTGGTTTTGCGCAAGGGCCAGATTAGTGCCGAAGTCAAAACCGAGATCTACGGCAGTGAAAAGAGCAAACTCTTTCCCACCTCGATCGGCAAAGTGGTCACGGATTTTCTGGTGGAGTATTTTGACAATGTGATCGATTATTCGTTCACAGCCCAAGTCGAAAAAGAGTTTGACGATATTTCCCAGGGTAAAAAGCAATGGAATCAGATGATTGCAGACTTTTACTTTCAGGACTTTCACCCCAAGGTCGAAAAAACCCAGGAAATCGACCGCTCACAAATTGGCACAGTGCGCGAATTGGGGATTGAACCCAAAAGCGGCAAAAAAGTGATTGCCCGTTTGGGCCGTTTTGGCCCCTTGGTGCAAATCGGAGAGACCGAAGAGGGCATTAAACCCCAATTTGCCTCGCTTGAAAGGGATCAGTTCTTAGATACCATTACCCTCGAACAGGCCCTTGATCTGTTTAAATTGCCGCAAACAGTCGGCAGCTTTGAAGACCAGGATCTGATCATTGGCAAAGGCCGTTTTGGGCCCTATGTCAAACATGGTGACAAATTTGTCTCAATTCCCAAAGGCGAGGATCCGCTTTCGATCACCCAAGAGCGTGCGATTGAATTGGTCTTGGCCAAACGCAAAGCCGATGCGGAGAAATTTATCAAAGGCTTTGAATCCGAGCCCGAAATTCAGGTACTCAATGGCCGTTGGGGCCCTTATCTCAAGGCCCACGGGGAAAATTACAAAATCCCCAAAGCCCTCGATGCCCAGCTATTGACCCTGGAAGAGGCCAAGAAGATCATTGCCGAAGCCCCCCCCAAGCAGGCCCGGCGGGGCGCTGCTGCGAAAAAGACCGAAGTCGCAGCAAAAACAACAGCCAAGAAAACCAAAACAGCGGCCAAAACGACCAAAGCCAAAGCCACGACCAAGACAGCGACCAAGACAGCGACCAAGACGGAAGCAAAGACGGCAGCCAAAATAACGCCCAAAACAACTGCCAAAACGGCAGTCAAAAAGACGGCAGAGAAAAAGGCCGCGCCAGTCAAAAAAACGGCTGTCAAAACCACATCGGCAAAAACCACCCAAACCAAAGCCAAAAACCTATAGGGCTTTTTTCTGCTCAATTGTAAAAACATTGTAAAAGCATTGAGATTGTAAAAACAATCTACCAGAATTTGGCTGTGATTGTAAAATTTTTGTAAAAAGATGGTTTTTGGGATTATTTTAGGGTTTTTATTCTTATATCTCTTGGTTAAACTTGAGGGTATTCAGAGTACTGTTTTAATTTGACCGTACTTTATCTTTATGGGTGTTTGAGTTTCCCAGCTATTAATGAGGATAAACCCTTTGGCACTTGAACATTCATTTTGACTAAAATCAAGAAGGTTCAGTGTTTTATATGTCTTATTCATTGCCGCTCAAGCGCAGTCTCAATCTCTCTTTAAAAGTATCTCTCGCTGGTTCTGTTTTAATGACCACAGCCTGTGGTGTCGGTGGCTACGGTGTGGGCCGCAACCCACTCGGCAACAATGCCCGCCTCTTAATTACCCAAGCAGCCAAAGATATTGTCGCGCGCAACTTTAAAGGCAACCCAGATAATCTCAGAGCTCTTTTCCTGCGCCCCCAAACCAAAGGCCAGATGTTGGTGGGGGAAAACTTCCCACTGGAAGTCATCGCCCTCGATGGCAATGGCGATCTGATTGACCCGCTTTTGCTGAAACTGGAATTTTCGAGCGCCAAGCCTGGCACGATTACCGTTGATGCCAACGGCATCTTAAAAGGGCTGACCCCGTTTGAACCCGTCTTGATCAAAGTCGTCGACACCAAATCTAAGACCAGTGCCGAAGTGGAGTTTGTGGCAGCCACAAACAAATACACAGGTAACCCCCGCGCCTTGGCCACCCTGCAATTGGTGCAGCGCAGCCAAGTCACCCCCGGCCAAGACCAGACAGCCCAATTTATGATTGTGGCCCGCGATACCCTGGGCAACCCCATCGATCCTTCTCGCTTGCAATTGGACTGGTCAGTGGCTGATCCCACAAACTTTAAAGTCGACAAAGACGGTGTGGTCACAGCCTTAACCCTCTCCGGTGACAGCCAAGTCACTGTACGTGACCCGATCTCCGGTAAAATTGCGATTGGTTCTGTGCGGAATATTTTCTCCAACAATAACCCTTTGACAGGTTTGCCCGACAATGGCAACGCGGTCACCAGCCGTCCCGATCCTGTGCCCGATGGCACCCCCGGCGTTCCCGTTTCTCCGACAGCCCCCAATCAGGGCAATCCCAACCCCTTGCAACCGCTGCCGGATAATTCAGGCACCCCTTCTGGCCCCAAGAGCCTGACCTTGAGTCCCGCCCTGTCGATTATCAGCTCGGGACAAAACGTCCAATTGAGTGTTTCGATTACCGATGATCAGGGCCGTCCGATCAATCCCTCTACCTTGCCTTTGCAATGGACCAGCAGTCAATCTGGCTTGCCCGTTGATCAAAAGGGTCTGGTCTCTGGCAATATCCCTGGCCAAGAGACCAAAATCACGGTTTCGGTTCCTGGCACCAATCTCACGGCCAGTGCCCTGGTCAGAACCACTGTGGCTGATGCACCCACTGGTGGCGG
>CAZRFI010000069.1:0-9904 GCA_964598905.1 uncultured Candidatus Sericytochromatia bacterium | reverse complement strand
GCCATTCCCAAGACTTCGGCAACCCCCCTGAGCACCACCAGTTTTAATGTCTTTGTCTACCCCCCCTCCTCAACCCCTGAGCCGATCATTGAATATATTGTGACCGTCAACGGCTTTACCTTCACCATTCCTGCCGGCGCAGGAGGCACGGTGACATTGCCTGTGCCAGCGGGTGCCAATCTGACCCCCGATACGATTTACCCCTATTCAGTTCAAGCCAAAGGGGCCAATGGCCAACTTTCGCCGATTGTGAATTCCTTCGGCACCACCTTAAAAGTGAGCAATGCACCCACCAACATGATTGGCGGCTCCAGCAATTTCTCGGGTGTGGTTTCGGTACCAGCCAATACCGCAGTGACCATGAACGCCTTAAATGGCAATGGCCTGACTGCAGGTGACAATTCCAACGCAGAAACCCTGACAGTGACCTTCCAGCCCACGGCGGGGAATTTTGGCACGATCTCACTTTCGAATAATCCTGCTCTGCCCGGCACCGTGACAGTGACTGGCGGCGGCACCAATGGCTCACCCCTGGTGATCAGTGGTCCCAAAGCCGATGTCAACACCGCTTTGAATAACTTCGTCTATACGCCCCAAAATGGCTTTATTGGACCTGCAACGGTGACGATGACCACGGTGGATACCGTTGAAGGGGTTGTAACCCCCGATGATGTGGATACCCTGGTCTTCAGCGTCAACAGTGGCACACCCACACCTCCGCGCAACCTCATGAATGCCAACCCGGTCTTTAGCAATTTGCTGACAGCGATCAATACCCCGATTATTCTGCGCCCCTTGAGCAACAGCCATTTGGGTGTTGAAGACGTCAACGGGGACAACGTCAATACGGTCTTGACCCCGGCAAATGGCACTATTGCCTTGGTAACTGTGCCCACTGGCTTGACCGTTAACGGCGCAGGCACGGCTGCCAGTCCATTGGAATTGGTTGGACCGCCCCACTATATCAGCAGCGCCTTGAACGGCGGCTTGACCTTTACACCGACAGCGAATTTTGTCGGCAATGGCACGATCCAAATGGCCTCGTCTGCGGTTGATGGCAGTGACAATGACTCGCTCACCATTCAGGTCATCAATCCCTCAAACCTGTTTAATGGGTCTACCACTTTCCCTGCCACAGCACAACGTATGGCCAAGGCAACCACCACCGTTTTTAACGGAGCAGGAAATAAAGCACTGACCGTGCTCTATCCTGCAGCCTCCACTGTGCGTGTCAATTTGACCCTGCTCGATGGGGCTGGCAATAATGCCGGCAATGCAGCCAATGGCAACTTAACGGTCGGCGCGCTGGCAGGTGTGACTGTGACCAATAACGGCACTGCCGATGTACAGGTCGAAGGTTTGGCTTCCAACGTCAATACGCTGCTCACAACCGGTGTAACTTATTCACCCCAGGGCAACAATGTCGGCAATTACCGCCTGCGCATGAACAGTGTGGACATTAACAACGGTGCCCTGACCGACACCAATGATATCGTGCTGCTCGAAGTCTCTGAGCCACCCCAGAACCGCTATAACAATAGCCCCACGTCGTTCCCCCCGATTGGCACACCGGTAGAATTGGGCTTTAACACACCTCTGACCTTTGCCTCTTTCTTTGGCACCGCCCTCTCGGTCCTCGACGGAGATAGCGCCACTGTAACCACCACCCTGACACCCAGCAACAATGGCACCTTGACCCGTGCCAATCTGAGTGCTGTTCCCGCAGGTGTGACCATTACAGTCGGGGCCACTGTGGCCACCACTGCCAATAATGTGCCTGTGACGGCGACCAATGCCCAACCGATGGTGATTTCGGGCTCACCCACGAATATCAATCTGTTTTTGAATAACGGGATTGTCTTTACGCCCACCACCAATTTCTCAGGTGCGGCGACCGTGACCATGAGTACCACCGATGGCGGCGGCACCGATGGCCCAGATATTACCCATATCAACGTCTTGCCACCCCCTGAAAACCGCCGCAATGACAATGCCACCTTTATCACCACTGCGATTCCTGCCGCACCCGGTGTGGCTGCGATTATGAACAGCCCCAACGAGATCACAGGCAGCCCGGCCAACCGTCTCTTGACCGTTAGGAATTACCCCTCGGCTGCGAACGTCGATGTGACCCTGACTGTGCCTGCGACCAAAGGGACATTGCTCTTAAACGGCTTCCCGGCTCCCAATGGCGTTCAGGGCGGTGTAACGTATACCGGCAACGGCACGATTAATCTCCAGATGACAGGCACCCAGGCCAATCTCAACACGGCTTTGACCAATCTGCGTTATACCCCCAATGCAGCTTTGGTGGGAGCCCCTGAGACCGTGAATATCACCATGACCAGCAGCGGCGGCACCTTGGGTGACTCCGGTGATACGGTGCCTTTCTTGATCACCAACCCGCCCCGCAATATTTACAATGCCCAAGAAGGCAACCCTGTCACCGATGACACCGCTGAAAATGCCAGCTTCCCGGCACCCGCCAGCCGCTTGACAATCTTCAGCGATCAGGCCCTGCTCTTGAACAATACCGCCACAGCCACCCAGCCTGCGGTGCGCCTGGATGTGATTGATGACAGCACCAATGTGACAGTGACCTTGACCCCGGCCAATACCGTGGGCAATACCACTGCCGCGATTGATCTAACGGCAGCCGCTCCTGGCACGGTGACCAATACCGGTGCTGGCACCAACGCCAGCCCACGGGTCTTAAGTGGCCCGCTGGCGGATGTCAAAACGGCGATGGCGCTCTTGCGTTATACGCCACAGGCAGGCTTTACAGGCGATACCAGCTTTAATATGGTGGTCAACGATGGCGGACCTTCACCGGATACCAACACGGTTGAACTCAATGTACGTGCCCTGCCTCAGAACGAGTTTAATACCACCACAACCACTTTCCCTGGCACCAATATCCCAATGGTAATTGGTGTCGCCAATCCGATTGCCGATGATGGCACGGCTGTGAATACTGCCATTCACGAGATTGGCGTCCGCAACTTGGCCTCTTATACGACAGGCCAAACAGCGACGGTGCGTCTGCAGATTCCCAATGGTACTTTAAACGTGACCTTGAGTGGCGGCGTAACCGTGACAGCCGGTGCCAATGGCAGTGGCGATATGACCCTGTCGGCCACCCACCCGAATATCACCAACCTCAATACCGTTTTGGGAACTCTGACCTGGACACCCGGCGCCTTGGCTGATGGCGTTGCACCCACGGCCGTCAATCTGACCATGACCCATGGCCCGATTCCAGATACAGATACCCTGCCCCTCTTGGCCACCCGCCCACCGCGCAACCTCTATGGCGGCAACGCCGCATTCCCTGGCACACGCCGGATCGTGAATGAAGGTACCGCGTTGACCTTTACGGGTGCTGGAGATACCGTCAGTGTCGGCTCTCAGACAGTTGAGACCGTGGAAGACAGCGCCAATATTCGTGTGACGCTCACACCCAGCTTGATTGGGGGTACCAATAGCGGCACTGTGAATATTCCGGTAACGGCAGGCGTGACCATTTCCGGGGCTGGGACCAATGCCAGCCCACGGGTGATTGAGGGCGCACCAGCAGCGATCAATACCGCATTGGCTGGCATGACCTTTACCTCTGGCGCGGGAATGAATGGCAATGCCCAGATCGATATGGTCACCACCGACTTTGGTTCAAGAGACCTGACGGACAGCATTTTGTTGGATGTGCGGGCGCAACCTTCCAACCGCTTCCGCATGCCCAGTGTGAACGGTGGCAATGCCACCAATACCTTCTCAGGAACAGGTGCTGCACGCCCCGTCCCCTTGAACGGCGCTTACCTCTTAAATAATTTTGATGGCAGCCCCGACACCCTCGATCGGCCTCAGGTTCAGGTTGAGTTTTACAATGTGGCAGATACCGTCACGGTGGATTTGACCCTGACTGCTGCGGGCAATCCTGCCACAGGCAATCTGCAGGTGACAACAGCCAACTCCACGGTCACGGGCAATAGCTCGGCGGCCCTGCGTTTGGTCGGAACCCAGGTTCAGGTCAATGCAGATCTCCAAACTCTGCGCTTCAATGCCCCCAACAGTGCTGGAGCCGTTGACATGGAAATGCGCAGCACCAACGGCACGGTCGGAGACAATACCGCCACGCAAGACGTGATTCGCTTAAATGTTCAGAACCAAGCGCCGGTCAACAGCCTGAGCAATACCAACTCTGGCTTTGCCAATATCGGTGCAGCAACAACGCCGCTACCGCTGCGTACAGTCTCCGATACAACCACAGTGGATGACCTGATTGACTTTGGTCAAACAGATCCGACCTCTGCAGCTGCCGGTAACTTCACAGTGACAGCCAATACCTGGCCGACACTGAGTATAGCGGATGATGATACCAGTGTGACCACCCGCTTGACACCTCCGACCTTTGGTAACCTGAGTGACCGCGTGACTCCTGGTACACCCTTTGCCGGATTGGGCCTGACCAGTGTTTCGGGTACAGGGACCAATGCAGATCCCTTCATCTTGGTCGGTTCAGTTGCGAATATCAACACCGCACTCTTGCGACTGCGCTTTACCCCCAATGCCAACGTGGCCAATGGCACCAATGGCAATTTGGTCATTCGCACCACCGATGGTGCGGCCCAGTTTGACGAAGACAACACCGCTATTCTGGTTGAACGGCCCACCTTGCCTGCGACCTTTAGCAGCAATCCCAATCCCTCTGGTACGGTTTTCCGCGCGGTTTACCAGTTTGGTCGCGACAAATTGCCCCAGATTGTGGTCAACGATGTCACCATCAGTGGGCCTGAAATTCAGGCGGGAGCACAGATTGAGATCATCCGTTACAACGACAATGATCCCACCACCACGGCTGATGACGATACCGATGTCTTGAGAACGATCACCTTGAATAACCCCAATGCGGGTCTCGGTGAAAGTGTGGCCTTTAATAACCAGACCAACCGGGCCACAGTCACGGTTGACTTCTCGGCGGCGGGTTCACCTGTGCTGCCTATTCCTGGTACCCTCAACGATGGTACCGGTAAAATTGGCGGCCGCTTAGTGGGTGGCAACGTCGATACGCCGTCTACCTCTTCGGTGGCCGCAGCCAGCCATCCCTGGTTTATCTTCACACTGCCCGAGCGCGCTCAGTTTGCGGTGGAAGACTACGGCACTTCACCCAACCGGGGCCGTTGGTATCTCATCAATACCAGTTCTTCGCTGGGAGCCGGTCTCGGTCGCTTGACCATGATCTTTGACTCCAATGGCGCACTCAATATTCAAAATGGTTTGAATAATACGGGTGATGTCAGCACAGGTCTGGCCAAGAACCCCGTCAACGGCGAAGTTTATTATATCGACCAAGAGGGAACTTCTCCCAACTTCACCAGTCGCTTGATTCGCTGGATCCCCCGTTTGGGGATTCAAAATGATCGCGGTGGCGCAGGCAGCGCTACCGACCCCTATATCCCACGGGGTGCCTTGACTGTGAACAATGGTCTGGGTCTGAGCTATAACTTTGGCGATAAACCTGCACGTTTGGTGTTTAACTCCACCGTCAATGGCGGCGTTAAGACACCTACGCTCTACGCGGGGGCTGCTTACGAGGCCGTTGATGGTGCAGGTTCATTGTCGGGCTTCTACCGCATTCGCAATTTTGAAAGCGGCACACCTGCTGTGGATCATATCAAGTTGTTCCTCGGGGCCGATGAGTTTGGCTTTAACACTGCCTATCTCAACAATGGTGACTTGGTCTTTGAACCCGACACAGATAATGGGGCCACAGCCAATAACCGCATGTTCTTGAGCACCAATGCCCGTATCTTTGTGAGCACGGCCCCCGTGCCCGACACAGGCACCGCTAATGTGGATATCACCGAGTTGACCTTGCCCGCTGGTGTGTTGACCGCTCTGCGCCACGATGGAACTGCCGGTGGTGTGGCAGCCAACCAATTGGTCGGCCTCTCGATTGACGGTGAGTGGGCTGCGGGAGCGCGTTCGCTCTTGGTAATTGCCCGTTACCCGGCTCCCCATGCAACACTGTCACGGTTGTATCGTCTGACCTACGACTCTACAACCTATGCGATTACGGGCGCCACCTTGCTGAACAATGGCAATTTTGGCACCAATTATCTGGCTGGTCTCTTTAACCCCGCTGGACCGATTCCGCTGGTGGATATCACCGCCGCACATTTGCCCTAACAGGCTTGCTGAGAGAGTTGGAATTGTCCAACTCTCTCAGTCTATTGGCGTTTGACCTCCCCTATTTGTAATACACAAGAACACGCATTGACGAAAAAAGGACACTCCATGAAATCACCCCTCTTTCTCCTTCTGGCATCTACCCTCACCCTGGGCCTGGTGGCTCCCGCTTTGGCCCAAAGCAATAACGAACCGGCTCCGGCTCCCAGTGCACCCCCTGTGGATACCCGGCTCAAAGCCAAACACGAAGCCGACAAAGAGCATAAATACGAAGAATTGCTCAAAGAAAATGGCGGCGACCATGCCCGCGAACACTGGGCCTCAGAATCGATTGAAAACCTGATCAAAAAATACTGCGGTATTATGGTGGGTTATCCCAACAATACCTTTCGCGGTCCCCAAAACATGACCCGCTATGAAATGGCGGCTGCCCTCTACAAATTGATGCAATGTCTCGAAGAGCCACTCAAAAATGTCGATGTGCCCGAAGTGGATACCTCCAATCTGGCATTAAAAGACGATCTCGCCAAACTGGTGGCCCTGCAAACAGAATTGGACAAAGAACTCAAAGAGATCAAATTGGCCAAATTGCAGGCCCGGGTCGATGTCCTGGAAAAAATCCAGGTCAATGGCAGTTTGGACGTGCGCTACCGCGAGGTGCTGGCCACCACCGATGGCACCGATCCCCAGTCTCCGCTCTTTGCGGGTAAAAATACCAGCCCCCAAAACAGTGTGGCCCTCGATGGCTCGGTCAGCAAACGCGACCCCGCCACTGAAAACACCAAAACCTTTAACAACAATATCAACCAATTTGGCCGCGATGAATTTGGCGTGCCCAATCTCTACCACAGCCCGTCCGAGGCCAATATCACCCCCGATGATTTGGCCCCTTTCCGTTTTCGCACCCATTTTCAAGTCGACGCAAAATGGAGCTCTTGGGTGCGCTCTCAGATCGTAATGGATGTCTTTGACCTGGCGATTGCCAGTTCAGCCCTGACGACAAACCCCTTGGTGATCAGCAATGGCGGCCACGACGTCAACGAGGGTCTCTATGACGGCAGCCCCTTTGTCTTTCGCTCAGCCATGACCGAGGTGCTGATTCCCGAGAGCAAACACCGTTTTCGCTTTGGTCTGACCAATTTTAAAGAAGCGCTCAATACAGGCACCCGCTTTCAAAGCCTGTTCAACCAAGGCAATTGGAATGGCCGGGGCTTTGGTTTGGTTGGCTGGGGAGGCTCCGAAGTGGCACTTTCAAATAACGGTGCCAGCAATTACCTCAACAGCATTTACCGCTATTGGCAGGGTGGCATCGATGTCAGCATGGTCGATCCCGACAGCATGAATCACAACCAGGCCTCCGCTCCCTCGCTCTCTTACGACACCGACTGGGGTTGGGGCAGTTTTATGGTGGGTCTCAATGGCGGTTCAACCCAGACCAATCGCGCTTTGGCCTCAGAAGTCGGAGCCAATCTCTCTTCGGGTGCGCCCGTCAAAGGCTCCGATGGCAACTTTAATACCTCTGCCCTCTGGGTCGGGGCTCAGCTCCAAGGTCTGGACTTCTTGGCCAAACCCGATGGCAAAAAACTGGTGGGCAATCACCTCGCGCTGCCTTCGCAATATGGCGATGGCTATGGGGTCGTCGGCCTGGAGACCCGCTTTTTCCAGGAGAGCTTCCCGGTGCGTCTGCAATTGGCCGCCATGCATTATTTCAACGACAGCCTGACCGACTTTGTCTCACCCACCCGCAAAGAGATTTCGGGCACCCTGGACTTGGGCTGGAACAAGAATTTTGGCCTGACCTTGCAAGCGAATAAATCTTTTATTGGCTTTGATCGCCACAGCCTGGGTCTGTTTTTTAACAATATTCAGGATTCAGATATCGACGTGCAATTGGGGGCCAATTTGGCCACCCGCGGTCTGTTTAACGTGGGCGATGCCGCTGCAGGCTCTGTCGGCTTGGCTGTGGGCTTCCCCGTCTGGCGTCCGAGCAAAGATTCGCAGCAGCATATTCGCTTTGTGGCCGCAGCACGGCAGTCGCTGGGCAATCGCTTTGGGGTTTTGCCCGAAGGCTCAACCATCCCCAACCAGCTCTTTAAAGAGGCTGGCGTAACCTTTGCTGTGCCCTGGAAACGGGTAGCCAATACCAGTTTGGATCTCTCCGCCCAGTACAGCATTATGCTGGCCGATGCGATCTGGAGCCTGCGTCAGCCCCTGGCACACGATCTGTCGATTGTGACAAGTTATAACTTCTAGACAACCAGAACAACCGCTTTCGGCTCCACTCAGGACCCTATTCGTTCCCTGAGTGGAGCCGAAGTTGTTCCTGAGCGGAGTCGAAGGGAAGGTTAATCCCCTTTGCCCACCGCACTCTCAGGTAGATATTTCTCGACTGAGGTCAAATTATCGCCCAGACGTTTGGAGAGAATCTCCAGCAGTCCGCGCGCAAAGAGCGGGTAGGTCTCGACCACGTCGATAAAGTCCTCACGGGTGATACGCAGCAATTCACAATTGCTGAGGGTGCGAATCGTGGCCAAACGGGGCGAGGCACTCAGGATTTCGACCTCACCAAAACATTCTCCTTCGCCCAGGCGCACCACTTCACGGCCATTGCGCTCAATCACAACTTCCCCTTTGCTGATCACAAAGAAGGCATCCCCCGGTGCCCCCTGTTTAAACACGCGGGTTTGCGGGGGCAATAAAACTTCTTCAGCGGCCTGGGCCACGGGGGTCAGTTCTGCGGCCTGAAAGCCCTTAAACAGCGGGGTCTTTTTCAACAAAAAGACCTTGTCCAAAAGATGAAACACAGCTTTCTCCTCCTCGTTGCTGGGGTCCAATTCACGCACCCAGGAGGCAATCCGGTTCAGCCAGATATCTTCCTGAATAAAGGTACTGCTCCACCACGACTCGCCGATATAGTCGTCGATAAAGGCCTTGTCGCGGGCCACAGACAGGCGTTTTTCCATCGGCAAATCGTCGAGCAGGGTCAGGGCCACATCGACCAGATCCCGGCTCAGGGTATAGTTGAGCACCTCTAAGCTCAAGGCGCGGTAATGGGAGGCCTGGCTCTTAAAATTGAGATAGGCCTTGTAGACATCGTTGGGATTGTAAAGCAAGGCAAAGAGCTTAAACAGCATATTCTGCACAAAGCCAATTCGCTGGTTGAGTTCATCCTGCAAGAGCAGAGCCCGCTCTTTGTTGATGGGATTGTCGCGCACCAACGAGCTCAAAAAATAATAGGAATAGCCATAGCGAAACTCGCGCTGAATCTGGTAATAGATGATGTGATTGTATTCAGACAAATCAAGCGTGAGCTTGCGGCGCAAATTGGCACAGGCCGTCAGGGCTTGGTATTTGAGGCGTACATGCGGCTCCTGCATCAACTCCAGTAGACTGGCTGCCGTCTCGGGGGTGGCAAAGCTGCCCATCAAACGAATCAGCTCAGAGCGGTACTCGTGGCTGCTGGTATTTTTGCGAAATTCTTTGACCACCTGGGGCAGAATCAGCGCGGGAGGGTAGCGGTAAAGACTGCTGAGAGCCTCGCGGGAGGTCTGGCGATCTTGTAAACAGCGAAAGAGCACAGGCATGAGGGTGGGCTCGGGGCTGATGCCCGCTGCCACCAAACAGGTCTTGCGCACCTCGGGCCAGGGTGACTCCAGCAGGGCCAGAAAGTCTTTGCGGAAATAGCGAATGCCAATTGCGCCCATAATCTGGGCCACGG
>CAZRFI010000068.1:12352-17434 GCA_964598905.1 uncultured Candidatus Sericytochromatia bacterium | reverse complement strand
GGCATCGGCGATCTGTTTGAGGGCTTCGCTGTCGGGCACATCGACAACTGCGACCAGCACCTGGGCTGAACCTTGTGTTGAACCTTGGGCTGATTCACGGGGCTGAAACTGGCTGACCAGTTCTTCGACCTGATGCAATGCCAGTTTGGACTTGAGCTGTTTGAGCTCTTTTTCTTGGTTGCGCAGATTGTCTTGTAATTTGCTCAAGCGGCTTGGGATCTCGGCAAAAGGCACTTTGAGATCGCGGGCCAGGCTCTTGAGCAGCTCTTCGTTTTGGCGGCTGTAGCGGTAAGCCGCTTGGCCAGCCACAGCCGTAATACGGCGCACGCCCGAGGCAATGGCCTCTTCGCCAATCACCTTAAACGACCCAATCACACCGGTGGCGGGCACATGGGTGCCGCCGCAGAATTCTTTGCTATAATCGCCCATGCCAATCACACGCACGACTTCGCCGTATTTTTCGCCAAACATGGCCACAGCCCCACTTTCGCGGGCCTGTTCAATCGGCAGCACCTGGGTTTCTACGGCTAAGTTGGCCATGATCTGTTCATTGACCAGCTCTTCGACTTTTTGCACTTCTTCGGCGCTCAGGGCGCGGTTATACGAAAAGTCGAAACGGGTTTGCAAATGGCTGACCTCCGAGCCCGCTTGTTTGACCTGATCGCCCAAGACGTCTTTGAGGGCCTGGTGCATCAAATGGGTCACGGAATGGTGTTTCATGGTCTCACGGCGGGTGCTCTGCTCCACTTCGCAAACCACGGGGATTTGGGGCTGTAACAGGCCAAATTCGTCGCCGCGAATCACGTGCACAAAGACCTCACCGACTTTTTGTACATCGACCACTTCAAAGACATGGGCCCCGGCTTTGATCACGCCGTGATCGCTGACCTGACCGCCACTCTCGGCATAAAAAGGCGTGCGGTTGAGCACCAGGCGGCGCAGTTCGTGGCTGTTGGTTTCGAGGCAAGCCAAGATCTCTGCGTCGCTTTTGAGTTCGCCATAACCTGTAAATTCGGTCGGGGCAAAACCCACCACATGGGCGCCCATGTCCAGATTGGAGCGCGAAGCAGCACGGGCCCGTTCGACCTGTTCTTGCATGGCGGTTTTATAACCGGGCAGATCGACACTCAGGCCCTGTTCTTGGGCGATTTCTTGGGTCAGTTCCAGCGGGAAGCCGTAGGTATCGTAGAGTTCAAAGGCCACTGGGCCGGGAATGACTTTGGCATTGCCCAATTCAGCCAGGGCCTCTTCGAGTTTTTTCACGCCCCGGCTCAAGGTGCGGTGAAAGCGCTCTTCTTCCAGCAAGATGCTCTCGCGGATCTGCTCGCCTTTGGCTTTGACCTCGGGGTAATTGGGGTAGAGTTCGACGATCGTGGGCAAGAGGCTGTGTAAAAACGGCTCGTTGATGCCAATAAAATGGCCAAAGCGAATCGCACGGCGCATCACCCGGCGCAACACATAGGCCCGGCCTTCGTTGCCGGGTTGCACGCCGTCGCTGATCAGCAGCACGCTGGCGCGGCTGTGGTCGGCAATCACCTGCAGGGCGGTGGTATAACGTGGATTGCTCTCCATACCTGGGGCTGCCAGGGGTTTGACCTTTTCGATAATCGCCTGCAACATGTCGGTTTCGTAATTGCTGGCTTTGCCCTGCACGACTGAGGCAATGCGCTCCAGGCCCATGCCGGTGTCGATATTTTTAGCGGGCAGCGGCTCCAGCGAGCCGTCGGCCTGGCGGTTGAATTCCATAAAGACCAGGTTCCAGACTTCGAGGTAGCGCACGTCGTCATCGTCGCCGGGGGTCAGACCTTTGTCGAGATGGGCGCCCATATCGTAATAGATTTCTGAGCAGGGGCCACAGGGGCCGGTTTCGCCAGCGGCCCAGAAATTGGTCTCCCCGTCGCGGCGGGTGATCCGCTCGGCGGGCACGCCGACTTTTTCGCGCCAAATATTTTCGGCTTCGTCATCGTCGAGGTAGACGGTCACGTAGAGTTTGTCTTTGGGGATCTCCAACTCGTCGGTCAGAAATTCCCAAGCCCAGGGAATGATCTCGTCTTTGTAATAATCGCCAAAGGAGAAATTGCCCAACATCTCAAAAAAGGTGTGGTGGCGGGCCGTAAAACCCACATTTTCGAGGTCGGTGGTGCGGAAGCACTTCTGGTAGGTGGTGACCCGGCTGTGGGGCGGCTTTTCGGTGCCAAACATGATTGGTTTAAACTGCAACATACCCGCGGTGGTAAGCAAAACAGTGGGGTCGTTGTACGGCACCAGGGGAGAGCTGGGCAAATGGACATGGCCCTTATTTTTAAAATATTCAATAAATTTTTGGCGAATTTCAGCGCCTGTTAAACTTTTCATGATGCTTACCTCGCGTGACAATACAGCCCAGTATACCACCCGCGTTTGGCCCAGCAGAATAGGATGGGGCCATTTGACTTGGGCTGAAGCCCGATCAGGCCTTATGATCAAAGCAGATCACTAAAGATACAGAGGCTCTCTCCATGTTCAAACCCCTGCGCCTGTTTTCGTCTTTTGTTTTAACCGCTCTGGTGTTGGGCGGCGGCTATCTGCTTTGGCAAAAGACGGTTCAGGCGGCTCAGCCTGAGCAGCAATTGGCCGCATATGTCGATCTGGACCGCTACCTGGGCAAGTGGTACGAGGTGGCCCGTATTCCCAATCCCTTTCAGCCCGAAAGCCATGTCGGTGGCAGTGACAGTTACGAAAAATTGCCCGATGGCAGTTTGCAGGTGATCTATGGCTGGCACGAAAAAAGCCTGGCTGCCCCCGCCCAAAAAATGGTGGGCAAAATCCGCGTCGTGGACAAAAGCCATGCGCGCATGAAGGTGCAGTTTTTCTGGCCTTTTGAAGCGGATTATTGGGTGGTAGAATTGGCCGACGATTATCGCTATACGGTGGTGGGGTATCCCGACCGCTCAATGGCTTGGGTCATGAGCCGCAGCCCCGTTATGGACGAAACCCTTTACCAGGGTATTCTTACCCGGCTCAAGACCCAAGGTTATCCGATTGAGAAATTGGTGCGTGTGCCACAGCCGCCAACAACCACTCAGCCTTAACCCCCGCTGCCGCGTTCAACCGCACTGGTGGCGATTGTATCAAAGGCGCTTTGGCTAAGGTGTTTGGCGTTATATGTGCCTCCTGCTGTTTTTAGGGCATTGTGAAAGGCGCGCAAATGATTGCGCGAGCCTCTTTCCAGCTCTTGATAAACCAAGCGGATATCTGCTTGGTCGATGCTTTTGCTGAGGGTTTGCAAATCCGCGATATCCAATTCTTCGATCTCCAACCCGACCTGCAAAGCGGCAATTAATGACGTTTTGCCCTGTGTGATCAGACTGTCGTAGAGGCTTTGCATGGCTGCAGAGCTGAATTTGCCTGTTTCTTTCTGGGCAGGATCGGCGATTTGGTAACGTTCGAGCAATTGCCTGACCGACTCGGTGTGGCTGGCTTCGCTGCTTGAGATGTTTTGGAATTGGCGGGCCTGTGGCCACAGCTCCGCCAGGCGGAGATAGACGTCTTGGGCCAGTTTTTCTTCTTCACGCATTTGCAAAAGGCCCGTCTTTTCCGCTTCTGAGAGTTCAGATTTGGGCATTTGTGCCAGGGCTTGGTTGAGTAAATTGTCGACCAAGCGGGTCGAGCCTTCGCTGTCGACTTGCACAAAGGGATTTTTATTGGGCGCTGCGCTGTTTTGATTGGGGCCCAGGGTGCTGCAAGCACTGATACTACCGAGCAGGGCCAAGGTGGCGAAAATTTTGACTTTGAACATGGGATTTAGACTCTTTTCTTTATTTCGATTGCAGTAGATAGCTGCAGGGAGGGATGGTTACAAATGACGGCCCCGACCATGTTGGCCATGGGCAGAATTGAGAAATTTTTGGAATTCAGTCTCAGAGAGATATTGGGGTTGGTAAGTTCCGCCACTGGCTACCAAGGCCCGATAAAAAGCCCCGAGGTGGCGCCCAGAGGCCTGTATCAAATGCTCAGCTGTTTGGACTTCTGCAGGAGCTTGGGTTTGACTCTGCCATTGTTTTAAGTCCAAAATATCCAACTCCTCAATTTCAAGCCCCACTTCAAGCGCTTTTTGTAGCGATATTTCCCCTTTTGTTTTGAGTTTTTGATAGAGCGTTTGAATCTCTTGCTCTGAGAATTGGCCCTTGGCTAAGGCCGAGGTGGGATCGGACAGTTGGCGCTGATTGAGCAAGCTGCGCAGACGTTGTAAATGCCGTATTTCTGCTGTTTGGATTTGCAGAAATACCGGATGGTTCCACTTTTGACCCAAATAGACATAGAGATCATGGGCCAGTTTTTCTGCTTCAACCAAATGAGGCAGCGAAACCGCTGTGGGTGAGGGATTGAATGGGGCTGCTGAGGCCGTTAACCAGAAGGGGGTGAAAAAGGCACCTCCGAGTAGCAGAGAGAGAGACAGGTGTTTGAGTGACATGGTTGATTACCTCCATACAAATACTATACACCCTATGGTATATTTGTATTTGATCCAAATCAAGTTATTTTTAACAATGAGCTTTAGAAAGGGGCAAAACCTTCGGGCTCTTGCCGGGGCACCTGGTTAAAGCTGTGGCGGAATTCGGAGATCAGCTCGTAGACGGATTTGCGTACCCGGTTGGTAACTCCCAGGGGGCGGTGTTCAGGCAGAGAATGCCAGGGCGTAAACGAGAGGTTTTCACAAAATTGCATTTGCGCGGGGCTGTCAAAGTTCTGGGGGGCCATGGTGATGCGGGCGATAGGGATGTACGCAGAGACCTGTTCGGGCCATTCAACCGTGGCGTTTTCAACCGGCATTTGTTCAAAATTGCCGCTGTGGGGCTGCACCATCAACTCCATGCAGGCACTTTGCTGTTTGAGCGTCTGGGCCATGGCTTCACGCAGATAATTGGGGCCAGGTTTGGCGGGCATCGTACTGCGGGGGGCTTGGCAGGGGCGCACCTTAAATTTGATTGGGCGATTCCCCAATTGGTAAGCTGTGGCGCTAAAAAATTCAGTTTCGAGCGGGTTGATGGTTTGCTTGCCGAAGATTTTGTAGAGGCGGTAGCTCACACGGGGATGGGTGAT
>CAZRFI010000068.1:7514-12252 GCA_964598905.1 uncultured Candidatus Sericytochromatia bacterium | reverse complement strand
GCAGGCTCCTGGGGGAATTTCTCTTGAATTTTAACATTTAACCGAAAATAAAGCTAACATGGCGCTGTTTTGAAAGGCAGAAAAAAGGCCCCCGGAGGGGCCAGCGTAGAGAGTTGGGAAATAAAAAAACTGTTTAGCGATCAGTTCGCGATTGTTTAGCGATCTGTGGTGATATTCAGGTCAATCGTGACAGGAATATGGTCAGAGGCATTGTAAAAATGCAGATTCTGCCATTGCTCACCCTGTTTAAAGGGTTTGTAGAGCTTTGCCGATTTGGGCACGTATTCGTTGAGCATGCTCGGGGAGAGCAAGAGATAGTCAATCCGCGAGCGGTATTGCTGGGGATGATAGGTAAAGACCTCGGGGCCATTGCCCATCTCTTTCATGATGATATCGGTCAGACCCAAACCGCTGACCTGGGGATTGACCAGGGGTTGCACGGGTTTTTCCAGGGGTTTGTCATTAAAATCGCCCATCACCACCACGTTTTCGCGCGGGTTGGCTTTTTGGAAAGCGCCAATGAGCTGTTGAGCGGCACGGGCTTCGGCTTCACGGCGCACATCGGCTTCGTCTCCGCCGTGTTGGGATTTGAGGTGGAGAACAAAGACGGTCAAAGCGTAATTATTCGGGCCTTGAATGCGCACTTGCAGCAAGTCGCGACTGAATCCGACGGGTTGGGCTTCGCCGGGTACGGGGAAACGCACTTCTTTGTGGCTTTTGACGGCGGTCACGGGATAGCGGCTGAAGAGGGCGACATCAATGCCACGGGTATCGTTGCCTTCGAGCAGGATCACTTCACGGTAGCCCATGTCTGCCAGGTATTTGTCGCGGAATTGGGTCAAGGTGGCTTTGGACTCCACTTCTTGCATGCCAATGATATCTGCGTTGATATCGTGCATGGCCTGGCTCAATGCGACTTTTTCTTTTTCGGGTTTGGCCTGTTCGGGTTCTTTGCCGGGGTCTTGAATGCCATCGAAGAGATTGCGGATATTATAGGTGGCCAGGCGCAGGGTGCCTGCTTGACGGCCAGGAGCTGCGGGAGCCACTGAATTGGCACGGACGTTCATGGGGCCGACTTGGCGTGGCAGCATGGCAGATGGGTTCAAAGGGGCTTGGCCACAGCCAATACCTGTCAATAAAAACAAACTTGAACAGAGCACGGACATTACTTTTTTCATGGGAATAAATCCTCTACGCGATTTTGATAATTTACTTATCGCCGTGTCTGGGGTTTTTATTCTTAACTTTAAGTTGTTCGCGCTTTAAAATCTGTTTAATTTTGGGGGTTGTTGATGGGGGCAGGCCAAAATTCGGCGAATTTCTTCTTTCACACTCTCCTCGCGAACCTGTACCAATTGCCCCTTTGAGACCACCTGTTCGCCGCGCACAAAGACCGCTTGCAGGGCGCTTTCGGGCCAGGCCGAAAAGATCAGCTGGTTGAGCACAGCGGTTTCCACGTCTTCGGCAAAAGCGGCAGGCAGAAGTGAAGGGTGTTCCAGATTCACAATCTGAAAATCTGCCTCCATGCCGACTTTGAGTTCGCCGATGGGCAGTCCCAGCAATTTTCCCCCTTGTAAGTGCAACATGCGGTACAGGCTGCGGGCCGCTGGCACACAGCCCATCGAGAGTGATTGCACCCGTTGCAGGTATTCTGCTGCGCGGGCCTCCGCAAAGAGATTGGTTTCGATATTGGCATCGGTACCGAGGCCAACACAGACCCGGCGTTTGACCCATCCGGGCAAATCCGCCACGCCATCGCCGAGGGCCATATTGGTGATCGGGTTATAAGCTATTCCCACCTGTTTTTGGGCCACCAGATCTTTGTCTGCTTCACTCAACCAGATCGCATGTACCAAAACGGTACGCTGGTCCAAGACACCCAATTTTTCGAGGGCACCCACAGGGGTTGTTCCATAAAGGCTTTGGGCCAGCTCCAGATCGTGTTTTTGCTCTGCCAAGTGAATATGCCAGGGCGTGTCCTGTTCTTGGGCCAGGGCAGCGGCAGCTTGAATCAGCTCAGCGGAGGCCCCGTGGAGTGAGTGGGGCGCGGGCAAAACCGAGATCAGTGGGTGATCGGCATATTGCAGGGCCAATTGCCGGGTCTGCTCGATGGCTTGCTCCCAGGGCTCTTTGAAGCGTCTTTGCCCCTCTTTTTCGCCCTGATCGTAGAGAGCGCGAATCAGGCAGATACGCATGCCCAGATCACGGGCGGCCTGTAATACGGCTTTGACGTTGCGCTGGCGGCTGCTGGCACCATCGGGCAGATTGTGCAAATAAAAAAATTCGCCGACGGTGGTGATGCCCTGTTTGAGCATTTGGCTAAAGACCAGCAGAGCTGAAGCATAGAGACTGTCTTCGTCGAGTTCCAGCACCAGGGGATAGAGAAAGCGCTCGACCCAATCTTGAAAATGCTGGGGTTGGCCCGTGGTGGGGCGCAGCAGGACTTGAAAGGCGTGGCTGTGGGTATTGACACAGCCGGGCATCAACAGGGAGTGGGGAAAGTTCAACTCTTCTTCCACTTCATACTGGCGATTCAGGGCATCGGCTTCGGCTTGGGAGCAGACCTTTTCGACTTTACCGGTTTGGTCGATCAACAAACAGTGATCGACCAACCAAGTGGTTCCGGTGTCGATGTATTTACTGTTAATCCGTTTCGTGGTACACATTGTTTGCATCTGTTTGTATCCTATGGGTATTATTCATTCTAACGCAGAACCAAGGAGTCCCTTATGGCAAATGATAATATGCAATATGTATTTGGCCTGAAGATCAAAGACAAAGAAATTCACTTTGGTGGCGATCGGATCTTTGTTGAAACCCAGGTAGAGAAATGGCTCCAGATCTTTGCGGGAGACTTGCCTGCGAATTTGATGCCCAACGCGGACCATGCACCATCGGCTCCTTCGGCGCGTGTTGCAGACATTGCCTCTGCGACCCAAGCTCCAGCGGGTGGACGCCGTTTGCCCACCTTGGCTGAGTTTCTTAAAACCAAAGAGCCCAAAGAAATTGCCGATGTGGTTTTGGTGGTGGGGCTCTATATGGAGCGCTTTCAACAAAAGAATTTGTTTACCCGCTGGGATCTGATGCAGACCATTTTTAATCGGATCGGCAAAGAAGAGGCCGATGTGCAGCAGGCCTTGACCCAATTGGTCAATCAACAATTTTTAAGTGAAACCCAGACCATGGGCAGCACGGATTTGTCTTATTCGCTGACCTTTTCGGGTGAGCAAGTGGTCAAAGAGGGCTTTTCCCGCTAATTCCCGCAAGGCCACTGAACCGCACACTAAAAAACCCCGCCGTTGTGCGGGGTTTTTGTTTGGGCGTTGTTTGACGCCCGCTGGCCAATGAGCGTTTTAGCGAATTAAGCTCAAAGCCGTATCGATATTCGAGAGCGAAACCTGAATCACCTTGGTAATGGCTGAGTACATTTTTTGTGCCAACGACAACTCGGGAACGGTCTGGGTCAATGAGGCATTGGAGGCCTCCAGCGAGTTGGGAACCACACGACCAGACGGGTTGCCAAAGGCATCGTTATAATTGCCGTTGACGTCCAAGAGGCTGAACACGGGGAAGACTGCGCCGGGTGAGATTTCAAAAATGGTTGAACCGTAACGCGAGAATTGCAGTTCCATCTGGGGATTGTTGACGATCTGGACACGGAGGTGATCCAACAGAATCTGACCGTTGAAAACATCTTCGTCATTGGTGCCCACGGCATTGGTTTCCCCGGCCAGGGCATCGCCGTCATCAAAGAGCATCACAGCGTCATTGTCTTGGCTCATAACATACAAACCCTGGCTGTTTACCAAACGGGGAGGCGCTTCGGTATTGAAGTGGAATTCCCCATCGCGGGTGTAATAGTTTGTGCCTGTACCGTCAGCCAAGCTGTTCAGCACAAAGAAGGCAGGAGCTGCACTGGTTTGCTGAATGGCCAAATGGGTAAAGTCAGTGGAGGCAGTAATGGCACCTTGGTTGAAATCCAGGGTGGTTTCGACAATGCCCAGACTTTGTTCAGCGATATGCACACCGAGACGGGGGGATACGGTGGGTTTGCCGGTAGAAACAGCGCCACCTTCAAATTTAACACGGGTTGCTTTGTAGCCTACGCGGCCGGCACCGGACATATTTGAATTCAATACTGCGATCCATTCGTCAATTGAGCGCAGGGAGGCTACGGCTGAAAAGCTTAAATCACCTAATCCCATGTGAGTCTTCTCCTCTTCATTTTCAAAACCAGTCAGAAATGGCTATTTTAATATTCAGTATTTGGGTTAAAAAGTTATACTTCGCCTTGTGCCATTATCAGCGATCTACCCAGATAAACTTTTCCTACTTAACAAAAATATAACATAAAGCCCGGCATATTTAATTTTAAAGCGCTACACTTAACACATTATTAATTTAAAGGGTTTCAGACAAGCGCCATGTCATTCTTGCGTGCAGCCAGTTTAATCGCGATTCTCTCCTTGCTTTCCAAAGGTGTGGGGCTCTTGCGTGACATGGTCTTTGCCTATTATTGCGGGCTGAGTATCGTCACCGATGCTTACAATACCGCTTATATGATCCCCGGCAGTTTTGCGCTGTTGATGCTGGGGGGCCTCAATGGACCTTTTCATTCGGCCGTGATCTCGACCTTGACCCGTCCCTGGGAAGAGGGCGATCAAGAGACCTATCAAACTGTGTTGGATACCACGCTGCTGTTTACGGCCTTGCTGATGGGGGCGATTGCCTGCCTGCT
>CAZRFI010000068.1:0-7414 GCA_964598905.1 uncultured Candidatus Sericytochromatia bacterium | reverse complement strand
GGCTTGGTACAGGCCCAAGCCCTGGCCTGGGGCACGCTGATCGGCGCTGTCTGCCAGCTTTTATTGCAACTGATTCCACTTTTGCGTGGCTTTCGGCCCCGGCGTCTGCGGATCAATTTTAAACACCCACTTTTTCACAGCTTATTGCATCTGCTCTTTCCGGCGATGTTGAGTTCAACCGTGGGCCAGGTCAATCTCTTTGTGATCTATTTCTTTGCAGGGGCTGCAGACAAGGGCATCAGCGCCTTTCAATTGGGCAACCGGCTCTTGCAATTGCCCCTGGGTATTCTCTTAACCGCTTTGTTGGTGCCACTTTTGCCTCTGCTCAGCTCGGTCGCCCAGGCCGATGATGGCTATGTCAGCCTCAAAGAAAAACTCAATCAAGGCCTGCGACCGGTTTTGTTGATTACCCTGCCGGTCACGCTGATGTTGATCTTTTGGGGCCCATTTTTGATTGCTTTTTTATTCCAGAAAGGCAATTTTACGGCTGAAGACACGGCTTTGACCCACCAGGCGCTGCTCTTTCTCTCGCTCAGTATTACCACCTACGCCATTCGCGATCTGCTGATCCGGGTCTTTTACGCCCTGCAAGATGCGCGTATTCCCTTTTTAACCACCTTTGTCTCGATTGTGGGCATGTTTGTCTTTAGCTGGCTCTTGGCGCCCCGCATGGGCGTGGGAGGGGTTTCTCTGGCTGCCTCGCTTTCAACTGGTTTGAATTTTTTGGTCTTGACCCTTTTGCTGCGCCGCCGCATTGGCCCCTGGTTTGAGCGGGCCTCCTGGATGCATTTGGGCCGGGTTTTGTTGAGCTGTATTCCTTTGGGACTGGGAGGTCTCGCCTGTTTGCTCTATTTGCCCCGCTTGGGCCCTTGGCAAAGTGTGGGTACGTTTGCCAGTCTGGGGCTTTTGGGGGCGCTTTATCTCGGTATTTTGATACTCTTGCGCGATCCTGAAGTGGGCCATGTGATCGCCCTGCTGACCCGGCGACTGCGTCGGCGTTCCACACCCGCCGTTTGAGTCCGATTTCTGGGGCGTTTTAGCTGTCCATACCCAATTGGCAGGCTGCCTGATAGTGTTCTGGGCTAAGCGGTTGGGTTTGCTGGTTTTCCAGGGTTCGGATCACGCGGGCTGCCGCCTGGTAATCAGAGGCCTGAAGCGCGCCTTGGTGGCCCAGGGTTGTGTACACACCATCTGCCTGACTGCAGGCCTTGTACAGCCATTCTCCCTTGAGCATATCCCAGCGGATCAGGGTGCCATCTTTGCTGATCGAGAGACAGTGCTTTTGGCCTGGCTTTTGGCTGGGAATCACTGCCACGTCGGTGACATAATCGCTGTGCTCTTGTAAATGGGCTGTGCAATTGCCGTTTAAATCCCAGCTTTTGAGGCAGCGGTCCCAGCTGCCCGAGACCAACCAATTCCCGTCTGTAGACAGATCCAGACTGGTGACATCTAGGCTGTGGCCCTGAAAGATCTGGCGCATTTCGCCTGTGCGCAGATCCCAATGTCTGAGGGTTTTGTCCCAGCTGCTTGAAATGGCTTCGGCCTTGCCGGGCACAAAGCGCAGAGCCGTGATGCCACTGCTGTGTCCTGACAGCGTTTTGTGTAATTTGCCACTGGCGAGATCGAGCAGATGGATTTGACCGTTGCTGCAGCCCACCAAGAGCAGTTTGCCTTTATTGGCCAGGGCCTGAATCCAATGGCTGAAATGGCTCTGGCTCCAGAGTGGGGTGAGGCTTTGGCTGTCCCAGCAGATCAGGGTTTTATCCGCGCCGCCAGAGAGCAATATTTTGCCTTCATGGGCAAAACAGAGCGCGGTAATCCGGTCTTGGTGGGCGTCGGGTTTGAAGCGCCAAACGTATTCCGGCTGCCCAGGTTGTCGCTCCCAGAGATGTAGTTCGTGGGCACTGTCTCCGGCTGCAATTTGGCCCGTGTCTGAACAGGCCAGACTGATCAACGGGGCCTGTGGGCCACTTAACACTTGCTTGAGGCGGCCTGTGGCAAGCTCCCAGCGCTTGACCCGCTGATCTTGCCCGCCCACGAAGGCCTCTTTGCCATCGGGACTCAATGCCAGACAGAGTAAACCTTTGCTCTCAATCGGGTGCAAGACCATCTGGGGCAAAGAGGGGCTGATTGTCTGATCCGTTGGGTTCTCAGGCTCTATTTTCTCTGCTTTGGGGTCGAGCGGTGTGGGGGCTGTCGTGGGAGGCTTGGCTGGAGCCGGATTTTGAATTTTGATCAACCATTCTGCCACGTTTTGCGGCCGTTCACTGGGCAAAAGCCCCAACGCGCTCTCCAAGACCGTTTGCCAAGGAGCGGGCAATTGCACTTGCTGAGCGCTGGGCAACTGCGCAAAGTTGAGTTCACTTCCTTTGAGTCGCTCCAGGGCTGTTGCGGGCATCTGGCCCAAGAGAACGACATAAAAGACCATACCCAATTGAAAAATATCTGTCCAGGGGCCTGTGGGAAAGTCCAAAGAAATCAGCTCCACGGGGGCATACGCTGGGGTGCAGACCTGTGGCACGGCATTGGCCAAACCGCGCAAGGAAGAGCCAAAATCCAAGAGCAGGGCTTCGCCGTTTTCACGGATCCAGATATTGTCGGGTTTGATATCCAGGTGCAAAATTTCCTGGGCATGCAAAGAGCGCAGCGCCGCCAGCAATTGTTTGAAAATGTGGCCTGCGCGTTCGGCGCTGAGTCTGTTATCAGGAGAGCGCAAGAGCATTTGTTCGAGTGTTTGGCCCTGCAGGTATTCCATCACCAGATAGGCTGTGCCGTTTTCCTCAAACAGATCTTGGCAGCGAATCACGCCGGGCTCACGCAGTTGGTAGAGCATGCGTCCCTCTTCGAGAAAGCGCCTGCGGCTGCTTTCCACCACCCCACTCCAAAACGGCTGAATCTGAACCGAGCCATCGGGGTTGCGCTCCATGCAGCGCTGGGGAAAAAACTCTTTGATCGCCACGGCTTGATTGAGCAGGCGGTGTTCTGCCCGGTAGGTAATGCCAAAGCCTCCTTTGCCCAAAACGCTGTTGAGACGGTATTTCCCGCCATGCAAAACCGTGCCTTCGGGCAGGGTGTTTTGAAAGTAGCTGGGAATATCTGCCTTGCAGCCTGGGCAATGGCTGAGAAGGGGTTCTGGCCAGGTTGTATGACAGACCGGGCAGCGGTCTTGGGGCACAGTCGTTCCTCCTGGGACAGATTCTGAAACCAAGCGTACTCGAATCAAGCTTGGAAGGGTTATTTGAGCCTATTTTAACCCGTTTAGACTGGGAGTCCAACAGCCTGCGCTTGGGAATAGAACTTTACCCCCCCTGATAATTCAAGCAGTTTTGCTGCTATAATGGCTTAAACAATTCAATGATAAATGCACAAAGGTTACGCGTATGAAACGTTGGCTTCGTTTTGGAAAGACCCTCTCTGCCCTGGCACTTGCCACAGCTCTGGGATTTAGTCCCGCCATTTCACAGTCGGCGATGGCCCAGCAATCTCCCACCACCACCCCCAATTTGGTGATTCCCCTCGGGCAGGTGATCACGTTTCAGGTGCCTGATGGCATCAGTACCTTTGTCTTGGGCGATGGCAGTATGGCACGGGTGGTTGTTCCCCCCGGTCAAGACCGCTATGCCGTGGTCACCGCGCTTAAACCCGGTGTGACCAATATGCTGATCTGGACCCAGCGCAGCGAAAAGCCGATCAATTATGTGATTGAGGTTTCCCCCAATGCCCGCAGTGAGCAAATCGCTGTGCGGGTCAAGGTTTTAGAGGTGGAATCCAGCTCTGATGGTAAATTTGGCATCGATTGGTCAGATTTTGTCACCTTTCAAGAGGCGGTTCCCACGGCCCCCTTTCGCTTTGGCCTGCCCCTGCGCACGACCACCCTCAACGCCAAAATCGACACCCTGATCAATGACCGCAAAGCCCGTGTTTTGGCTGAACCCACCCTGGTTGTGCTCAATGGCAAAGAGGCGAGTTTCCTCTCAGGCGGCGAGTTGCCCATGATTATCACCGACCGCGACCGGATCAATGTGCAATGGCGCGAGTTTGGGATCCATCTCAATCTCAAAGCCCAGGTTGAAGGCTCGAATATTATTCAAATGGAATTGAGCCCCGAAGTCTCAGACATCGACAAAGCCAACAGTGTCACCATTGCCAATCAGCTCCAGGGCGGTTCGTTTGTGGTACCGGCTTTCAAAACCCGCCGGGCCAAAACCACCCTGCGTGTGCCCGACAATCAGACGATTGTGATTGCCGGTCTGCTCAAAAATGACAAGCAGGAAGTCAATCAAAAATTCCCGCTCTTGGGAGATATTCCCTTTCTGGGTTATCTCTTCAAAACTGTCGACTTTCTCGAAAGACGCAGTGAGTTGGTATTTATTGTGACACCGGTGATTGTGCGCGATCCCAAGCTGGTTCCCGAAGCCAATTATGGCAAGGAAGCCGACGTCGAGCACAAGCCGAACCCGTAACCGGGCCGTGAAAATTCCTCTGCTTTTGATGCTGGCAGCCGCTTTGTTCTGCCTGATCTTTTTTCAGACCAATCGTTCGATCTTTGTGCGTTCGGCAGGTCTGTTTTTGATCATGGCCTGTGGCTTTGTCTGGGAGTTGCAGCTTTCACCTGAGCCCCGTTATCTGTTGCTGGTGATCTTGGGCCTGCTTTTGGCCCTGGGTTTTGCCTCGGATTTTTATTCAGCCAGTCTGCGTACTTGGTATTTCCGTGTGGCTGAAGAATCACTCTGGGGGGTGGTGATCGGCAGTTTTATTGGTGGTTTTATTCTCTGGATGTTTTTGGGCTCGATTGGCGGCATGATTGTCGGCTCGCTCTTGGGGGCCCTGATTGGCGAACTCAAGGCCAAGGGCTTTGTCTCCTTCCGCCAAGTCACCAAAGCGACGTTGGGCGCCTGTGCGGGGGTCTTTGGCATGTCGGCCAAGCTGATGTTTGGCTTGGAGATGGTCTATTGGATTTTGGTCACGGCCAGCCACTAAGTCGATTAAATTCAAGCTTATCGATTCAATCTCACATTCACTGTGGGGTCTGGGTGGCCACCCGGATCAGCGAGTCTCCCCGCCGCAACAATTCGTGGTAGAGGCTCAGGGTCTGCTGCAAACTGCTGGCGCTGAGCCATTCATCGGCCCTGTGCGAATTTCCTCCGACAGGTGCCAGGCTCAAAACGGGTTTGCCACTTCGCGCCAGGATATTTTCATCGGCCACGGAGACGCCCATCACCTCGGGCAAGACCTGTCCCCGAAAACGCCCCATCAGGTTCTGTACCCGCCCTACCAGGGGATGTGTCGGCGAAAGCCAGTAGCCTGGGGCCATCGGCGTGGGGCGTTCCAAATGTGCCACAGAAACCTCACAGCGGGTCCAGGCCTGTAAAAAGTCTGCCAAACGCACCCTGAGCTCTTCGGCTTCGCGGCCCGGATGCACCAGGCAGGAGAGCACCCAACTGCAGCGGTCGGGCACACTTAGGCTGGCTTGGCCGCCGCTAATTTCCCGCACCAGTATCTGCTCGCGTCCCCAGAGGGGGTCTTGGGCCAGGGGCAGATCTGTGAGCTGTTGCAAGAGCCGGGCGCTTTCGAGAATGGCATTGAGTCCCTGGCCCGGAACCGCGCCGTGGGCGCTTTCTCCCAGAAGTTCGACCCGGTAGCTATAACAACCAAAACGCCCCAGGCCCAGGGTGGGGTGTAAACTGTCGATGCTGAGTTCTGGCACAAACGCAGCGGCCACGTCATCGATCCAGCCTGAATTGAGCAGGGTCCAGGCCCCTTGGGACCAGCACTCTTCGTCCACGCCCAGCGCAATTTTGAGCCTAAAATCCTGGGCCCGGAACAGGCGGGCGGCTTCGAGAATCACTGCCAGCCCGCCTTTCATGTCTGAAACCCCCAGACCTGTGAGGCGATCTCCTACACGTTGCAGTTCAAAGGGATCTCCCTGCCAATCGGCCGCCGGGGGGACGGTGTCGAGATGGGCATAGAGCAACAGTGTCTGCTTGCCTTCGCCGGTTTCAGCGAGCAGGTTAAAACGCGGATTTGGGCTTTCGCAGCTCACGGCTTGGCGTTCGGTCTGAAAGCCAGCCTCGTTTAAAAAGGCCTCACACCACAGGGCCAAGTCCTGCTCTTGGCCGCTGACCGAGGGAATGGCCACCAGCGAAGTCAGGGTATCGAGAATGCTCATGGCCAGATCAGCGCTGCGGGGATCAGTAGCCGGTGCCAACCACTTGGTTGTTGAAGACCACTTCCCAGCGCTTGTCGACCCGGCGGATCTGAATCACGCTTTGGCCGTTTTGCTGGATATCCACCGTGTTTTTAAAGCCCAGGGCGTCGATGGCGCCAAAGCCGTTATAGGCTTTGCCCTGAAAGACCGTATCGAAGCTGATCTGGCCGTCGGTGACGGTGCCATCGAGACTGGCGCGGCCATCGACCCGCAGGGCAATGGTATTGAGATAGGGATGGCCCGTGTTTTCTCCTGTGCCACTCAGGGTGGTGTCGAAACTGCCACGCAGGGGCACTTGGTGCGGCAATTTGGCATTGAGGGTTAGGCTCAGGGTGCCGAGTGTATTGGCGGGGCTTTGGGCCACACTCAGCTCGTAATGGGAGAAATCCAGGGGGAAAACCTTGGCCGGTAAAGGACTGTTGCCATAATTGGAAATGGCCAACACGTCAAAGGGGTAAGACTTGTTTTGGCTGTCTTTAAAACTGAGGGTGTAATTGCCCCGGCGCTGCGCGTCGTAACGGGTGTAGTCGTTGCCATTAAAAAACCAGTCGGGCAGACCACTTTTGACGTTGAAATAGATGTGGTTTTCGACCTGCTGGCGGCGGGTGTTGATACCGCGGGTGAGCACCATCAGGTTGGAGGCCTCTTGGGCAATGCTGATCATGTGGGTGGCCAAAGCGGTCAGGCCTTCATCGCGGCTGATCTTGTATTCATCGGGGGGGATTTCAGCGGCGCTTTTGAAGAGTTCGGGACGCACCCCTTGAATGACCTGGGGAACCCAGCAACTGGTCAAAGTGGTGGCAGCCAGCGCGCAGGTGGCCAGAGAGAAAAGATTGCGTTTCATGATCCGTTTTTGCCCTTGTGTCTTCAAAGTATCTTTAAACTATCTGCAAAAAATGTATAGGCATCATACCACGAAGGGCTGGGGGGCCCAAATAGGGGGCAGAGGCATCTGTATTCTGTGTTTTTTGAGCGGTGGTCCCAGTTGGGCAAGCCCCTGACGTTCAGGCCGCTCGCTGCGCCCATCCATGGGCTTCGCTTGCTAATGCCCGTCACACGGCTGATCCATCCATGGGCCGTGCGCCGGGCAATTGCCTTCTCTCTTCAGGGGCTTGCCCAAGAGGATGGCATTGACTACAAAACCCAATCAGAAATTGGCCATGGCTGTATTGTGCTGTGGGCTTGTAATTTAAAAACAAATAGTTT
>CAZRFI010000067.1:0-17599 GCA_964598905.1 uncultured Candidatus Sericytochromatia bacterium | reverse complement strand
ACCCAGGCAATCAGGGCAATGCCACAGCGCGCAATGCTGCCAAAAATTACCGGGTCTTAATTCTCAAACCCGCCCAGCTCGAACCCACGCTCTTTTCGGGTACCTGGTATGAGTTGGGAGGACATGTCGTTTACGACCAACAGGATCCCAGCCACTCACGGGTTTTGCTGCAATTACCCGCAAAACATGACAAAACCCTCTTTGCCTCGGGCAACGAAATCCAGATCAATGGTGTGACCTCGGTTCTCGATCCGGCAGGCAATGCCTTGACCGTGGGCACGCCGCTCAAAGTGATTGTGCCCTAAGGGTGGGGTTTAATCCAGATTTTGAGCCGTGCCTTTGCTTTGCCAATACCTGTCCACTTTGGGCTTAAGTTCGGTGTGAATCTGAGCCAAGGACTTGTGCTGGTTTTTGGCCCACCATTTTTCCCAGTCTTTGACCAGAAAGAGATCGCTGTTGTAGACCTTGCCCCGACTGGCGTATGGCGAGCTGTAAATCGGGGTAATGATGTGATAGAGCAACTCTCGCGCCACCTCCGAAACCGCTGTATTGACGACAACCGCGGGCGGGGGAGAGGCGTGGGCGGGGGCATTTAGGGGGGGAGGCAGCGTTTTGCCTATTTCATAATTGCGCAGATCGCGCAAATGACCAATCAAGAGTGGAATGGCATTTTTGCCGCCTTGGTACAATCTGTCGCGGGCCTTTTGCTTTTCGATCAAACTTGCCTCTGCCAAACCCAACAGGCGCAGATCGGCTTCGGGGCCCTGAGCAGGCAGACAGAGGCTGCTCTCAACACTTAATTGGTGTTCAACATAGCTCTGATCAACTTTGCTGGGGGGCTCTCCAGGGCGCTTGCTGGAGCCGCGTAGTTCCACAACCTGGCCAACCAGTTTGAGGGGCCCCTGACACGTGGGGGCCTCTTTGGCCAAATAAATCACCATTTGACCCCCGATATCTGGCCTGAAATAGGCGATTTTTTGATGTGAAGGCGGCGGCATCACCCTATGTTGATGAATCTCATCGGTTAAGCGGCCATAAATCGTCACTTTTTGGCCAGAAAAACGCGTTAAATAATCGACAATGGGCAACATATTCCCTCCTGCCAATGCCGCTGGAACGAGCCCCAGTAAAAGGGCTGAAGCAATCAAGCCGGTTTTGATTTTCTGCATCGGGGTTATTTCACAAACACTGTTTTGGTATTCACAAACTCACGCAGACCAATATCCGCTAATTCACGGCCATAGCCACTCTCTTTGATCCCCCCAAAAGGCAAACGCGGATCGGAGGCCACAAAGGCATTCACAAAGCAGCAACCGGCTTCGAGTTCTTCGGCGGCAATGCGCTCGGCTTTTTCCAGATCGCGGCTAAAGACTGCCGCACCCAAGCCAAAGACCGATTGATTGGCCCATTGAATCGCTTCGGCTTCGTCTTTGACGGGCACGATCGCCGCCACAGGGCCAAAGATCTCCTCTTCAAAGGCCACCATACCTGGATAGACATCGGTTAAAACTGTGGGCGGATAATAAAAGCCGGGACCCTCAGGAACTTCGCCGCCCAAAAGCAGGCGGGCACCTTGAGAAATACTTGTTTTGACCTGTCTCACCAATTCCTCGCGCAAATCGGCGCGGGCCTGGGGGCCAAGGGTGGTGTCTTCGGCATAGGGGTCGCCCATCACCGCTTGAGACATGGCGGCCACCAAAAGCTTTTCAAATTCGGGCCGCACAGTTTCGACCACCAAAAAGCGTTTGGCGGCAATACAACTTTGACCGGCATTGATCAAACGGCTGCTGGCACAAATTTGAGCGGCCTGTTCGAGGTCGGCATCTGCCAGAATTAAATAGGGATCGCTGCCACCGAGTTCGAGCACGGTCTTTTTGAGGGCGGCACCTGCTTGAGCTGCCACGGCTTTGCCTGCACGGGTGCTGCCGGTCAGCGTCACAGCTTGAATCACGGGATGGGCAATCACAGCCCCCACGGCGTCGTTTTCCAAGAATAAATTGCTAAAGGCCCCTTTGGGAAAACCGGCTTGGATAAAAAGATCGGCAATCGCCAAGGCGCAGGCCGGTACATTGGGAGCGTGTTTGAGTACCCCCACATTGCCGGCCATCAGGGCCGGGGCGGCAAAGCGAAAGACCTGCCAAAAGGGAAAATTCCAAGGCATGATTGCCAAAATGGCACCAAGCGGGTTGTAAGTCACGTAAGATTTGCGGCCCCCGGCCTCGACATGAACGGGTTTTAACATCGATTCTGCATTTTCAGCGTAATAGTCACAGACCCAGGCAGATTTTTCAATTTCAGCCCTTGCAGCGGTAATGGGTTTGCCCACCTCCATGGTCATTAAAAGGGCCAATTGCTCTTTGCGTTCGCGCATCAAAACGGCAAGTGCCCTCATTTTTTCGGATCTTTCGGCCAGTGAAGTGCGCTTCCAGATTTTCCAAGTCTCTTGGGCCTGTTTGAGCTGCATCTCGACTTCGTCAGCGCTGTGGGCGGGATACGTTTGAATCAGGGCTTCGGTGGCGGGGTTAAAACTGGCGATGGTCATATTAAAATGGCGGCCTCATATACACAGGTGTTTAAAAACAATTTTATACCCACAGTGTACCTCAAAAATCCTCAGATTAATCGGCGGCAATCATTTGGGCAACCTCTATTAGGGTGGGGGGTATGGTATATTGATTCAAGAAGAACTAAGGTCAGGTTTTAATTGCGTATGACAGATTTATTTAAAGACAAAGCCCAAGCTTGGGATGCCCAAGAGAGGGTGCGCTCGCTATCAAATGGCATTGGCACAGCCCTGTTAAAAAAAATTGCCTTTTCTGAAACCATGCACGTGATGGATTTTGGCGCGGGAACGGGACTCTTAAGTGGACATGTGGCCCCTTATGTGGCTCAAGTTTTTGCCGTGGATACTTCCCCAGCGATGCTGGCTCAATTAAAGGCCAAACCAGGACTCCAAGGCAAAGTAGAAACCCTTTGCCAAAATATTTTAGAAACGCCCTTAAATCAGACCTTTGACGTGATTGTCTCGGCCATGGCTTTACATCATGTTGAGGATACCTCACTCCTGTTTCACCAATTTGCACAACATCTTAAACCAGGTGGCCAATTGGCCCTGGCTGATTTGGAATCTGAGGATGGCAATTTTCATCCCCCCGAAGCAGAAGGGGTCTTTCACGCGGGTTTTGATCCAGAGGTGATTCAGTCCCTGCTCAAGCAAAATGGCTTTGAGCAAATTGAATTTGAAACCGTGCACACAGTGAACAAAGCAGGCGTTGATTACCCGATTTTTCTCGTCTCCGCGCAACTTCCCAACTTTTGATTGGCTTTGAGGCCTGTGTTAAAATGAGCTTTGTCGGCTCAAAACTCCCAGACTAAAGCTTAAAAAGGAATTATAGCCTGTGAATATTACCAGCATAGATGGCAAACTGGATGTCTCTTGGCACCCTGAGATTCTCACCGTTCTCGAAAGCTGGAGTGATTTCGATGTTGAACTCGAATCGTTCCGCAAAGCTGTTTTTGTCAAAGGCATCAACCATATCAAAGCCAGCCGCGGCAAAGCCTGGATTTTTGACCCTGGGAGTGCCACGGGTAGTTTTGGCCCTGAGGTCCAGGCCATGATTGACGCAGATCGTTTCGCCGCTTTGGGCTGGACAGGCGCCAAATACTTTGTGACAATCAATCCCGCCGCCACGGAAATCTCGGTCAATACCGATACCGAAAACACCCGCGGTGTGCAGCGCGTCGAAGCCCCCTCTGTTGACGGGGCTATGGCATGGATCAAAGCGCAGCCCTAACGGCTAAAGCCAGGCGCAGGATCCCCGATTTAAAATAGCGAACCACAGCCACAAGCCCTGTCAGAGAAAGGGCTTGTGGCTGTTTGCGCAATTCTTGAAAAGCCCTTTTTTGATCTTTATCAAGTAATTTAATTGACAAAAAAACAACGTTTTTCAGATAAATATGCTAATATTTATTTAGAATTATTTTATTTTTAGGTCAAATTTATTTTTTTATCAATCCTATTTGGCCTCTCTCTATTTTTAACATTTTTCTATTTTGGATTTTCCTGATTAGACGTTTTTGTCTTTTTCAATTCTAAATTTTCATTTCAAATCCCCTCAAATTGCTGCAGCGAGGCTCTCTTTCGCCATCAAACAAGGCATCCCGCCAAAGGCCGTGTCCCCATGAAAAAAGCCCATAAAATCAGTATTACACTGTCTCTGATCTGTTTGTTCATCACACTTTTGGTACTCGGCCTGTTCTGGACCTTTCGCCAAATAGAGGAAGCCAGTGCCGCACGCAAACACACCCATTTGCTCTTGAATAAAGCCAACAATCTTGCGCTTGAATTAAGCGATGCCGAAACTGGTCAGCGTGGCTATTTGCTGACCGGAAAACCCCAATTTCTCGAACCCTATTTGGCCACAGACAAATTGATTCCCGTCCACCTCAAAGAATTGCGTCAATTGTCCCAAATCCCCGCTGCTCAGCAACACCTGGATCAGCTCTTGCCGTTGATCAATGCCAAACGGGTTGACATGGCCAAGCTGATTGATTTACGCCGCAAACAAAAAATTCAGGCGGTCTTGAGTGAAGTAAACCTGGGCAAAGGCAAACGTCTGATGGATTCCATCCGGGTTGAAATGCAAGATTTTATTGATCTTGAGGAGAAAGCCTGGATCTCCCATGACGCCCAATTTCAAGCCAATATGTTTTTGCTCTTTCTGGTCATCATTAGTGCCAGTGTGTTGATACTGCTCTTTGCCCTGATCTTTGGCTATTTTCTCTATCGCGAAACCCAGTTTCGCCTTAAGAACTTGGTTTACCTCGAAACCCAGCATTCCCTTGAAATGCAAGAAAACCTCAATCAACAATTACAGACGGTCAATTTGACCTTGCAGACCAGTGAAGAAAAACTGGCAGTGACGCTGAATTCAATTGATGATGCCGTCTTGGTGACGGATGCTGAAGGGCGAATCACCCTCTTAAATCCACGGGCGGAGGCCCTGATTGGTTGGACCCAAACTGAGGCCTTGGCAAAACCTGTTGCGGACGTTTTTGAGATTATCAATGCCGAAACACGGCTACCTGCCCCCATTCCAATCCATCAGACCTTGCTGATGGGGACGGTTCAAGGCATGCTCAACCACACTATTTTAATTAACCGCAATGGCGAAGAATATGCCATTGCTGACAGTTGCGCACCAATCCGCGACCGCGATGCCAAAATTGTGGGCGCTGTATTGGTCTTTCGCGATGTCACAGGTGAATATGCCGTGCAAAAAATGCTCAAAGAAAAAAACAGCGAGCTAGAAAGAGCCACGTTGCTGGCTGAAAAAGCCAATTTGGCCAAATCAGATTTTCTCTCAAATATGAGCCATGAGATTCGCACACCTATGAACGCTATTATTGGCATCTCTTATTTGGCTCTCAAAAGTGAATTGGTGCCACATCAACGCGAAAACATTAAGAAAATCCAAGATTCTGGCCGACATTTGTTGAGCATTATTAACGATATTCTCGATATATCCAAGATCGAAGCTGGCAAATTGCAGGTCGAACACACTGATTTTGAAGTCGAGAAAGTCTTGGACAGTGTGGCCAACTTGATTGCCGAAAAAACGGCAGCCAAAGGGCTAGAACTGATCTTTGACGTGGACAAACATCTTCCGGCCCATCTGATCGGTGATCCCTTGCGCTTTGGCCAAATCCTGATCAATTTCCTCAACAACGCCGTCAAATTTACCGAACAGGGTGAAATAGATATTGTCTTGCGGCTCAAGCAACAAAGCGAAAATGAGGTCATGCTTTACTGTGCTGTGCGCGATACCGGCATTGGCCTCAGTGCAGAACAAATTGGGCGTTTGTTTCAGAGTTTTTCTCAGGCAGACACCTCAACCACGCGTAAATTTGGCGGGACAGGCCTGGGGCTGGTGATTTCCAAAAAACTGGCTGAATTGATGGGGGGCGAGGTGGGCGTCGAGAGTGAACCCGGCAAAGGCAGCACGTTTTGGTTCACCGCCCGCTTTGGCAAGGGGCTGGAGCAACAACAGCCCTTGGTGCTCTCAAGCAATATGCAGGGCAAACGTGTGCTGGTCGTCGACGACAACGAAAGTGCTCGGCTGGTGATGGGCGAGCTTTTGGGCAATATGAGTTTTAAGGTCGATCTGGCTGAGTCTGGCCCTGTGGCCATCTCCCTCGTCGGTCAGGCAGATACCGAGGGCAATCCCTATGAAATTGTCTTTCTCGACTGGCAAATGCCAGAAATGGATGGAATTGAAACAGGTCGTTTGATCAAGAACCTGCCGCTTAATCACAGGCCGCTGATGATTATGGTCACTGCCTATGGACGGGAAGAGGTGATTGCCGTTGCCAAAGAAATTGGCTTGAACGATGTCTTAATCAAACCTGTCAGCGCATCAATGTTATTCGACGGGATCGTGCGCATTATTGGCGATAAACTCAAACAACCCATCCAAGTAGAAGAGTTGCCCAATGCCACTTTCGCATTATTGGCCCCTTTGCAGGGGGCCCGAATTTTATTGGTGGAAGACAATCAAATCAATCAAGAAGTGGCCTGTGAATTACTGCGCGATGCGGGTTTCTCTGTCGAAGTGGCAGAAAATGGACTGATCGCTATCGAAAAAGTCAAAGCCCATGAGTATGATATCGTGCTGATGGATATGCAAATGCCGATTATGGATGGGGTGAGCGCTACTCTGGAAATTCGCAAAGATCCCCGTTTTAAAGACCTGCCAGTGGTAGCCATGACCGCCAATGCCATGCAGGCCGATCGCGAGCGCTGCTTGGCTGCAGGTATGAATGATCATGTGGCGAAACCCATCGAACCCGAAGATCTTTGGAAAGCCCTCTTGAAATGGATCCCACCGAGGGAGAGTGACGGCAGCGTTGTAAGGCGCACACAGCCAGCCCAGGCAAAAATGGCATTGCCCACGCAGATCGCAGGTTTGGATCTGGAATTGGGGCTGCGCCGAGTCATGGGCAATACCGCTCTCTATCTCTCAATTCTGCGCCAATTTGTCGAAGGGCAGAAAACGGTACCTGCAGAAATTGACGCAGCAATGGCCCTTCAGGACTGGAAATTGGCGGAAAGAATTGCCCACACGCTCAAAGGGGTTTCAGGCAATATTGGTGCGACAGAGCTGCAAGCGGTGGCAGAAAAGCTTGAGCGGGCAATCAAAGCAGAAAAGCCCCAGTATGCCATCGATGGACATATCAAGGTGCTCAAAAAAAGGCTGGACAGCTTGATAGATCAACTTGAGCGAAAATTGCCCCAGGCAGAGACCTTGATGGCTGTTTCGCTTGACCCGGAAAAAATCAAACAGATCTGTGAGCAATTGCAAGCCCTGCTGGCGGATGCTGATGCCGCAGCAGGTGATCTCTTGACTGCCAATGAAAACCTTCTGAATACCGCTTTTCCTGAGCACTACCCACTCATCAAGGACAAGATTCAGGCCTATGACTTTGAGGACGCGCAGCTCGCCCTAAAAAATGCCTGTGAAAGGTTCAGCTAAAATCCATGCAGCCAGAAAAGACAAGTCCCAATTCAAAAGCCACCATTTTGGTCGTCGATGATACACCCGAGAACCTGACGCTGATGCATAATTTGCTCAAAGATCACTACAAGGTCAAAGTTGCCACCAATGGTGAAAACACCCTCAAAATTGCCTGTTCAGACTATCCCCCAGACCTGATTTTGCTGGATATTATGATGCCTGGCATGGACGGCTATGAGGTCTGTCGGAGACTCAAAAATGTTCCTCAGTCCAGCCATATCCCTGTGATTTTTTTGACAGCCAAAACGGAGATGGAAGATGAGAAAAAAGGCTTAGAACTCGGCGCCGCTGACTATATCACTAAACCGATCAGTCCCCCGATTGTCCTGGCCCGTGTCAAAAATCATCTGGCGCTCAAGGCCCTCTCAGATATTCTGCAAGAAAAAAATACTGAGCTGGCCTTTGCCAAAACCTTTGCCGAAAAAGCCAATTTGGCCAAATCTGAATTTCTTTCGAGCATGAGCCATGAGCTGCGCAGCCCATTACATGCAATTCTGGGTTTCTCCCAATTGATGGCTTCAGATCTTGCTCCCACTCATGCCAGTCAAAAAGAGAGCATTGACCACATTCTCAAAGCGGGTTGGCATCTGCTGCATTTGATCGACGAAATACTCGATCTGGCCAAAATTGAATCGGGGCAAGTCCCCCTCTGTTTAGAAGCGGTTTCTCTTTCAGAGATCATGCTTGAATGCCAAAGCATGACAGAGCATACAGCCAAAGAGAAAGGGATTCAAATCGTTTTCCCAGTGTTTAAACAACCCTGTTATGTCAATGGCGATTGGACCCGAATCAAACAAATTTTGCTCAATTTTCTTTCCAACGCGATCAAATACAATTGCATAAATGGCAGGGTGGATGTGGACTATTCAACCCACATTCCTGGGCGTGTCATTGTGAGTATTCAAGACACAGGAGATGGTTTAAGCCCTGAACAAATCAGCCAACTCTTTATGCCTTTCAACCGACTTGGCCAGGAAAACAGTGGCACAGAGGGAACCGGTATTGGTCTGGTGGTGGCCAAACAATTGATAGAGTTAATGGGTGGAACTGTCTCTGTCGAAAGTACGGTGGGAGAAGGCTGTGTCTTTCAATTTGAACTCAATGAGGTGGATGCCCCTCTGCCTGAATCAGATGTGTCGGCCCCTGAATTGCCCCCACCCGCCAGTACACTCGAAAAAAAAGAACACACTTTGCTGTATATCGAAGACAACCCCGCCAATATGCAACTGATCACCCTGATTGTCGCTCGCAACCCCGAACTCCATCTGCTCACCGCTGTCGATGGCCTGAGTGGCATCGCCCTGGCGCTTGAAGCGCTGCCTGCGGTGATTCTAATGGATATCAATTTGCCAGACATCAATGGGGTAGAAGCCCTGCAAATTTTGCGCGCGAACCCGGCTACCCAACATATTCCCGTGATTGCACTGAGTGCCAATGCCATGCCGCCAGACATTCAAAAAGCCATGAATGCAGGCTTTTATCGCTATGTCACCAAACCGATTATTGTCACTGAATTTATCGAAATCCTGAATACGGCCCTTCAATTTGCAGATCAAGAAATGAATACCCAAATGTCTCATCCCCATGCTTAGTTCTTCAGATATTCTCAATGCCAAGATTTTGATTGTGGATGACCGCGAAGCCAATGTGCTGCTGCTCAAACGCATGTTGAGCGGGGCTGGTTACACGGATTTGCATGCAACTCAAAATCCCCTTACCGTCTGCGAGCTGCAGCAAAAAGTAGATTTTGACCTGATTCTGCTGGATCTGCTCATGCCCGGCATGGATGGCTTTGCGGTGATGGAAGGGCTTAAAGAGATGGACCCCGAAGGCTATTTGCCTGTGCTGGTGGTGACCTCAGAGCCCAGCCACAAATTGCGGGCCTTGCAAGTGGGTGCCAAAGATTTTATCAGCAAGCCCTTTGATCTCAGTGAGGTCTTGGCTCGGGTTCACAATATGCTGGAAGTGCGCCTCTTGCACAGGCAAGCAAAAGAGTACAGCATTGCGCTGGAACAAAAAGTGTTGGAAGTCAAACGGCTCTATGACGAGCTGATTGCCGAGCAAAAGCAATCGTTTGAATTGACTGCCCTACCGGGGGCCATGGTGGGGGTTGAAAAAGAAGAGCGCTTGGCAACACACTGGTTCCGCAGTTTGCGCCTGCGTCACCCCTGGTTGCAAATCAATCTGGTCACGGCGTTTATTGCCGCTGCTGTGGTCGGACTCTTTCAGGACACCATCAACCAGCTTTTGGTTCTGACGATCTTTATGCCTGTGCTGGCCGGGCAGGCGGGCAACACGGGCAGCCAAGCCCTGGCAATTACCCTGCGCGAGTTGACCTTGGGCGATTTAAAATCGATCAATGAAAAAAAACTGATGAAAAAAGAGGCCCTTTTGGGTTTGCTCAATGGGGTTTTGGTGGGCCTGGTGGCCGCCGGGGGTATGTATGTGGTGGCCACGGGTCAGCATTCTCCCAAGGCGCAAATTCTCAGTCTGGTGGTGTTTTTGGCCATGATTGGCAGCTGTGTGATCAGTGGGGTCTGTGGAGCAATTGTGCCTTTAACGCTCAAAAAAATTGGGGCCGACCCGGCCACTGCCTCGAGTATTTTTCTGACCACGGCCACGGATGTGGTTAGCATTGGGATGCTACTGGGCTTGGCGAGTTTGATGGCGAGATAGGCTCAAACCCACACCATCAGTGCGTCAGCACCAAAAAACTATAGTTATAGAAATAATTCGAGGTTCGGCTGTGTTCGGGGTGGGTGTGGCTCAACATCTGCCCATTTTTGGTGCGCACCACCATCACGGGGGCGCCGCCACCATCAAACATCAGCGCACGAATGCAGCCCAGCTCTTTCATCAACACAGCCAACCGGGCGGGTGTGGCCCCAGCTTTGAGGCGGTATTTGCCTTCGCCAATTTGCATATAGATCAGCGAGCCATCGGCCATTATGCCCATGGCTGAACGTGGTGCGCTGCGGCGCACATCCCCGGCTTGGCCAGCGGAGACAATCGAGGTTTCGTTAAAGCGTGAGCTGGCATAGAGAGAGTTGTATTGCTTGCGGCCAGTGGCCAACCAAAGGTGAGATGCCAGGTCGCGGTCAAAGAGCAAAATGCCACCACCCATCGCCATTTTGTACCATTTATGCGATTGGGGCCCCAATCCGCCGCGCTGGATTTGGGCCTGGTTGCGGCGGTTGATTGTGAGCAAATAGCGCCGGTCCGTGCGCTTGCCCGTGCGCTTTTCAGAGTTGAAAAACATCCCTGGCTTACAGTTCAAGCCCTGTTTACTGCAACGCTGGCCCAAGACATCACCAGCGGGAATGGTGCCAAAAAAACCCCAGTTCATAATTGCCATGGTTTGTTTGCGCTGGGCCACTTTGTAAAAGTAAAGGGGGCGTTTGGCGGTGTCTGAAAACAAAACCTGCAATTTGGGAAAAGCCCTCGGCTCTATTCGCAACGCACGAATAGTGACTTGGGGCATGCTCTTGCCTTTGATTTCATATTGTTTGAAGAGAATGCCTTCACTCAATTGAAAGAGACGGGTGCGATGGTAACCGTTGGGCGTACGCAAAACCTCTGCCGCACGTTTGTTGACGGGTAAATACGAGGCGACTGCCACAGGTTCCTCAAAGCGCATGGGACTGGGGATCGCAGGCCCCACATTTGGGGGGCGAAATCTGATCAGGTCTTCGGGGTTGACCTTAAATTGCCGCTCAGGGGGCGTGCCATTCTGACTCTGACAACTCAGCAACAGAGCGAAAAGGGGAACCGCCAGACAAGCTACCAAGCAGGAGGAGAATTGACGCGCTTGCCCCATGGCTCAGCGCTTGGGGAGGGAATAGACCCTGACCACGAAGGAAGGATCAGAAAAACTCGAAACCAAGAGGGTCGTTTCGTCTGGACTGATCGACAAACTGTCAGCTGAATCTGAAATGCGAAACTGGGCTTTGAGACTCAGATCGCGGGTGGAATGTACAAACACGGCTTTCTGGTTATTGGAATAGGCCACAAGGTAAGCGAGTAAATTGCCTTTGGCGCTGACGGTTAAACCCGAATCGATCGAAAGATCACCTTGGGGTTTGAGGGTTTTGAACAAGTCTACACGGGTATTCCAGAGTGAAATTTGCCATTTGGGGTTTGGGCTGGCATCCACAGGACTTAAAAAAGCAAAAAATTCACCATTCTGGCTGTATTCTGCCGGTGGCGCGCCTGGCACCCAATAAATCCAACGGCCCTGCCAGAGATCCAAAACTTGGATAAAGGTGGGGGTAATTTTGCCTTCGCCCTGATCCCATTCCATTGCCGTTGTGAGATAGCGCCCGAGGGGATGCCATGCGACACTGACCACAGGAAAATGCCCTGGCATGCGGTTGGGGGTGCGCGAGACAAAAATGGTATCGACCTTGCGGCCCTTCGAGAGATCCCAAATATGCAGGTAAAAATCCAGCCACTGCTTTTTGTTCTCCGTTCGTTCAAAGAGTTTACAGACCGTCAGATAGTTGCCATCGGGGCTGAGTGTAAAGGGTTGATTGGAACGGCCTTCGGAGGGGTCCTTGAGTTCAAAAACACGCTTATAATCCGAGCTGCGCCAGACGGTATACACCCCAGATTCGCTGCCCGCAACCAGGAATCGACCATCGTGGCTGTATTGGGCATCTACCAGGGGTTGAGACACGCCCATACGCTTGAGACGTTTGGGCTCTTTACCGGACCAGAGTTCCAGGGTACGGTCAGAGAGACGGATAATTTTGCTTCCGTGGGGACTGTAGCGGGCAAAACCTGTCAAGCTGGGCCAGGAGAGGTAGTCTGCGGCAAATGTGGCTGTACCCAGCCCCAACCACACCGCCACGAGCAGAAGCAGCCGAGTCAGGTTCAGCGCTCTCACGGCCGGGACTGCGCCAAAAGCAATGCGGGCTCCAAGACGCGCACACCATTGCCTTTGATTTGGATAATTTTCTGTTCTTCCAGGCTCTCCATCACCAATTCAACCGCTTCACTGCTGCTGCCTGTCAGTTCGGCCCATTCCCGCAGTGGGCAGGCCATCAGGGTATGGGCTTCGGGATGGTAATCGGGATGAACAAAGGTGTGGTACAAGAGCCGCAATATGCGGGAGCGGCTCTGTTTTGCCAGCAATTCGTGGTGATGGTGGTAGTTTTGGCCCAAATGTTTTTTGAGCACGGTCACCAGACGGGCGCTCATGGCTGGGTAGAATTTCATCAGCTTTTCATAAGAATGTTTGCGCAGCACCAACAATTGCACGGGTGTTTCGGTTGAAATTTGGGCTCTGCGAAAGCCCTGATCGACCAAATCCAGACTGCCAAACATATCCCCTTTGATCAATGTGGCCAAACGGCGGGTACTGCCAGCGGGGGTATTTTGAATAAAACGCAAACTGCCTTGGCGAACGCAATAGATCACGTCACCCGGCAAACTGGACGAGAAAACCGTGCGATTGGCGTCGTAGGGCGCCACATGCATCAATTGAAAAAGACGGGTATAGTCTTCATCGGGCAGGGATTTTAACAGGATCTCCGAAGAGAGCCACCAGACTTTACTCATACTGTATCTCCTTGAGAACGGGAATATCTGAGGGATTGACCCATTGCTGAATTTCTTGAAAGAGGTAAATCCCCATCAAAAGCACTGCCAAACACGCTGAAACCCAGACCAAACGGGGAATGTCATCGTGATTGCTGGGTTTTAAACGGCTCTGAATCGCTGCCTCTAGGCGGGCAGGTGGCTCAGAAACATCACATTTGTTTTCCAGATCAACTTGAAAAGACTCAAAGCTCATGTAGCGTCCAGCCCGTTCAAAGGCCAGGGCTTTAAACACGACTTGGGCCACATCTTCGGGGACTTTTTCATCGAGTGGCAGCGGGCGAGGCCCACTCTCACCTTTGCCCTGGCTGCGCAATTGGGCGTAATCATAGGGAAAGCGGTGGGTCAACAATTCATACATCAAGACCCCCAAAGCAAAGAGGTCGGTTTGCTCATCGGGCATATGGCTGCCTTCGAGCAGCTCGGGGGCCATATAACGGGTTGTTTTGGGGATCTTTTGCAGGGTGCCAGTCTCTTGTTTGCTCCAGGGCACAAAATCCAGCAACGTCACCTTCCAATCTTGCGAGAGCATCACGTTCTCGGGCTTAATATCCCCATGCACATAGCCCTCTTGGTGGATATAATGCAAGACATCTGAGAGCTGCAAGCCAATGTGGCGGATTTCTTCGGGTAAAAGGCCATCGTGGTTGGGCAAGGCCTTGAGATGCTCTCGCAGATTGCGGCCTTCGACCCATTCCATTACAACATAGCCATCATCGTCTTCAATCAGGGTGTCGATCACACGCACCAGGGCATTGTGCTGCAGATATTTGAGTTCTTTGAGCGGGTCGAGGGTCATTTGCAAGGTCTGAAGCCGGGTTTGGTAATCTGTGGTAGGTGGCACCAGCAATTTTTTTAAGGCCACCATTTGGCCCGTTTGGGTATCGCGGGCCTTGAAGATCAAGCTATTGGGGGCTTTGTGAACCTCGTTGCCGAGCAATTCATAGCGCGATCCAATCAGGTCGCTGGTGCCTTTTTCGAGAGCAGAATAAAAGGCGTGAATCGTAGAATAGCGCTGGTCTTTGTCAAATTTGATGGCACGGGCAATCAGGCGGTCCATATAGGTTGGTAGGCCGGGAATCAGCTTGCTGGGTGGCTCCCAGAGCAACTCATCGTAATGGGTGGGTTTGTTGCCGGTCAGCAACTCGTAGAAAATCACGCCCACAGAGTAGACGTCCACACGCTGATCCACTTGGTGGGTGCCAATCGCATAATCGGGGTCGGCATACGGGTTTTCTTCGGTCAGTTTCTTCAGGGCCGTGCTCTGCAAGGTGTGCATGCCCTCTTTTTTGGCGGCGTCAAAATTGAAGACCTTGAGCCGGTGTTCGGGAGTCACGAGCAGGTTATCTGGCGTTAGATTGCGGTGGATAATGCCTTTGGCGTGAGCCGCCATCAGTGCCTGACAGAGGTCCTTGATCAATTGAATCGCCGTGGTCAGCGGCAAGGTGCCGGGGTGCTCGTCGAGGTATTGGCGCAGCGAAATCGCGCCTTCACACCATTCACTCACAATATACACCCGGTCTTCGCGGGGCACGATATTTTCAACCTGGACAATATTCTCATGTTGCAATTCCCGCGCCAATTTGGCACCGCGAATCAAAGCATGGGAGTCTTCGTGGGAAGCGCCCTGGGGTAAAAAGACCTCTTTTAGAACCACCGGCCGATCTTCGACCGTGTCCATCGCCAAATACCGCAATTGCCCCGGTGAGCGGTCGATCTCACACAGGATCTGGTAGCGAAAGACCCGCTGGTAGAGCAATTCTGCTTTGAGTACCTGCAGCATTTTGCGGGTGGTCGCAGGTTCCAAGAGCATGGGGCCTTCTTCAACCCAGGCCCGCAACTTGCTCCAACCCACAAACCCGACCCGTTCGGTGGCCTGGCCCTGAATATTGCCATCGTGGACCACAATCGCTTGGCGAATCATCGGCAGCCCCGAGAGATAGCGCAACAGATAGTGTTCGAGCATATCTGCGCTGCGCTCGATATCGTAGGCGAGGGTGAGGTAGTGCTGGGATTGTTCGCGTTTGTAGATCAAATGGTAAGAGAGCAGAAAGATGCCCGTGGGGCCAATTACCAGCATAAACAGGTCTTGGTCGGTGTTTTGCAGGCCCAGTGATCGCAAAGGATAGGGAATGACCGCGTATTGGTCGCTCAGAGCAAGTAAATAGCGAATGCCGACAAAGTCTTTGACTTCTGCTTTTTGGATCGTGCGCAATTCAGCCATGGCTAAGCCCGGCTCATTTTATGCAGCTGCTGCAATTCTTTGAGCTGGTCGCGCAGCACGACCGCCCGTTCAAAATCCAACATATCCGCAGCGGCAAGCATTTCTGCTTCGAGGGTTTTGAGCAGATCTTCCAGATTGCCGTTATCGGGTACCAATCTCACCTTGGCCTGGTAAGTTTCAGATTTGTCCGATACCCGCAGTTTCTCAAGCAGGGGGTTGTGGTGCCCTTTGACAATCGCCGTGGGGGTAATGCCGTGTTCTTTGTTATACGCTTCCTGTTTGGTGCGGCGGCGCTCGGTTTCCCCGACAGCCAAAGCCATCGAGTCGGTGTATTTGTTGCCATAGAGTATCACCCGGCCCTGAAGGTGGCGGGCTGCGCGGCCAATGGTCTGAATCAAGGCGCGGTGGCTGCGCAGAAATCCCTCCTTGTCGGCATCCAGAATGGCCACCAAAGAGACCTCAGGCAAATCCAGGCCCTCTCTGAGTAGGTTGACACCAATTAAGACATCAAATTTGCCTGAGCGCAAATCGCTCAAAATTTCAATCCGCTCGATGGCATCAATATCTGAATGCAGGTATTTGACTTGGATTTTGAGTTCGGCCAGATAACTGGTCAAATCTTCGGCCATGCGTTTGGTCAAAGTCGTAGCCAGTACACGTTCGCCCCGTGCCACTGTGGTCTGAATTTCGCCAATGAGGTCATCGACTTGGTTTTCGAGTGGGCGCACTTCGATCATGGGGTCAAGTAAGCCGGTGGGCCTCACAATTTGCTCGACGACCTGGGCACTGTTTTGAATTTCAAAATCTGCGGGCGTGGCTGAGACAAAGATCTGCTTTTTGAGTTTTTTCCAGAGTTCGTCAAATTTGAGTGGGCGGTTGTCGAGAGCACTGGGCAGGCGAAAACCATGGTCCACCAAGGTCTGTTTGCGGCTGCGGTCGCCTTCATACATGGCCCGCAATTGGGGCAGTGTGACGTGAGACTCGTCGATAATCACCAAAAAATCGTCGGGGAAATAGTCCACCAGGGTTGAAGGAGCGGAGCCCGGTGAGCGGCCTTCCATGTGGCGGGAGTAGTTTTCGATGCCATTGCAATACCCCACCTCTTGTAACATCTCCAGATCGTAGGTGGTACGTTGCTTAAGACGCTGGGCTTCGAGCAATTTGTTTTCGCCTTCGAGTTCTTTGAGCCGTATCGCCAATTCTGCCTCAATGTCACGCACAGCGCGTTGCATCTCTTCGGGATCCATCACAAAGTGTTTGGCGGGGTAGATTCGGACATGTTTGAGATCTTTTAAACGCTTACCGCTGACAGGGTCAACCTCGGATATTCGCTCAATTTCCTGGTCAAAGAATTCGATTCGCAACACATGTTCGTCGTAGGGCAAGCCAATTTCGAGCATTTCTCCACGCACGCGAAACATGCCCCGCGAAAGTTCGTAATCGTTGCGCTGGTATTGCACCTCGGTTAAGGCATAGAGCAGTTTTTTGAAGTCGATCATTTGCCCGGTTTTGAGCTGAATCGCGGCGTTGAGGTATTCTTGAGGGGTGCCCAAACCGTATATACACGAGACACTCGCAACAATGATCACGTCGCGGCGATCGAGCAAAGAACGGGTGGCAGAGTGGCGCAGTCGGTCAATTTCTTGATTGACGGCAGCGGTCTTTTCGACAAAGGTATCGCTCTGGGGAATATACGCTTCGGGGCGGTAATAATCGTAATAGCTGACAAAATACTCGACGGCATTGTCAGGGAAAAATTCCCGCAACTCGTTGCAGAGCTGAGCCGCCAAGGTTTTGTTGTGGGCCATCACCAAGGTAGGCACATTCTGCTGCTGAATCACATTGGCGACCGTAAATGTTTTGCCTGAGCCCGTGACACCCAAGAGCGTCTGACAGTGATGGCCTGCATCTAAGCCTTTGTTGAGGGCTTCAATCGCCGCAGGCTGATCACCTGAGGGTTGGTAATTGCTTTTGAGCGCGAATGCCACTCGTTATTTCTTGATTTCAGATTCAATTTCGCGGGAGGCGTTGCGGAATTCACCCAGGGCTTTACCAACAGCTTTGCCCACATCGGGCAATTTGCCAGGGCCAAAAATGATCAGGGCCAAGACGAGAATCAGGAGCAGTTCGGGAACACCAATACCAAACATAGGTTTAATGCCTTTCGTTTTCAGGGCTTGCTTTATACTCTATGATACACCCG
>CAZRFI010000066.1:12239-18381 GCA_964598905.1 uncultured Candidatus Sericytochromatia bacterium | reverse complement strand
ATGGCTTGGATCCCATGAGCATTCTCAAAAAGAAACCAGCAGGAACCGTTGAAGGGGAACCTAAAAAAACCGCGCCGGATGGTGAGGGGAAGCAACCTCAAGAAAAATTAGATGTTTCTGAGACTAAAAAAGGTTCAGCCCAGTTGCTTTTTAAAGATGATCTTAAAAGTATGAGAGATAATTGGGTCGCCTCTTCTAAATCGGGTAAACCAGTGAAAGAAATCTCAGAGGCTGTCAAAAATGGAAAAGCTTCTTCCGCGGCAATTCATGAATACATGAAAGCACAGGGCTATTCCAAGGCTCAGATGGCGAATGTCGCAGTTTTTCTCAAAGATGTAATGAATAATGGTACTGTTTCAGAAAGTAAAGACGCCAAGATTACTGGGCGTAATCTTGTAGATGTTATGAACGATGGCTTAAAAAACAAGGGTATTACTGAAGACCAGGTAAAATTATTGGCCAACGGAGATTTTTCTGCAGCAGCCTATTTGTCTTTAGTAAAAGATGGTCAAAGTATTGTTTAAGTTGGCTAGATAGAACGCGACAATAAAAAGCCACCTTCGGGTGGTTTTTTATTGTAATAGGCTTGGGCAAATCTCACCAATGGCTGTATGATCAGGTTATAATCTGCTTTTGATCTGCCCAAAGCGGAACTCCCAAAGGAGCACACCCGTCACTGAAGCAGATACCCAGAAATGAGAGACTAAAGCTATGTTTGCCCGACCCGGACGATTAAAACAATCTGCAATGGCGTTGGCCCTTTTGACAGGGCTTTCGGGCTGTGCCAATTTGCCTCCGGCACTGATTCAGCGGGTTGGAACGATTCTGGCTCAAAACAAAGTCAATTTGCAACAGGTGCGGATCGCCTTTTTGAATCGACTGCCCAGTGGTACTAACGTTCCCCTGGTCTCATCTTCGCTTCAGACCCTGCGCTTTAATACGGCTTTTAGTTTAGATGGCTCAGCTTTGGACCGTGAAAAGCCACTGGAGCAAAATTTGCCTTTTATTCAGAGTGGCGAACATTTGCTCGAACTTGAATTTAAAAAACTCAAAGAGTCCGTGCGCATTCCTGTGGTGGTTCCCGAAAAAAGCGGCAATGCCCCTTTAAACATTCTTGTGATCCTGGCTTTTAATTCGGAAGGCGATCAAATCAGCGAGGTGCAAGTGGGTTATGACCAAAACCGAGATCGGCAATTGGATTCTGACTCAGATATCTACCGCAGTGGCAATGGCAAAAATTACCTGCAAGAACGCCCCGATGGGTCTGTCAAAGAATGGCGCTCTCAGCTTTTGAATGAAAACGGCAGTCCTGTGATTTCGCCCAGTGAAAATGCACCGATTCCCCCCGGCACAGACAAACTGCAGCCCGTGGGTACAGAGCCTGATCGGCCTTTGCCCCCCACCCAAGAAAAACCGCCAGGACCGATTGATGTGCCCTTGCCTCCTCTGCCTCAGCCTTTGCCTTTGCCTGTGCCTCCCGCCTGAAAAACCGGGTTAAGCGGGGATATCACCGAAAAGCTGTTTTTCTTCTTCCCAGAGCGATTTGATTGCCAGGAGCGCTTTTGCGCGTGTGCTGTAAATATCGAGCAAGGTCTCAAGGTGTTGTTCTTGTAAAAATTGTCTCCAAGCGGGGGGCAATTCACACCAAAAAGTGCGCAAATCCGATTCGCAGGCCAATTCTTCGAGGTGTAGCAGTGTGCGCAAAAGTTTGGGCGTGACTTGCTCCTGTTGGTGAAAAACAATCAAGAGATAGACACGGGTCTTTTCAAAGAGCTGACTCAAGGCTTGCCAAATGCTTTCCAGGCCTGAATCCTGCTCCGAGGCCAGGGTTAAGATCCAGACCTCGGGGGCAAAGGGATCATTGCTGAGTTTTGGGTGCAAATCGAGGGTATGTGCCATTCCCTTATTATAATCGATTTCAGGGGACTGTCTCCCACGGGTATAACTCGGGGTATAATAAGGGCAGACTAAACAGAAAGAACGCACTTAACCATGTCAGAAAATGCCTTGGCCATGATCACCGTGCTCTTCCTGGCTTTGGCTGTGCCCCTGGTGATTGTTGTTATTTCAAGGGTCTTGGGCGGCAGTCACCCCGGCAGTGCCAGCAAATGGTTGCCTTATGAGTCAGGGATTATGCAAACGGTGGGCACCGCCGAAGATCGGGTCTCAATTAAATTTTATTTGACCGCCATTATTTTTATCATTTTTGATGTAGAAGCTGTTTTTCTCTACCCTTGGGCGGTGAATTTTAGACGTTTGGGCATGACTGGTCTGTTTGAAATGCTCTTGTTTCTGACCGTGCTCTTGGCCGGTTTTGTCTATATCTGGAAGAAAGGGGCTTTAAAATGGGATTAGAAGATTTTGCCGGTGAGGGCTATCTCACGACCCGTCTCGATGCTGTCTTGGATTGGGGCCGCAAAAACTCTCTCTGGCCTCTGCCTTTTGGCACAGCTTGTTGCGCGATTGAATTTATGAGCGTGATGTCTTCGGTCTTTGACTTCTCCCGTTTTGGCGCAGAAGTTGTGCGCTTTTCCCCCCGTCAGGCCGACCTCTTGGTCGTGGCTGGCACCATCAATTACAAACAGGCCCCGATTCTCAAACGGATCTACGAGCAAATGCCCGAACCCAAATGGGTGATTTCAATGGGGGCCTGTGCCTGTTCTGGTGGTTTTTACAATAATTATTGTACGGTTCAGGGCATTGACCAGATTGTGCCCGTTGATGTCTATGTGGCCGGTTGCCCGCCACGGCCTGAGGCTGTTTTGGAGGCTTTGATCATGCTGCAAGGGCGTTTGCGCGAAGATGAGGACGTCAAATCCCATCCGATTGGTGATGCGATTGAAGCCAAACAGCGCCAGCCGATTTTCATTCAATAATTTCAGCTTTATTTTAAACGTCCCGCTCCCTCAGTATCAGATTCTGGGTGAGCGGGACGTTGTTTTTCGGTTTGGATGTCGGGACCTAAGTTTTAGTTATTGCAATTTACCATCCACAAGATCCCAAATTGATCGACACAGGAGCCAAAATAGGCACCCCAGAACATCTCTTGTAAGGGGATTGTGACCTTTCCCCCTGCTGAGAGGGCCTCGAACAACCGATTGGCCTCTTCCCGTGTGTCAGGCTCCAGGTTAATTGAAATATTATCGCCAAAGTTGAGTTTAAAACCCATCGATTCAGGGGCATCGGTGCCCATCAGTTTGTGGCCTCCCAAAATGGGCAATTCCACATGCATCAGCCCGTTTTTGTCTGTTTCGGACATTTGCTCTGAACCTGGCAGATTGGGAATATCTGCAAAGCGCTGAAAGGAGGTAAATTCGCCGCCAAAAACAGATTTGTAAAAGAGAAATGCTGTCTCGGTCTGATTGGCAAAATTGAGATAGGTACTGACGCTGGCCATAAAAAACCTCTTCTTGTATTGGCTGAGAACCTTCTGTTTGAAGGTTCGTATACAAGATTATACGGTTCGTATATTTTTGTCAAGCGGCTCTAAATTCGGATCTGTGTTTCGGCTGTTTCGCGCAATAAAATTGGCAGAGATTGCTGTCGCCCTTGGTAAAACTCCTGCAGATTATAATGCAGGGGCAAGCGTGTCTCTTGGATCTGCCGTTGGGCGATTTCGACCGGAAAACGTTGGCTGGAAAAGAGACGCAGAAAGAGTTTGCGATTGAAGATCAGGCTTTCTTCGAGCAGACGCAGATCAAAATCGGGCTTTTTTTCCAAAACCAGTCGGGCGAGTAGATCACCGGCTTCGCTGTAGAAGGTATCGATTAAATTGGCATTCCAGAGTTGAATCTGCATGGCGTTATCAGGGGTCAGATACATGCCGTCAAAGAGGGTCCAGATCAGGGTTTCTTGCTGACTGATCGGGTAGCCCTGTTGGTATTTGCGCGCGGTGTCCTCAAATCCTGCGCGGATCTGTTGCAAAACCGGATAGCCTTCCAGTGGAGCCAGGCAAAAATGGGCGATCAGATCTCGGTAAGAAAGCCCCGAGGTACTTTCTAAGACCATCAAGGTCGGTTGTAGCAGTTTGTGGGTATAGTATAGAAAGGCCGTAAACCAAGCAAAGACATGCATTTTGAGCCAATCTGAACGGGGAAGATCTTTGCTCGCTACCACGATTTCCATCAATTCGGGGATGCCATCCTCTGCGGGCGTATGGCCGGGCAGGCTGACCCAGGTGGTTTCAAGCCCAAATTGCTGGCGGTACGCTGGGGCTGCCATTTCGGCATTGGGCAAAATTGTCGCATTGTGAAAGAGGATTTTGGTGTGTTGGCCATTTTCAATTACCGTGTTGATCCCGTTTACAAACGACTCATAACTCTCTCCCGGCAAGGCCAAGATCATGTCTGTATAGGCCACAATCCCCGCTTCGAGTGCGGCAGCTTGGACCTTGCGATAGGCTTCCAGGGAAATATTCTCGCGTTTGATGCTTTTGAGGGTATGGGGATCCACCGATTGCAGTGAAATGGCGGCATAGGTGGCCAAGCCTGCTTGGTGCAAAATGCGCTGGATTTCAATCACGCGCTCCGAGGCGTTTTTGGCGGTCTGGTTTTGAAAGCTCAGGGGAAAGCCGTATTGGGTTTTCATGCGGGCCACATAGTCGGCAATTTCGACATCTCGGCTGAGAATGCCAAAATTGGCGTCACAGGTGAAGACATTGCCGACTTTGTTGCGGGCGATCCATTCTATTTCCGCAAAGACGCGCTCCAGGGGAAAGCGGTAGACCTTGCTCTGAATCGCCGAGCCCCAATCGCAAAAAGTACAGGCAAACGGGCAACCCCGATTGGTTTCAAGCAGGCCGATCCACTGACTGTTTTGGGCCAAAAGCGGTTCAAAGACCCCCGTGAGATAGGGCGAGGGGAATTGGCTCAGGTCTGAGGCCCGTGGGGCCGGCGACTGATGGACAAACTGGCCCTCTTGAAGATAACTCACTCCGGCAATGCCCTGCCAATTGGGCTCTGGGAAGCGTTCGAGAATTTCCAAAAAAGTCTGTTCTCCTGGCCCGTGGCAACAGAGATCCACCTGGGGATGATTGCGCAAATAGTTTTCGGCTTGATCTGGCACCTGGGGGCCTCCGAAGACAATCAGAACGTCGGGATTGGCCTCTTTGAGGGCTTTTGCCAAGATCAGCGAGCGCCGCTCATTCCAGACATAGAGACTAAAGCCCACCACCTGGGCCTGGGCAAACTGGGCCAATGCCGCTTGGACATTCAGACGGTGGTAAACCAAGGGCAAAAACCTGTAACGCTCTGGGTTTGGCGCTTTGGCCTGGACATAGGCCTGTAGCAGCCCGACCGAATAGGGGAAATAAAAACTGTCGCCCACTTGTTGGCTGATCTGGGCCAAGCCAATGCTGATCTGTGTATGTGCCATAGCTGATTATAGCCTGGATCCCCCCTGTTTCAGCAAGTCTGCAAGAGATTGATCGGAATTTGGGCTGAATTACCTTTATCTAAGATTAAATATTCTTTAATCTAACCTTGGTTGTTGCTTAAGAATGTTTTGCGGCTTTGGGGCGAAATAAAGAGTATAGAAATCAAGTGTTAAACATTCCGTGGAGGATTCCGACAATGGCAGGAAGTATCAATTTTAGTAATTCTGAGTGGTTGGTCCGCTCTTTTGACCGCAACAATAATAAGGTCATGGACGAATTACAAGTCGATGGCAATATCAAAAACAAAGTAGATACCGACAAAAATGGAGAGATCAGCTCTTCTGAACTCAGCAACGCGATCAAAGCCGATGCGGTCGAAGTCCGTCAGGGCGTGATCCAAGAGAGCAAAGGTTTCCGCGTCTTCGTTGAAGGCCTCGAAACCCTCAAAAGCGTTAACGCCACCGCCAAAAATGGTGTTTCCAGTGCCCACGTTTGGGCCCCCACTGTTTACAGCGACGACAATTCCCGCGATCGCTACTACAAATTGCTCGACAGCAACCGCGCTTACGACGGCGCCATCGACAAGCTCGAAGGCTCTCTGCGCTCGATCAAAGACATGACCGCCAATGGCAGTGATGCCACCACCCGTGGTATCCATATCCAGGCCAAAACCACCCTCAACAGCGCTGGCTGGCGCACCTGGACTGCACGTATGCAGCAGAGTGTGGTCAATACCCGCGATTGGTTCAATGATTACAGCCCCCGCAG